>NZ_DASSXS010000112.1:0-4125 GCF_035703625.1 Nocardioides sp. | reverse complement strand
AGTCCTACATCCTCAAGATCCGGGTGGCCACGCCGGCCGACCTCGAGGACCTGCTCGCCCGGATCCGCAGCGCCGCCAACGTGGCCACGCGGACCACGATCGTGCTGTCCACGCCCTACGAGAACCGCCCCGTCACCTGAGCCCGGGGTAACCCGCGGCGACCCGGTGTCGTTGACCCGGTCATGGCATCCCGAGTCATCGCCCTGCTGGTCGCGGCCCTCATGGCCCTCGCGGGCGCGGTCGCCGGCCCGATGGCCGGACCCGACCGCGCCGTGGGGGCCGAGCCGGAGCCGACGCTGCAGGTCGGGGTGGGTCGCGCCGACATCACGCCGCCCACGGGCTACTTCACGATGGGCAACGTCCGCTCCGACGCCCGCGCCAAGGGCCAGCACACGCGGCTGCAGGCCCGGGCGGTGGTGCTGGAGCGGGGTGACACGAAGGTCGCCCTGGTCGTGACCGACCTGTGCTGCGTGGCGGGCGGACTGCTGACCGAGGCGGCCAGGCACCTCGAGGGTCGAGGGATCGACGAGAGGTCGATGGTGGTCGCGGGCACCCACACCCACAGCGCCCCCGGGCAGTACTTCCCGTTCAACGCCCACGACGTCGTCTTCCCCAACGTCCCGACGCCCACCGAGTTCAGCCTCCAGCCCGACCCGCAGCTGTACGCGTTCCTCGCCGAGCGGATCGCCACCGCGATCGCGCGCGCCGACGACGACCTCGCACCCGGTGCGGCTGCCTGGGGCCACACCGAGATCCCGGTGGGGCTGACCGAGAACCGCTCCATCGAGGCGCACCTGGCCAACTACGGGATCCAGCGCGACCTGGGTGAGGGGAGCGCCTCCGAGAGCCCTCGCGGTGCCGGCAGCACGATCGACCCCGACCTCGACGTCCTGCGGGTGGACAAGCTGATCGACGGTCGGTTGGTGCCGGTCGGGCTGTGGTCCACCTTCGCCAACCACGGGACGGTCACCTTGGGGTCGCGTGCGGAGAACTACAACGGCGACCACCTCGGCGCGGCGATGCTCGTGGCCGAGGACGCGCTCCGGAGGAAGGGTGGTGCACCGCCGGGGCAGGACGTCGTCACCGCCTTCTCCAACGCCGACGAGGGCGACACGTCGTCGGCGCTCCACAGGACCGGCCCGGCGGACGCCGAGTACGTCGGCCGGGTCGAGGCCGCCGCCATGCTGCGGGCGTGGACCGACGCCGGAGCCAGGCTCTCCGAGGCCCCGCAGCTCGGGCTGAGGTGGACGAGGTTCTGCTTCTGCGGGCAGGAGACCCGGGGTGGCCGGGTCGACGACAAGGCCGTGCCGGGGCTGCCACTGCTGAGCGGCTCCGACGAGCACCGCGGCCAGCTGCACGAGAACACCGGCCTCGTCTTCGAGGGCGAGCGGCTGCCGGCCGAGGCGGGGCCGCAGGGCAACAAGATCCAGCTCGAGCCACAGGGCGTGCCGATCCCGAAGGGCGCTCCGCTGGCGGTCGTCCGCGTGGGCGACGGCGTGGTCGTCTCCAACCCGGGCGAGGTCACCACCGAGGTCGGCCGGCGCATCAAGGACGCGGTCGCGTCGGCGATGAGCGGGACCGGGGTCCGCTCGGTGGCGATCAGCGGGCTGGCCAACGAGTACCAGGGCTACTTCACGACGCCGGAGGAGTACGCCTGGCAGGCCTACGAGGGTGGTCAGACCAACTTCGGCAAGTACAGCGCCAACCTCCTCGTCGAGCAGACCGGCCTGCTCGCCGCCTCGCTGGCCGACGGGCGACCGGCCCCGGATGCCTACGACTTCGACCCCACGAACGGCCTCGAGCCCGACGACACGCCCTTCCCGGACGGCGCCGGGCGGGGTGAGGTGATCGACCAGCCGGTCGGCGTGCAGCGCCTCGCACGTGCCTCGTTCTCCTGGCGTGGCGGCGCGCGCGGCACGGACCGCCCACTCGACCGCGCCTTCGTCCGCGTGGAGCGGCGCACCGAGTCCGGGTGGCGCCGGGTGGACGACGACCTCGGGACCAGGATCGAGTGGCGGGTCGAGGGCAACGAGCAGGTGCCGCTCGGGCCCGGCTACCTGGTGGCGGCCAACGAGGGCCGCTACACCGCGCGCTGGGAGGTGCCGCTGGACGCCGGGCCCGGGCGCTACCGGTTCGTGGTGACGGCGAAGCGGTACCGGCTGGCGTCGGCGACGTTCCCGGTGGCTCGCGGGTCGCTGCTCTCCGTGAGGCCGGTCCGGGCGCACGCCGGACGTGCCGCCTTCACGCTGGCCTACCCCAGGCCCGAGCCGTACGCCGACCTGACCTGGCGGCCCCAGGTCGCCCGCGGGTCGTCGGTGACCGTGCGGGTGGCGGGTGAGCTGGTCCGGGTGTCGCCCTCCCGCCGCGGGATCTTCGAGGTGGCGGCCCCACCGGGCTCACGGGTCGTCGTACCCGCGGGGACGGTGGGTGACCCCTACGGCAACCGCACCCGGCGGCGGGCCGCCTTCACCGCAGGCGAGCCCACGGCACCGCGGCCCCGGGAGCCGTACCCCGTGCTCTCTCCGTGGTGAGGACTCAGTAGGCCTGCAGGGCGGCCGTGCGACGCGACGCCTCGGCGACCTCTGCGGCGCGCAGCTCGGACTGGTCGAGGTCGGCGTGCTCCGACCACCACTGCTGGCCGGCCTCGGGGAGGGTGTGGATCGGGTCGTAGTACTCGTAGGTGCGGCTCAGCGCCTCGGGGTCGGACGCCTCGATCGAGGTGCGGTAGTTCTTCGTCCAGTAGGAGATGCCGCGCTCGGTGTCGTAGTCGGCGACCTGGTGCACCCACCGCTTGCCCACGAAGGGCACGTCGCACACGATCCGCGGCGTGGCGAAGCCGGGCAGGTAGCCCATGATGTGGTGCTGGAGCCGCTGTGCGTCGGCGACCGAGACCCGCCAGTGCTCCGAGTACGGGATCATGTCGCACATGTAGAAGTAGTAGGGCATGATCTGCGCGCCGTCGAGCAGGGCGAAGCACAGGTCGAGCAGGGCCTGTGGGTCGGCGTTGACGCCGTTGAGCAGCACGCCCTGGTTGCGCACGTCGCGGATCCCGGTGTCGAGCATCGCCCGCGTCGCCTCCGCCACGAGCGGCGTGACCGAGTTGGCGTGGTTGGTGTGGGTGTGGATCGCGATCGAGACACCCCGCTGCCGGGCGAGGGTGGCCACCCGCTCCATGCCGGCGCGGACGTCGTCCTGGAGCCAGTGCTGGGGGAGCCCGATGAGGGCCTTGGTGGCCAGCCGGACGTCGCGGATGTTCTCGATCTCGAGCAGCCTGGTGAGGAAGTCCTCGAGGCGGGGCCAGGGCATGTTGGCCACGTCGCCGCCGGAGACCACCACGTCGCGCACCGACGGCGTCCGGCGCAGGTAGTCCATCATCGCGCCGAGCCGGTCGTTCGGCTTGCTGGCGAACTTCAGCTTGTCGATCACGGCGGTGGAGTTGCCGACCAGGTCCATCCGGGTGCAGTGGCCGCAGTACTGCGGACACGTCGGCAGCAGCTCGGCCAGCACCTTGGTGGGGTAGCGGTGCGTCAGGCCCTCGGCGACCCACATGTCGTGCTCGTGCAGCGAGTCGCGGGTGGCGTGCGGGTGTGAGGCCCAGTCGGTACGGCGGTCCGAGAACACCGGGATCATGTAGTGGCGGATCGGGTCGGCGTAGAAAGCCTCGGTCAGCGACCCGGGACCGGCCGGCACCGACTGCGGCACCATCGTGTTCAGCATCTGCGGCGGCACCAGCATCGACATGGTGGCGCGCTCGGCCTGGTCGCGCTCGAGGTCGGCGTAGAACCGCTCGTCGATCAGGTCGCCGAGCAGCTCACGCAGCTGCCGGACGTTCTTGACGCAGTGGGCGCGCTGCCACTGGACCGACGCCCATTCCTCGGCCGTGACGTCCTTCCACCCCGGGAACCGCGTCCAGTCCGGCTCCACCGGCTCGACCCGACGGTAGGGGTAGGGCTGACCCGTCTCCAGACCGATGGCGGTCTCGATGCTCATCTGCTGCTCCTGTGGTGCGGCCCCCGTGGGGGCGTGCGTCGTGGGCGGCGCGTCAGTTGTGTGCCGCAGCCCTCCTCTGTCAGAGTACGAGGAGAACGTTCGGTTCGTCCAATGCCGCGCCGGAGGATTTCCTGT
>NZ_DASSXS010000240.1:0-12525 GCF_035703625.1 Nocardioides sp. | reverse complement strand
CAGCCCGCTCGGGGTCGACTGGGCCAACACCGAGAAGGCGGTCTTCCTGGCGCTGGCGTTCGTCACCCTCCCGTTCATCGTGCGCACGGTGCAGCCGGTGCTCGAGGAGCTCGAGCACGACGTGGAGGAGGCGGCGGCCTCGCTCGGGGCGAGCCGGTTGACGGTGTTCCGCCGGATCATCCTCCCGAGCCTGTTCCCCGCGATCGCGGCCGGTGCCGCCCTGTCGTTCGCCCGCGCTATCTCCGAGTACGGCTCGCTGGTGCTGCTGAGCGGGAACCTGCCGTTCCGCACGGAGGTGGTGTCGGTCCGCGTCGTCTCGTTCATCGAGGGCGGCAACGCCGCTGCGGCCGCCTCGGTGGCCTCGCTCATGCTCGCGATCGCGCTCGTCGTGATCGTCGTCCTGGACCTGGTCCAGAGAAGGGTGGCTCGTCGTGGTTGATGTCGCGACCCCGATCAAGTGGCTGCTGCGGCTCGTGGCGGTCGGATACGTGTTCTTCCTCGTCGCCTGGCCGGTCTCGTTCATCGTCGTGGAGACGTTCGCCGACGGCCTGACGACGCTCACCGACACCCTCGCGGACCCGGCTGTCCAGGCAGCCCTGCTCCTGACGGCCGAGGTGGCGTTCTGGGCCGTGGTCATCAACCTCGCCTTCGGCGTGACCATCTCGATGCTGCTGGTCCGCTACGAGTTCCCCGGCAAGCGGGTCCTCTCGGCGCTGATCGACGTACCCCTGTCGGTCTCGCCGGTGGTCGTGGGCCTCGCCCTGCTGCTCGTCTACAACGGACGCACGGGCTGGTTCGGCCCGACGCTGGAGTCGCTCGGCTACCAGGTCATCTTCAGCACGCCGGGCATGATCATGGCCACCTGCTTCGTGGCGCTTCCCCTGGTCATCCGGGAGGTCGTGCCGGTGCTGACCGAGGTCGGCGACGACCAGGAGCAGGCCGCTCGCAGCCTCGGGGCCAACGCGCGCCAGACGTTCCTGAGGATCACGCTTCCCAGCATCAAGTGGGCCGTCGTCTACGGCGTCGTCCTCTCGCTCGCCCGCTCCCTCGGGGAGTTCGGCGCCGTCAAGATCGTCTCCGGCAACTTCACCGGCGAGACCCAGACGGCGACCCTCATCGTCGAGCAGAAGTACCAGAACTTCGACCAGGAGGCCGCCTACGCGACCTCCTTCCTCCTGGCGGCCGCGAGCGTGCTCTGCATCGTGGTCGTCTCCCTCCTGCGACCCAAGGAGCACGCATGAGCATCCAGATCTCGAACGTCACCAAGACGTTCGGCGACTTCGTGGCCCTCGACGACGTGAGCGTCACCATCCCCACCGGGCAGCTCACGGCCCTCCTCGGCCCGTCCGGAGGCGGCAAGTCGACCCTGCTCCGGATCATCGCCGGGCTCGAGTCCGCAGACTCGGGCACCGTGGGGATCGAGGGGGTCGACGCCACGAAGCTGCCGCCCCGCAAGCGCAACGTCGGGTTCGTCTTCCAGCACTACGCCGTGTTCAAGCACATGACGGTCGCCAAGAACGTCGCCTTCGGCCTGGAGATCCGCAAGAAGTCCAAGGCCGAGGTGGCCGAGCGGGTCGACGAGCTGCTCAAGCTGGTGCACCTGTCGCAGTTCGCCCACCGCATGCCCTCGCAGCTCTCCGGTGGCCAGCGGCAGCGGATGGCGCTGGCGCGCGCCCTGGCGGTCGAGCCCGCCGTGCTCCTGCTCGACGAGCCGTTCGGCGCGCTCGACGCCAAGGTCCGCAAGGAGCTGCGTGACTGGTTGCGCCGGCTCCACGACGAGGTGCCGGTCACGACGGTGTTCGTCACCCACGACCAGGAGGAGGCCCTCGAGGTCGCCGACGAGATCGTGGTGATCAACGACGGCCGGGTCGAGCAGATCGGCAGCCCGGAGCAGCTGTACGACGAGCCCGCCAGCGACTTCGTGATGGGCTTCCTGGGCGAGGTCACCCGGCTGAACGGGATCAACATCCGCCCGCACGACATCGAGATCTCGGCGGTCCCGGGGCTGGCCGGCGCGACGCCCGGCTACGTCCTCAGGGTGCTCCGGGTCGGCTTCGAGGTGCGGGCCACCGTGATGACCGAGGACGGGGACGAGGTGACGGTCGTCCTGACCCGAACCCACGCCCAGGCCATCGGGCTGGAGGAGGACGTCCGCGTGTGGCTCACCCCGGCCGTCGGGGCGGCCGTCGTACCGGCCATGGCCGCCGGCTGACGCCTCGACCGTTGTGGTCGCGGAGACGGCGGGCCATGCTCGGTCCATGACGGACCGGCCGGCACTGCACGCCTACCTCAGCTACCGCGACGCGCCCCGAGCTCTCGAGTGGCTCGAGCAGCTGGGCTTCGAGGTGGTCGCCCGACAGGATGCAGACGGTGGCGCGGTGGCGCACGCGGAGGTGCGCCTCGGAGACGTCGTGCTGATGGTGGCCACCGCGGACCAGGACTACGACGTCCCCGCCCGCAAGGGCGTGAGCGTCGGCGGTGGCCTCTATCTCTGGCTGCCGGACGGCGACGACGTGGACACGTGGTTCACCCGGGCCGTCGCCGCCGGTGCCCAGGAGGTCTTCGCGCCCGAGGACACGGAGTGGGGCACCCGGCGGGCCAGGGTGCTGGACCCCGAGGGTCACGAGTGGAGCGTCGGGACCTACCGTCCCGGTTCGAGCTGGTAGCTCCCCGCCTCAGGGCAGGAACAGCATGGTGTCGCCGAGCTCGTGCCACAGGTACGGCGTCGGCGCTCCGGTGGCGGCCCCGTAGGCGTCGCGCACCAGGGTGGGGCCGGCCACGGCCGCGACCAGGTCCAGGTGGCTGGCGTGAGGGTCGTGCAGGCCGGTGAGGAGACCTTCCACCGTGCGGGCCGGCCGGTCCGGGCCGAGGACCAGGCTGGTCCAGCCGGCGGCGGCGTGGACGCGCCCGCGCCGGTCGGCCACGGTCTCGAGGGCCCGCACGACCGTCGTCCCGACCGCCACCACCCGGCGCCCCACCCGGTGGGCCTCGTTGACCAGTCGGGCGGTGACGTCGGGCACGGTGAACCCCTCGGGCTGGGGCGGTTCGTGCGCCTCCTGGCTGGAGACTCCGGTGTCGAGCACCAGCGGAGCGACGACCACGCCACGACTGACCAGGCGCACCAGCACCCGCTCGGTCAGCGGACGTCCGGCGCTGGGCATCTCGGCGCTGCCCGCCCGGTCGGCGTACACGTTCTGCAGGTCGGCCAGGGGCACGGGGGAGTCCAGGTACCGGTAGCCGATCGGGCGGCCGTGGTCGGCCAGGTAGACGGCGACGTCGCGCCAGGGTGAGGGCACCGCCCGCCACAGCCGGTGCTGCCCGGGTGGATGCGGGCCGGTCACCCGGAGGCGGACGCCACCGGGCAGACGCAGCACGTCGCCTTCGCTGACTCCGGCGGGCCCGTGGCCGTCGGCACGGCGCACCTCCACCACCCAGGCCCCGTCGTCGAGCTGGGTGGACACGTGCACCGCCTGACCGGCGCGCTCCCGGCCGAGATCGACGGCGGCGGGAAGCGTGGCAGAGGTGTTGACCACCAGCAGGTCGCCGGGACGCAGCTCGTCGGGCAGGTCGCTGACCCGTCGATGGGTGAGCTGCCCGGGGCGTGCTACCAGCATCTGCACCCCGTCGCGGGCGATGCCGCGGGACTCGGGGGTGGCGGTGGCTTCGGCGCCGGCGGCGGGGTCGGGGGCCGGCTCGAACGCCGTCGACCCGGTCATCGTCCGGCTCCGGCCGGCACCGCGATGTCGGCGGCGCGGTAGCGTCCGCTGGGCAGGTCGCTCGCGAGCAGCGCGACCAGGTGGGGTACGACGGCCTCGGGCGGCGGTCGGTCGGAGATGTCCTCGCCGGGGAACGCATCCTGGTGCATCTGCGTCCGCATGTCGCCCGGATCGACGGCGTACACGCGCAACCTCGGCTCCTCGGCCCCGAGGACCCGGCTCATCTGGTCGAGCGCTGCCTTCGAGGCGGCGTAGGCGCCCCAGCCCGGGTAGCCCTCCACGGCCGCGTCGGAGCTGATGTTGAGGATCGTGCCGCCGGCGGCCCGGAGCTGCGGAAGCAGCGCGCGGATCAGCTGCACCGGGGCGTGCAGGTTGGTGTGCCACGCGTACTCGAGGACCTCGGGGGTGAGGTCGGCGACGGTGGGTTGGGGGCTGGCGCCGAGGGTGCTGGCGTTGTTGACCAGCAGGCGGGCGCCTCCCAGCTCGGCGGCTCGGGCGACCAGCGCCGCCCGGTGATCGGCGTCTCCCACGTCGCCGGGCACGAGGTGCGCGTCGGCCAGGCCCTTCGCCGACCGCTCCAGTCGGTCGCCGTCCCGGGCGTCGAGGACCAGCGCCCACCCGTCCCGGTCCAGCTCGCGGGCCAGCGCTGCCCCGAGGCCCTGCGAGGCCCCGGTGACGACAGCGACCCTGGTCGTCTCTCCATGATTCGTCATGCAGGGAGCCTGCAACTTCAAGTTGACTTGAAGTCAACCGGGGTGCCGCTGCGGGCGTCGCACTCGGAGCAGACGGGCGCGGCCTAGGATCCCTGCCGTGAGCGCAGCGGAGGAGTGGTCCAGTGCCCTGGCTCGGCAGGGTTTCGTCGAGATCCCTCTCCGCAGGCGGAAGGTGGCCACGACCCTCTTCACGGTCACAGCGGTCCTGGTGTGCAGTGGTGTGATGGGGCTCGGTGTGTTCGACACCTTCGGCCAGGTCCTGGGCGTCGTCGTGTTCGCCATGGTGTTCTGCTTCGCGCTGATGCCGCACCTCGAGGTCGTGACGGCCACGGGACCACCCCTTCGGATCGACGCGTCGGGCATCCGGATCGCCCGCTGGAAGCCGGTTCACGTCCCGTGGGACGAGGTGGTCGGCGTTCGCGTGCACGCGAACACGAAGACCCAGGAGAACCTGGTGATCCGGGTGGTCCCGGAGTTCTTCGACGATTACCAGAGGTCGAGGCTGTGGGTGCTGCGCGTGTCCGACGTGGGGATGGCCGCTCTCACCGGCGCCGGGTTCTCCGTCCCGGCCACGGTCGACGCGGACCCTGGAGCCCTGGCCGAGTGGCTGGACGGTGAGGTGCAGCGCCGCTGCCCGTCCTGACCGCCGATCTCAGCGGTAGTTGGTGAACTGCACCGCGAAGTCGTAGTCCTGCTGCTTGACCAGGGCGATGACGGCCTGCAGGTCGTCGCGCTTCTTCGACGACACCCTCAGCTCGTCGCCCTGGATCTGGGCCTTGACTCCCTTGGGGCCCTCGTCGCGGATCAGCTTGGAGATCTTCTTGGCGTCCTCGGAGGTGATGCCCTCCTTGAGGGTGATCCCGATCTTGCTCTGCTGGCCCGACGGCCGGGGCTCGGAGGCGTCGAGGATCTTGAGGCTCTGGTTGCGCTTGACGAGCTTGCCCTTGAAGACGTCGAGCACGGCACTGGCGCGATCGTCGGCCGAGGCGGTGATCTCGATCGCCTCGTCGCCCTTCCACTCGATGGTGGCTCCGGTGCCCTTGAAGTCGAACCGGGTGGCGATCTCGCGGGCGGTCTGCCCGAGTGCGTTGTCGACCTCCTGGCGATCGATCTTGCTGACGATGTCGAAGCTCGAGTCCGCCATGTGTCCTCCTGTGGGCCGGCCCCGGTTGGGGGTCGTGGGCTTTTCGTCTGCCGATGGCGCTGCGCTATTCTTCCGTCTTGCTGCCAGCCGGCCAACACCGGCTGCCCCAGCACGGCAGGTTGCCCGAGCGGCCAATGGGAGCGGACTGTAAATCCGTCGGCTTTGCCTTCGAAGGTTCGAATCCTTCACCTGCCACACGACGACGGCCCCGCGCACACCGTGCGGGGCCGTCGCATGTTCCGGGCCTGATCGCCCCGCCGTGCGTCGCCAGAGGCCATCGGGTCCGGCGCGCGGAGCGCCGGTGTGTGGTTGCGACCCGATGAATTCTCGCGCAGGCTTGCCGGTACGAGTTTCGATTATCGGGCAAGCGCACCGTACTGTGACGTGGTCGCCGCCTGGGCGCGGCCCAGTCGGAGCTGCTATCTGGGGGATTCTGCTCATGTCACGCAACTGGACAGCTCTGGTACTGGCCACTGCCGTCTCGCTCGTCGCGGCCCAGGTGGCCGCCGACGCGGCCAGCATCCGCGACTCCCGCGACGGGGTCGGCCGACACGACGTCCTGCGGCTGGTCGTGGACAACACCGGGCCCCGCGTGGGTGTCGAGGTCCGACACCTCGGCAACCAGTGGACGGGCGACGTGCGGATCGCGTTCGACACCAGGGGCGGCCCGCGCGCGGAGTACGTCGCGACCACACCTCACCGGCGCCAGGCCCGCACCTCGTTCCGGACCGTCGACGGTGACCGGTGGAAGTGCTCCGGTCGGAGGCTCGGCTCGCCGGCAGCCCGCAGGGTGACCAGGTTTTCCGCGCCGAGGAGCTGTCTGGGTGAGGCAGGTGCCCTCTCGGTCGAGGTGACGGTCACCAGCCCCGGGTACCGACGGGACACCGCCGCCAGCGGACGCGTGCCCGCGCAGAAGCGGCCCAACGTGCTGATGATCATGGTCGACGACGCGCGCGTCGACGAGCTGAGGTACATGCCTCGCACCCGGTCGCTCATCGGTGGCCGCGGGGTGACGTTCAAGAACTCGCTGGCGCCGTACCCGCTGTGCTGTCCGGCGCGAGCGTCGGTGTTGCTCGGGCAGTACGTCCACAACCACCGCGTCTGGTCGCACGAGCCGCCGTGGGGGTTCACCTCCCTCGACGACCGCTCCACCATCGCCACCTGGCTGGACGACCGCGGGTACGCCACCGCGTACCTGGGCAAGTACCTCAACGGCTACGGTGTCCAGCCGAGGCCCGGCGAGACCAGGGGTGGCTCGGCCCAGTACGTCCCTCCGGGTTGGGACGACTGGCGAGCGTCGATCGACGGCGGCCCAACTCCCGACCACCCCAAGAACGGTGGCACCTACCGGTACTACGACACCACCCTCAACCACGACGGACGCGGGTTCGACAGCTACGCCGGGGAGTACCAGACCCGTGTCTACGGCCAGCTCGCTACCCGTGTGGTCACGCGACGCGCTGCGTCGAGGGCGCCCTTCTTCTTCAACCTGTCCTTCACCGCACCGCATCACGGCGAGCCTGATGACCCCGACGATCCGCCGCCGGTGACCGGCCCGGACGGCGAGCGGAACCAGATCAAGACGCCGGCGGTACCGCCGGATGTGCGCGGCCGGTTCGACGACGTCATCAGGGCGGCACCCGGAGCCGACTGGCACGACCCGGACCGAGGCCAGGACAAGCCGTCGTTCATGCGGAAGATCACCTCGCCGAACCGGGCCGAGCTGGCCGCGCTTCGCGAGGCGACGCGCCAGCGGGCCGAGGCCCTCAGCGTGGTCGACGTGCAGGTGAAGAAGGTGATGAAGGCGTTGGCGGGGACCGGCGAGCTGAACGACACCCTGGTGATCTTCACCTCTGACAACGGCTACTTCATGGGGGAGCAGGGCATCCGACAGGGCAAGACCCTCCCCTACAGCCCCGCTCTGCGGATCCCGACGCTGATGCGCGGTCCCGGGATCCCCTCGAACCAGGTCCGCTACGACCCGTTCCTGTCCATCGACTTCGCCCCGACGATCGCCAGCTTCGCCGGGGTGACGCCGGGGCTGGTTGCGGACGGCCAGTCGATGCTGCAGGTTGCCCGCGACGGCGACCGCGGCTGGACCCGGCCCGTCCTGACGGAGACCGGTCCCCGCGGCGTGGTCCGCGACACCGACGAGTCCGGAGCGCCACTGCAGGCCCCCGCCGAGGCGGATATCCGGTACGTCATCGGGATCCGCACCGACCAGTACCTGTACACCAGCATCGCCACTGGTGAGGAGGAGCTCTACGACATGGCCGTCGATCCCCAGCAGTACGCCAACCTGGTGCGCCCCGACGGGTCGGCTGCCGAAGGGTATGACCAGGTCCTCGAGCTGATGCGCCAGCAGCTGCATCTGGTGCGGGCCTGCGACGGCGCCGAGTGCCGGGTCCCGCTGCCGCCGGGCCTGGCGACGGGCCCCGGGGAGTCGATCCGCAACCCGAGGTACGCGCCGCCATCGGCGCCCATCGGCGCGGACCCGCGGGCGCGGCGCTGACGGCGACCGACCGCGGCTACCCTCGTCGAGTCCGGAAAGCCGGTGTCCATGCGGGTTCGACCTGCTGGTCCCAGCAACAACAGAATGGCGAAGGCGCAGGGATGAGGAGAACCCGGGGTGGGGCCGAGGATCCGTCCCTCGAGGCTCCCCGCAGTCATCCAGGTCGGACCGTGCCACGGCGGAAGCAGGCAGCTTGCCCCGATCGCGCAGCGCTGCGGTGACGGAGGCGCTCGGGGCCCGCGTCGGCAGCGGGCGCGCCTGGGCCGTGTGGGGCGTGGGCCTGTCGGTCTACCTGCTGGCCGTCTTCCACCGCAGCTCCCTCGGCGTGGCCGGACTTCTCGCTGCCGAGCGGTTCGAGATCGAGGCCACGGCGCTGGCGCTCTTCACCGTCCTCCAGCTCGTCGTGTACGCCGGCATGCAGATTCCCGTCGGCGTGCTGCTCGACCGGTTCGGGTCCCGGGCGATGCTGCTGACCGGGCTGGTCCTGATGTCCGCCGGACAGCTGGCCTTCGCGTTCGCCACCACCTTCCCCCTGGGCGTCGCGGCGCGAGCGCTGGTGGGGGCAGGGGACGCGATGGTCTTCGTCTCCGTCATCCGGCTGGTGGCGGCATGGTTCCGTCCCAGGCAGGCGCCGTTCGCGACCCAGATGACCGGGCAGGTCGGCCAGCTCGGCGCCATCGTGGCTGCCGCGCCGCTGTCGTGGGCGCTGCAGCACTACGGCTGGACGAAGTCGTTCGCGGCCACCTCGACCGTGGGCGTCCTGCTGATGGTGGCGGTGGCCCTGGTGGTGGCGGACTCGCCGTACCCGGACGGCAAGGTCACGCCCATCCGCCTTCGGGCGCTCGCCCGAAGCCTGCGGCTGGTGTGGGGCAACCCGGGCACCCGGCTGGGGATGTGGTCGCACTTCGTGTCGCAGTTCTCGATGACCGTGTTCACGATGCTGTGGGGGTTCCCCTTCCTCGTCCGCGCGGAGGGACTGTCCCAGTCGGCGGCGAGCACCCTGCTGATGGTGATGGTCGGCTGGGTCGTGGTCGCCGGGCTGGCCCTGAGCTGGCTGGTCGGACGCTTCCCCTTCTACCGGTCCTGGATCGTGCTGGGGGTGGTGGCCTCGATGGCGACGACCTGGACGCTCGTGCTGGCCCGCGACGAGCCCGCGCCCCTCTGGCTTCTGGTGGTCCTGGTCTGCACGACGGCGTCCGGGGGGCCGGCCTCGATGGTCGGCTTCGACCTGGCCCGGTCGTTCACCCCGCTGACCGAGTCGGGCCGCGCCAACGGCATCGTCAACGTCGGAGGCTTCTCCGCGTCGCTGCTGACCATGGCCCTGGTCGGGGTGGTGCTGGAGTGGCGCGAGCCGTCCGGCGTAGCGGCGTACGGCCTCGACGACTTCCGGGTGGCCATGGCGGTGCAGTACCTCTTCTGGGGGCTCGGGACCGTGCAGGTGCTGCGCTACCGGCGCCGGGCGATCGACCACCTGCACCGCCTCCACCCCGGCGCGGTCGAGCAGATGAAGCGCGGGGAGCCGTTCGTGCACCCCGGATTCGTGGACCGCGAAGGGGTCTGAGCCGGGGCCTTCGGTCGCAAACGCATGGATGTGACCTCCGCCACGTTAGACCACTGGTCGGGGCGGGTACGGTCCCGAGGTCCCGGCCCCGGGTGCACCCAAGTCCCGAGCGCCTGTCTCGCGAACGAGGAGATCCTTCGTGCATCGCAAAGCCCTGAGCCTCGCGGCCGTCGCCGCCCTGGCCACCGTCCTGCTCCCCGGAGCCAGCACCGAGGCCGCGCCTTCCGCCGGCCCGCAGAAGGCGGAGCCGGCCGCGGCCAGCGCCGACGGCCCCCTGGCCCTGCAGGGCGCGGCTGCTGCCTCGTACCGGCTGCCCGACGACCTCGAGACCGTGTGGCGCGCCTCCTACGCCGACGGCACCACCCAGACGCGCTACCAGCAGGTGGTCGGCGCGGCCGAGGTCCTCGGTGGCCAGGTGACGGTCTTCCGCGACGCCTCGGGCGAGAGCACCGCGGTGATCGGGGCGCACTTCGCGGCCCTCGAGCCGGCCAACGCGGTGCGACTGGACCGGGCCGACGCGAAGGCGACCGCGGTCCGCACCCTGGGCGCCCGGGGCGACCGCTCCGCCGCCCTCAAGCTCGACCCGCGCGACGGCCGCCTCTTCTACGAGGTCGAGACGCAGCGGTTCGACCACCGCTGGGTCCAGTGGGTGGATGCCACCACCGGCCGGATCGACAACACCTACGACGCCGTGGCGCACGGTGAGGGCATCGGCGTCAAGGGCGACCGGAAGACGATCGACACGACCCAGGCGGGCGGGAGCTACCAGCTGATCTCCGCCGACGGTCGCCAGGAGACCTACGACGCGCAGAACACCACGACGCATCCCGGCGAGATGATGACCGATCCCGACGACGTCTGGGACCAGACCCAGCCGGCGACGCTCAGCCCCAGCCAGTCCGCGGGTGTCGACGCGCACTACTACGGCAACGTGGTCGACGACTTCTACGGCGACACCTTCAGCCGCAACAGCATCGACGACGCCGGCATGACCATCATCTCGACGGTCCACTACGACGTGGGCTACTGCAACGCCTTCTGGAACGGCGAGCAGATGACCTACGGCGACGGCGACGGCGCCGCCTGCAAGCCGCTGTCCGGCGGGCTCGACGTGGTGAGCCACGAGCTGACCCACGGCGTCACCGAGTTCACCTCCAACCTGATCTACGAGAACGAGTCGGGCGCCCTCAACGAGTCCTTCAGCGACATGATGGGCAACACCGCGGAGTTCTACGCCGAGCGCAACGGCCTCGACCCGGCGGCCAGCCCTGACTGGCTGATCGGCGAGGACGTGATCGCCGCCGGTCCGCCGTACGGCGGCACCAACCCGGGCTTCCGCAACATGGGTGACCCGAAGGACGACGGCGACCCGGACCACTACTCCGAGAAGTACACCGGCACCAGCGACGGGGGCGGCGTCCACACCAACAGCGGTATCCCCAACCACGCCTTCTACCTCGCGGTCAACGGCGGAACCAACGCCGGCTGTGACGCCACCGGCTCGGGCGGCCACACGCACACGGCCGACTGCGGCGTCCGGGTCCCGGCCCTCGGCCTCGACCGGGCGGCCGCGGTGTTCTACCAGGGCTTCACCAGCCTGACCGAGTACGCCAACTTCTGTGACGCGCGCAGCGCCACCATGGCGGTGGCGGGCAAGAGCCGCAAGGCGATCAACAGCGCCTGGGCCGCCGTGGGCGTGAAGAGCGGCTGCACCCCGGCCATTCCGCCGCCGCCGCCGTGCACGAGCGACCCCAACGCGCAGATCCCGTTCGAGTCGCCGCACCCCTACGGCAACAACGGCGACTGCACCTGGACCTACGACAACGGGTCGGCGGGATTCGCCTTCCACTTCAGCCTGCTGGAGACCGAGGCCGGCTACGACTACGTGTACGTCAAGGATGCGAACGGCAACGTGCTCGCGACCTACGACGGCACCCATCCGCTGCCGGGTGGGGTGACCTCGCCGTGCATCCCGACCAGCGTGGGGTCCGTCCAGCTGGTCACCGACCAGGCGGTCACCGACCAGGGATTCACGGTCGACGCAGTCGAACCCTGCTGACCGAAGGCCGCGGCCGGGGTGAGGGGCGCGCGTCCCCACCCCGGCCCGGTCGCGTCAGCCAGCGGTCGAGTCCGCCCCGTAGAACGGCGAGTCCTTGCGGGAGAGCAGCTCGCGCCGCTCGTGCGCGCTGAGGGACTCGACCTGCTCACGCACGTCCGCGGGGTATCCGCTGAGCTCTGGTGACACGGCCAGGGGCACGATCGTGTGGACGACCCGGTCGGCGTACAGGTGCAGCATCGTCACCGCCTGGTGGGCGTCGACGCCCGACACGAACCTGGCGAGCGGGGCGGGGTCCGCCGTGTAGCAGGTGGCCGACGCGACCGAGACCGGGACGCCGGCGAAGGTCGAGTACGTCGAGAAGTGGAAGTGGCCGCCGAGGATGCCGCGCACGTCGGTGCCGGTGATGGCGTCGGCCAGCCGCTGCTGGTCGGCCAGCTCGATGATCTCGGCGGCCGGCATCATGGGGACCGGGATCGGCGGGTGGTGCATCGCCAGCAGCGTGCCGTGGGGCGCCGGTGTGGCCAGCACGTCGGTCAGCCAGGCCAGCTGCTCGTCGGTCAGGTCACCGTGGTGGTAGCCGGGCACGCTCGTGTCGAGCGCGACGATCCGCAGGCCGTCCACCTCGTGGACCCGGTCCTGGGGACCCTCGCCGTCCTCGTCGAAGAGGCTCCGGGCGTACGCCGCCCGTTCGTCGTGGTTGCCCATCACCCAGACCACGGTGGCCCCGAGCGACTCGGCCACGGGCTCGACGATCTCGCGGAGCAGGGCGTAGGCGGCCGGCTCGGCCAGGTCGGCGAGGTCGCCGGTGAACACCAGCGCC
>NZ_DASSXS010000233.1:0-9095 GCF_035703625.1 Nocardioides sp. | reverse complement strand
GACCCCTGCGACCAGCGGCGCCTCGGGACCGACGACGACCAGGTCCACGCCGAGCTTCTCGGCGAGCGCGGCGACGTCGGCACCGTTCATCGGGTCGACGTCGTGGAGGGTCGCGACGGCCGCGATCCCGGGGTTGCCCGGCGCGGCGTGCACCTCGGTGACCTGGGGGTCGAGGGACAGAGCTCGAGCCAGCGCGTGCTCGCGCCCACCGGTGCCGATGACCAGGGTCTTCACGGGCGGACCCGCCGCTCGTAGTCGGCACGGGCGGCCGCGTCGGCGCCGGTCAGGATGGCGTCGGCGTGGAAGACGCGCGAGATCGCCTCCTGGGCCCGGCGCGGGAGCAGCTGGGTGGCACGCACCATCCCCTGGGTCCAGCGCGGCACCCACGTCTCCGGACGGGGCCTGCGGATGACCGCCTCGATGGCCGCGGCGACGTCGTCGGCGGTCACCGGCTTCACGAACCGCGCCTGGGACACCCCGGCCGCGAGCTCGGTCTGCACGACGGAGGGCAGGACCATGGAGACGTCGACGCCGTACGGCGCGAGCTCACCCCTGGTGGCCTCGGTGAAGCCGACCACGCCGAACTTGGAGGCGGCGTACGTCGCGCCGTTCGGCACGGCGACCCGGCCGACGCCCGAGGCGACGTTGACGATGTGCCCCCGGCCCCGCCTGACCATCCCGGGCGCGATCGTCTTGGTGCCGGTGATGACGCCCAGCAGGTTGACGTCGAGGATCGCGCGTGTGACCTCGTCGGGCTCCTGGACCACCGGGCCGACGGGCATGATCCCCGCGTTGTTGACCAGGACGTCGACCGGCCCGGCGGACTCGGCGAAGGACCTCCACGAGGCGGGGTCGGCGACGTCGAGGGGCAGGACCTCGACGTCCAGGTCGGCGGTGGCCCTCGCGGCGACCTCGACGTCGCGGTCGCCGACCACGACCCGGGCACCCGCCCGCGCCAGCCGGGTGGCGGTGGCCAGGCCGATCCCGCGGGCCCCGCCGGTGATGGCGATGCCCAGGGTGGACAGGTCCCTGCTCGTGCTCATGCGACCGCCACCGGCAGGTGCTGGGGGCCGCGCAGGTTGATCCGGCCGTTCCAGACCGGCTCCCCGGTCAGCCGCAGCTGCGGGAAACGCTCGACCAGTCGCTGGATCGCGACCCGGCCCTCGAGGCGGGCCAGGGCTGCCCCGAGACAGTGGTGGACACCCGCGCCGAACGACACGTGCCCGCGCGCGTCCTCCCGGTCGAGACGCAGCGCGTCCGCATCGGGCCCCCAACGGCCGGGATCACGGTTGGCCGCGGCGAGGCTGGCGATGACGAACGCACCGGCGGGGATCTCGGCCCCGGCCACGCGATAGGGCTCGAGCGTGATCCGGCGGCTCATCTGCACCGGGGAGTCGTAGCGGAGCAGCTCCTCCACCGCGTTGCCGGCCAGGTCCGGGCGATCCCGGAGGAGCGCGAGCTGATCGGGGTTGCGCAGCAGCGCGAGCGTGCCGTTGGCGATCAGGTTGACGGTGGTCTCGTGACCGGCGATGTAGAGGAGCAGCACCTGCGCCACCAGCTCCTCGTCGTCGAGGACGTCGCCGCCGTCCTCCGCGCGGATCAGGGCTGTCAACAGGTCATGGCCGGGCTCACGGCGCTTGCGCTCGACCACGTCGGCCGCGATGTCGGCCAGCTCGGTGTCGGCGGCCAGGATCTCGCGGAAGGCATCGGCGTCGACGACCGGCTCCAGCGAGCGCACCACGATTCCGGCCAGCTCGCGCATCCGCTCGTGGTCGGCCTCGGGCATGCCCAGCATCTCGGTGATCACCGTGAACGGCAGGGGGTAGGCCAGCGCCTCGACCAGGTCGCACTCGCCCTGACCGGCCATCCGGTCCAGCGCGTCGTCGACCAGCCGCTCCACCTCGGGCTCGAGCGCGGCGATCGCCTTGGGCGTGAACGCCTTCGACACCAGCTTGCGCAGCCGGGTGTGGTCGGGAGGGTCCTTGTCGAGCATCGAGAGCCCGTGCATCCGTTCCGCGCTGTCGCCGTACACCTCGTCGGCGATCTGCTGCATCGGACCCGGCGCGACGTGACGCTCCTCGACCGAGTGCCCCGAGCGCAGCAGGGCGTTGACCTCGTCGTAGGTCGACAGGACCCAGAACCCGAACGGGTTCTGGTGGACCGGGTCCGCGGCGCGGAGCTCGTCGTAGGTCGGATACGGGTCGTCGGTGAAGCCGGGCGCGAACGGGTCGAACACGTACGCGGTCTCGCTCATGTCACAACCCTCTCGCGATCACTCGTGGACGACCAGCGTCTGCTCGCGCCCCGGACCCACGCCGACGCCCCAGATCCGGGTGCCCGACATCTCCTCGAGCGCCTCGACGTAGGCCTGGGCGTTCTTGGGCAGGTCCGCGAAGGTGCGGCAGCCCGAGATGTCCTCCCACCAGCCGTCGAGGAACTCGTAGACGGGCTTGGCGTGGTGGAACTCCGACTGCGTCATCGGCATCTCGTCGTGGCGCACCCCGTTGATGTCGTAGGCGACGCACACCGGCACCCGCTCCCAGCTGGACAGGACGTCGAGCTTGGTCAGGAACAGGTCGGTCAGACCGTTGACCCGGGAGGCGTACCGGGCGATGACGGCGTCGTACCAGCCGCAGCGCCGGTCGCGGCCGGTCGAGACACCGACCTCCCCGCCGACCTTCCAGAGCTTCTCGCCGTCCTCGTCGAACAGCTCGGTGGGGAACGGCCCCGAGCCGACCCGGGTGGTGTAGGCCTTGATCACGCCGATCACCCGGTCGATCCGGGTCGGGCCGATGCCCGCGCCGGTGCAGACCCCACCCGCGACCGCGTTGCTGCTGGTCACGAACGGGTAGGTGCCGTGGTCGACGTCGAGCATGGTCGCCTGGGCACCCTCGAACAGCACCGTCTTGCCCTCGTCGAGCGCGCGGTTGAGCAGCAACGCGGTGTCGGCGACCATCGGCCGCAACCGCTCGGCGTACGACAGCAGCTCCTCGACCACGGCGTCGACCGCGACCGCGCGCCGGTTGTAGGCCTTGGCCAGCAGCTGGTTCTTGACGTCGAGGGACCCCTCGACCTTCTGGGTCAGGATCGACTCGTCGAAGAGGTCGGCGACGCGGATGCCGATCCGGTTGATCTTGTCGGCGTACGCCGGCCCGATGCCACGGCCGGTCGTGCCGATGCGGTTCTTGCCGAGGAAGCGCTCGGTGACCTTGTCGATGGTGGAGTGGTAGGACGCGATGATGTGCGCGTTGGCGCTGACGACCAGGCGGCTCACGTCGACGCCGCGCGCCGCCAGCTCGTCGAGCTCCCGGAACAGCGCCTCGGGCGAGATCACGACGCCGTTGCCGATGACGCTGGTCGTCCCGGGGGTGAGGATGCCGCTGGGCAGGAGGTGGGTCGCGAACTTCTCGCCGTCGACGACGATGGTGTGGCCCGCGTTGTGGCCGCCGCTGGTGCGGACCACGAAGTCGATGGAGTCGGCACCCGACTCGTGCTGGGTGGCCAGCAGGTCGGTCGCCTTGCCCTTGCCCTCGTCACCCCACTGGGCTCCGAGGATCACGATCGCGGGCATCGACACTCCTTCGGCGCTCGTCGGGGGACCACCGACACCTTAGAACGCTGCGGGAGGTGTTGCTCGTTGGGCTAGGGTCCCTCGCGTGGAGTCGTTGCTGGTGATCACCAACACGGACGCCGGCACGGCCGACGAGGAGACCCTCGACCGGGCGCTGGCGTCGCTGTTCGACCACGTCTCGATCGAGGTGACGGCGACCTCCAACCCCGGTGAGCTCGACGGGGTCCTGCACCGCGCCGGATCCCGGGTGATCGTGGTCGCCGGGGGCGACGGCAGCCTGCACGCCGTGGTGGCCGCACTCCACCGCCGGCACGACCTGTCCAAGGCCGTGATCGGACTGCTGCCCCTCGGCACGGGCAACGACTTCGCGCGCGCGATGGAGATCCCCCTCGACACCGAGGACGCCGCCCGGGTGCTGGTCGACGGGCACGTGCGCCCGGTCGACCTGATCGTCGACGAGCTCGGCAACGTGGTGGTCAACAACGTGCACGTCGGCGCCGGCGCACAGGCCAGCCGCCGCGGGCAGCGGTGGAAGGAACGCCTGGGCAAGATCGGCTACGGCCGGCTCAACCTCGGCCGCGCCGGCTACCCCATCGGTGCCGTGCTGTCCGCGGTCAAGCCGCCGTACCTCCGGCTCCGCGTGGAGGTCGACGGCGAGGTGGTGGTGGACCTCGACCAGCCGGTCCTCATGGTCGCGATCGGCAACGGCCCGACCGTCGGCGGCGGCGCCGCGCTGGCGCCCGAGGCGGACCCGGAGGACGGCAAGGTCGACGTGATGATCTCGCGCGCGATCGGGCCGTGGGCACGGCTCGCGTACGCCGCCCACCTGACGCGCGGGCGCCACCACGAGCGGGACGACGTCATCTACCTCCGCGGAGAGCGGGTCTCCATCAGCGGTGACGAGTTCTACTGCGCCGCCGACGGGGAGATCTACGGGCCGGAGCGGCACCGGACCTGGCACGTCGAGAAGGCGGCGTACTCCATGGTGCTGCCCTGACTCGGTGGTCGAGGTGCGAGGGTCGTCTCACGGTCCGAGCCTCGGAACCCCGTGACGGAGGCGGGACCTAGAGCCAGCCTCGCCGCACCGCCTCGGCCCCGGCCTGGAACCGGGTGTCGACCCCGAGCTCGATCAGCAGGTCGGCGACGCGGCGGCGCAGCGTCCGCAGGCTGAGGCCGAGCGCCCGGGCGATCTGCTCGTCCTTGGACCCGGCGGCCAGCTGCTGCAGGATGAACCGGCGCAGGTCGGGACGGGCGTCGCCGAAGTCGAGGTCGGGCACCGGCGCGGCCCGTTCCCACATCAGCTCGAACAGCATGGTGAGCGCCTCCACCAGGGCACCCTGCCGGACCAGGAGCCGCGGCTCGTCGGCCATGCCGAGCGGCTCGGGTACGACGGCGTGGGTGGAGCCGAGCACGAACATCCGCGTGGGGAGGTCGGAGACGACCCGGATCTGCTCACCGGCGCGGGCCCGGGTCAGCAGCACGTCCGGCGCCTCCTGCAGCGCACGGACGGGATAGATCGCCCGGGACCGGCGCCCGGTCGCGATGGCCGCGGCCACGACCTTGGCCACCGCCTCCTCCCGGGGCAGGTCCCAGGCATCGGGCCGCAGCCACAGCAGGTCCCCCCGGCTCTCCTCGACCATCTTGGTCAGCAGCTGCAGCGGGTTGCCACCGGTGCTGACCTCGCCGTCGAGCAACTGGGTGCTCTCGACCTCGCCCGGACCGGGGCGGGTGGCGGCGGCGGCGAGGAACGGGATGGCACCGGCGATGTCGTCGAGCCGTTCGCGGGCGCGAAGAGCAGCGTCCGCCTCGCGGGCGACGTACGCCGACACCACGGCCGACAGCGACAGCACATGGACCCGGCCGCGCTCGACGCGCACGATGCCCCGGTCCGACAGGTCCGCGATCTGCGCCGAGAGCGCGTCGGGCGAGATCCGCAGGCCGCGGGCCACGACGTCGACCTCGCTGCCGGACAGTGGCAGGAGCCGCTGGTAGAGCCGCTCCTCCTCCCGGGTCAGCCCCAGGGCCGAGAGCGTGGAGACCGGAGCGCGACGGGACACCGTGGCATCTTAGTGCCAGCGGCAGCGCGGAGCCATGTGGCACCAAGGTGTCAGGTGCATCATTTTGGGCAGCGTCGCGTTCGTTTGCGCCACCTTCGGGGTGGCGGCTCACGCAGCCGCTCGACCCACATCGGGGGATGGAGTCGAAACGGCAGGCGCGTGGCGGGGTGTTGGAGCCCGGTTCGGGTTCCGACGCCCTTTCCATGTCCGCCACCCTCGCGCCTTCCCGCCGCGCAGACGCGCTCGACTCCCCGGTAGCGTTCGACGTCGGGAGTGACCGGAGCGATGAGCCAG
Organism: Nocardioides sp.; assembly: GCF_035703625.1. Lineage (GTDB taxonomy): Bacteria > Actinomycetota > Actinomycetes > Propionibacteriales > Nocardioidaceae > Nocardioides. Next base: position 3,173 of record NZ_DASSXS010000233.1, on the reverse strand, counting down.
GGCGAGGAGCGAGACGATGGCACGAGGCGGGCAGGGCGACCCCACGGACTGGGTGACCCGCGCCGCCGACGACGCCGTGCGGCACGCCGGCGAGGGCAAGCGGGTCACGGTCTCGTCCGGCGCCAGCCCGTCCGGTCCCGTGCACCTGGGCAACCTGCGCGAGTTCCTCACGGTCCACTTCGTCGCGGACGAGCTGGAGCGCCGCGGCGTCGAGGTCCGGCACCTGCACGTGTGGGACGACTTCGACCGCTTCCGACGGGTGCCGGCCGGCGTCGACCCGGCGTGGTCCGAGCACATCGGCCGGCCCCTCTCCGCCGTACCGGACCCGTGGGGCTGCCACGACTCGTGGGCCGAGCACTTCAAGGAGCCCCTGCGCGAAGCCCTGGCCGAGCTCGGCGTCGAGATGGACGAGGTCTCCCAGACCGAGCGGTACCGGGCGGGGCTCTACCGCTCGGCCGTGCGGACCGCCGTCGACCAGCGACACGAGATCGAGGCGATCCTGGCCCGTCACCGGACGAGGAAGGAGGCGGAGTCCGTCGAGTCGGACGCCGAGGAGGAGCCCCCCGTCGGCCCGTCCGACGAGCTCGCGCGCTTCCCCTTCAAGCCCTACTGCTCCTCCTGCGGACGCGACACCCTCGACCTCACCGACTTCGCCGACCCGGTCCTCGCCTACACCTGCCGGGTGTGCAGCCACCAGGGGCACTTCGACCTCGACTCCGACACCGACGGCAAGCTGGTGTGGAAGGTCGACTGGCCGATGCGGTGGGCGGTCGAGCACGTCGACTTCGAGCCCGCGGGGATGGACCACGCGACACCCGGGTCGTCGTTCACCGTCGGGCACGAGCTCGTGGAGAAGGTCTTCGGGATGCCGCGACCCGCCTGGTTCGGCTACGGGTTCGTGGGCTTCGCCGGGATGCAGAAGATGTCGTCGTCCGCCGGAGGCGTTCCCACCGCCGCGGACGCGCTGCGGATCCTCGAGGCCCCGATCCTGCGCTGGCTCTACGTCCGCCGGCAGCCCCGGCAGACGTTCAACATCGACTTCGGGCCCGAGGTGGTCCGGCTCTACGACGAGTGGGACGCCCTGGGCCGCAAGGCGGCGACCAAGCGGGACGTGGCCGTGCTCGCCTTCGAACGTGCGGCCGCGACCTCCTCCGCCGGAACCCTCCGGACCCCACGCGTGGTGGTGCCGTTCCGGACCCTCGCCTCCGTGGCGGACGTGACGGCCGGCTCGGCGGAGCTGATCAGCCGCGTGATCGACCGGGTCGGCCACGAGCACTCCTCGGTCGACGACCTCGAGCCTCGCCTGTCCCGCGCGATCCACTGGACCACGGAGTTCGTGGCGGAGTCCGACCGGACCGTCGTACGCGAGACGCCCGACGACGAGCGGCTGGCCGCCCTGTCCTCGCAGGAGGAGACCTGGCTGCGGCTGCTGCTCGACGGCCTCCCCGGCGGCGACCTCGACGTGGATCCGGTCACCACGCTGGTCTACGGCGTCCCCAAGCTCGCCCGCGGCCTGGCCGTCGACGCCAGCCCGACCGACGAGGTGAAGGCCGACCAGAAGGAGTTCTTCCGGCTCCTCTACAACCTGCTCGTCGGCAAGGACCGCGGCCCGCGGCTGCCCACGCTGATCGTGGCCCTGGGTCGCGAGACGGTGCAGTCCCTGCTGACCCCCGGCCGGCCCACGACGGGTCAGCGCCCGAGCAGCTCCTCGTAGGCGGTGGGGCTGGAGTCGCGCAGGAACCCGGCGCACCGGTCCCACTCCTCGGACTCGTCGATCGCGCGCGCGGAGGCGGCGAGGACGGCGAGGCAGCGCAGGAAGCCGCGGTTCGGCTCGTGCTCCCACGGGACCGGTCCGTGGCCCTTCCAGCCGTTGCGGCGCAGCAGGTCGAGGCTGCGGTGGTAGCCGACCCGGGAGTAGGCGTAGACGGTCACGTCGTCCGCCCCGCCGTCGCGGGCCTGCTCGGCCAGGGCGGCCCACGCGAACGGTGACGCCGGGTGACGGCGTACGACGTCGGCCGGAGCCGCACCGGAGTCCAGCTCGGTGGTGGCCGGGTCCTCCGGCAGGTGGGTGGGCGGTGGCCCGGCCATCAGGTCGGTGTGGCTCATCAGACGCCGACCGACGTACCGCTGGAGCGCAGGTTCTCGCACGCCTCGACGACCCGTTCGGCCATGCCGGCCTCCGCGGCCTTGCCCCACGAGCGGGGGTCGTAGACCTTCTTGTTGCCGACCTCGCCGTCGATCTTGAGCACGCCGTCGTAGTTGCTGAACATGTGGTCCGCGACCGGGCGGGTGAAGGCGTACTGGGTGTCGGTGTCGACGTTCATCTTCACCACGCCGTAGTCGACCGCGGCTCCGATCTCCTCGGCCGTCGAGCCGGACCCACCGTGGAACACCAGGTCGAACGGCTTGGCGCCGTCGTCGAGGGACAGCTCCTTGACCACGGCGGCCTGGGCGTCCCGCAGGATCTCCGGGCGCAGCTTCACGTTGCCGGGCTTGTAGACGCCGTGCACGTTGCCGAAGGTCAGGGCGGTCAGGTAGCGCCCCTTCTCCCCGGTCCCGAGCGCGGCCACCGTGGCGAGGGCGTCGCCGGGAGTCGTGTAGAGCTTCTCGTCGATCGCGCCGACGATCCCGTCCTCCTCGCCGCCGACGACGCCGACCTCGATCTCCAGGACGATCCTGGCCGCGGCACAGCGCGCGAGCAGCTCCTCGGCGATCTGCAGGTTCTCCTCCAGGGGAACGGCGGAGCCGTCCCACATGTGCGACTGGAAGAGCGGGTCCTCGCCGCGGGAGACCCGCTCGGCGGAGATCTCCACCAGCGGCCGGACGAACCCGTCGAGCTTGTCCTTCGGGCAGTGGTCGGTGTGCAGCGCGATGTTGACGGGGTAGTTCTTGGCCACCTCGGCGGCATAGCCGGCGAACGCCACGGACCCGGTCACCATGTTCTTCACCGACGGGCCCGAGAGGTACTCGGCTCCCCCCGTCGAGATCTGGATGATGCCGTCGGAGCCGGCGTCGGCAAACCCCTTCAGGGCCGCGTTGAGGGTCTGGGACGAGGACACGTTGATGGCCGGGAAGGCGAAGGCCTTCTCCTTCGCGGCGTCGAGCATCGCTGCGTAGACCTCGGGAGTGGCGATGGGCATGCGGGGTCTCCTCGGGACACGGTTCGGGACTCT
>NZ_DASSXS010000071.1:0-12755 GCF_035703625.1 Nocardioides sp. | reverse complement strand
GGCTCGATCGCGAAGTAGACGGCGAACATCGCGGCCACGATCCACATCAGCACGTGGATCTCGGCGGCCTTGCCGCGCACCACCTTGACCAGCACGTAGGCCAGGAAGCCGGCGCCGATGCCGACGGTGATCGAGTAGGTGAACGGCATCAGGACGATGGTCAGGAACGCCGGGATGGCGATCTCGAGGTCGTCCCAGGCGATCCCCCGGATCTGCTGCATCATCAGGAACCCGACCAGGACGAGGGCCGGGACGGCCGCCTCGCTGGGGATGATGTTGACGAGCGGCGCGAACAGCATCGCGAACAGGAACAGCACTCCGGTGACCACCGAGGCGAGGCCGGTGCGCGCGCCGTCGCCCACGCCGGAGGCCGACTCGATGTAGGACGTGTTGCTGGAGACGCCGGCCGCGCCACCCGCGGCCGCGGCGACCGAGTCGACGATCAGGATCCGCTGGGTGTTGGGCGGCGTGCCCTCCTCGTCGAGCAGCCCCGCCTCGGCGCCGATCGCCGTCATCGTGCCCATCGTGTCGAAGAAGTCGGCCAGCAGCAGCGTGAAGACCAGCAACAGCGCCGAGACGACGCCGACGGCCTGGAACGACCCGAGCAGGGAGAACTCACCGAGGGTGGCGAAGTCGGGTACGTCGACGAGCGTGTCCGGCAGCCCGGGAACGTTGAGGTACCAGCCGCCGGTGGGGTTCTCGATCGCCGGCCCGAACCCGCCGATCGCCTCCACGACGATGGCGAAGATCGTGGTCACGAGGATCGAGATCAAGATGGCGCCCTTGACCCGCAGCACCCACAGCGCGATGACCAGCGCGAGTCCCACCACGAACACGAACGTCGGCCAGCCCGCGAGCTGGCCGTCCGGGCCCAGCTGGACGGGGACCGGGGTGTTGGCGGCGTCCGGCATCCGGCGGACGAAGCCGGCGTCGACGAAGCCGATCAGCGCGATGAACAGGCCGATCCCGACCGAGATCGCGATCTTGAGCTGTGCGGGCACGGCGTGGAAGACGGCCGCACGGAAGCCGGTCAGCACCAGCACCAGGATGACCAGACCCTCGAGCACCACCAGGCCCATGGCGTCGGCCCACGTCATCTGGGAGGCGATCGCGAACGCGACGAAGGCGTTGAGGCCCAGCCCGGTCGCCAGGGCCAGGGGGTAGTTGGCGACGACGCCCATGAGGATGGTCATCACCCCCGCCACCAGAGCCGTGCCGGCCGCGATCGCCGCCAGGTTCGATCCGTCCCCGGACCCGCCACCCAGGAAGTTGCCGTCGGCGTCCGGCGCGAACCCGAGGATGAGGGGGTTGAGCACGATGATGTAGGCCATCGTGAAGAACGTGACGACGCCGCCGCGGATCTCCGCGGAGAGCGTCGAGCCACGCTCGCTGATCTTGAAGAATCCGTCCAGTCCGCCGGCCCTGGGCCCGGCACCGGCGCTGCGGCCGGTGGTGGTGTCCTCGCTCACGAACGGCAGCATGGCAGAAGGTCGCCGCGGGTGGCGCGATGACGTTCGGCGTGTGGGCTAGCGTTGCTCCCGTGGAACTGCGCGACGAGCAGCCGAAGAAGCACGAGATCGGCAGCCGGACCTACATCGTCGCCGACGTGGAGCCGCTCGACGTCGACGGCGTCAGGACCGTCGAGGTCGGCACGGCCCTGTGGCTGCTCGGGTTCCTGGCCCTCATCCCCTTCTACGGTCGCCTCGACGACACCGGGCACCAGTGGTGGCTCTGGACCTGCCTGGCCGGCTTCGGGCTCGGCCTGTTCGGGCTCGAGTACTGCCGTCGTCGCAAGAAGGCCCGGGCGCGGGCCCGCCAGGACTGACCGGTCTCAGAAGGTCTCGAGGTCGTCGACCGCGACGGTGTCGAGCACGTGGTCGGGCAACGGCTGGGGCTCGTGCTTGCGCGCCAGCTGCACCTCGGAGTGGGCGCCACACCCGTGGTCGAGGGACACCGCGCGGCCGTCGTCATTGGCGTTGCCGTTGGCGCACACCCCGAACATCTCCGAGAGCGGGCCGGCGATCCGGATCAGGAAGCCGCACGTCGAGCAGCTGGCCGGCGCCGACTGGGCCAGGGGCGAGCCCGGGCCGGCGTCGCCGTCGTACCAGCGCTGGGCGGCGAGGTCGCGCCCCTCGACGGACAGGGTGCGCACCCGGCCGAGGCCGAGCTCGGCGGCGACGGCCTTGACCTGGGCACGGTCGTCGCTCGAGAGGGGGTCGTCGCCGAAGGAGTACGTCGGCACGAGCCGCGGGTCGTCGTCCTCGACCGGCAGCAGGTCGCCGGGCGAGAGGTCACCGGGGCGGATCCGCTCCTTGTACGGCACCCACTCGGGGGCGACCAGTGCGCCATCGCCCGGGATCAGCACGATCTCGTCGACGGTGACCGTCTTCTGGCGCGAGGCGCGGGCCACGGTGACCGACCAGCGCCACCCGGCGTACCCCTTGCGGGTGCATGCGAACAGGTGGGTGACCACCCGCTCCCCCTCGACCAGGTGACCGAGGTGTTCGCCGACATCGGCGGCCCCGACGTCCTCGACCAGGGCGGCGCGCGCCTCGTCGACCGCCGCCGCGGCGACGGCGTCGGGCTTCGAGCGCACCTTGGTCATCACGGACAAATCATCACTCATGCCGGTGGGTGATGTCAGGTCGGGTCACGATTCGTGTCGGTCGCGGCGGCCTTCCGGGCACCGGGCAGGATGGACCCCATGACCACGTCCGGCCCCGAGTCCCAGACCGGGGAGACCCCCCGACCCGGAGCGGACCCCGAGTCCGGAGCGCCCGCGAGTGGGCCACGGGGGTCCGCGGCGGGTGGCCGGGCCCGCGGGATCGGGCGGGCCCTGGGGGCCGGCGCCCGGGGCGCCGCCCGACTGACCGGCCGGGCCGGCCGCTACACCGCGCGGCAGGCGAGACGCGCCGCGGACGCCGAAGGGGCCGGCGACTCGGGGCTCGCCCGCCTGATCGAGCTGCACGCGTTCAACGCCGCCGGAGACACCGCCGTGGCCATCTCGCTCGCCGGCACCCTCTTCTTCCAGGTCCCGACCGGTGAGGCCCGCGACCAGGTCGCCCTCTTCCTCGGCCTGACGATGCTGCCGTTCGCGATCGTGGCGCCCCTGATCGGGCCCTTCCTCGACCGCTTCAGCCACGGCCGGCGCTGGGCCATCGGGGCGACCATGGCGCTGCGCGGGTTCCTCTGCTGGGTGCTGGCCACTGCCGTGATGACCGACTCGACCTGGTTGTTCCCGGCCGCCCTCGGGGTGCTGGTCGCCTCCAAGGCGTACGGCGTCACCCGGGCGGCCGCCGTGCCCCGACTGGCGCCGGCCAACCTGCCCCTGGTCAAGGCCAACGCACGCACCTCCCTGGCCGGGGTGGTCGGGGCCACCCTGTCCGCCCCCGCCGCCGCCCTGCTCGCCACGGCGGGGCCGGAGTGGGCGCTGCGCTACGGCTTCGTGGTGTTCGTGCTGGCCACCATCTGGGCGATCCGCCTGCCGGCCAAGGTGGACTCGAGCCTCGGAGAGGGCACGCTCGTGCTCACCTCCGGCGCCACCGGGCCCGGCCGGGAGGACCCGAGCGGACAGGGTCGGAGCCGCGCCCGGATCCCGGCGGCGGTGGCGTTCGCCCTGCGGGCCAACTGCGGCCCCCGATGGCTGTCGGGCTTCCTGACCATGTTCATGGCGTTCCTGCTCCGGGAGAACCCCATCGGCGACTGGCGGCCCGAGGTCCTGCTCGGACTGGTCATCGGCGCCGCGGGTCTCGGCAACACCCTCGGCATCGCGGCGGCCTCGTTGCTCAAGCGGCTGGACCCGACCGTGACCGTGGTCGTGGCGGTGCTGGCCGACGTGGTGATGGTGCTGGTGGCCGCGCTGTTCTACGGGGTGCTGTCACTGGTCCTGCTCGGCCTGACCGCGGGGCTGGCCCAGTCGCTGGCGAAGGTCTCACTCGACTCCACCATCCAGCGCGACGTCCACGAGCGGATGCAGTCCAGCGCCTTCGCGCGCAGCGACACCACCCTCCAGCTGGCCTGGGTGATCGGCGGGTTCGTCGGGATCGCGATGCCGCTGATCCCGCGGCTCGGGCTGGGCGTCGCCTGCGCCATCCTCGCCGCCTGGGCGTTCTTCGTCCTGGTCATGCCCACGCGACGGGCGCCGGCGGGGGTCACCTAGGCCGGGAGGTGGCTCAGGCACCGTTGCGGCGACACCGAGTGGTGCCCCACCCACCGCTGGGCCGCAGGCGCTCCGCCTAGTGGTCCAGCTCGTCGGCCAGCGCCCGCAGGAGCTTGGCGACCGGCCGGGCCGTCCGGGAGTCGGGGTGCCGACCCCGTCGGTACGACGAGCCCACGTCGTCGAGCAGGCGGATCAGGTCCTCGACGATCGGCGCCATCTCCTCGGGCTTCTTGCGCCGGGCCTGGGACTGGTTGCGGGCCACGGAGGCGGGTGCGTCGAGGACGCGGACCTGGAGCGCCTGGTCGCCGCGGCGACCCTGGGCGATGCCGAACTCGACACGGGTCCCGGCCTTGAGCGTGGTGACTCCCTCGGGCAGCGCCTCCGTGCGCACGTAGACGTCGGGCCCGTCCTCCTGGGACAGGAAGCCGAAGCCCTTCTCCGGGTCGAACCACTTCACCTTGCCACTGGGCACGGCCTGAACCTCTTCCTCATCTGCATCACTCGCCACGACGGGGGCCGCGGCGCCGCGACAGCCTATGCCGCCAGGGCAAGCAGGCGCCAACGGCTTCCGCGGTCACTGCTGTTGCAGCGCCTCGTTCATCGAACCGGAGCGGAAGCCTCTGGGGTCCAGCTCGGCGGCATCGAACCCGCACCGCCGTACGGCGTCGAGCAGGGCGTCGGCGGCGGCCGTCGCGGGGGCGAGGTGGTCGAGCAGGAGTGCGGCGTCGACCTCCACGGAGGCGCGCTCCCCCAGGTCGCGGACCCGCAGGTCGCGCAGCGGCACCCCGGCCTCGGCGAGCGCCTCACGGCAGGCGGCCTCGGCCCGCTCGACCCGCGCCAGCCGGAACGGCGTCACCTCGATGCCGTAGGCGACCCGAGAGGACAGGCAGGCCGCGGCCGGCTTGTCCCACGTGGGCAGCTCCCACCGGCGCGAGGCCTCGCGGACCTGCGCCTTGGTGAGTCCGGCATCCCGGAGCGGGGTGATCGCGCCGCGTTCCTCGGCGGCGCGGATCCCCGGCCGGAAGCCGGCCACCGCGTCGTCGGCGTTCGTCCCCGTGGCCACGAAGGCCAGCCCGCGCTCGGCGGCCAGCGGGACCAGGACGTCGAGCAGCTCGGCCTTGCAGAAGAAGCAGCGGTCCCCGGCATTCGCGCGGTACCCCTCACGTTCCATCTCATGGGTCCGCGGGGTCACCACCTCGACCCCGAGCGACTCCGCGAGCTCGCGGGCGGGGTCGCGCTCGGACCGGGGCAGCGAGTCGGAGTAGCCGGTCGCGGCCACGACCCGGTGGGCGCCGAGGGCCCGGACCGCGGCGGCGAGCAGGAAGGCGCTGTCGGCTCCCCCGCTGTAGGCCACCATCACCGAACCGCGGTCACGCAGGTCGGCCTCGAGGGCAGCCAGCCGGGTCACCAGCAGGTGCTCGTCCAGCCACGCCGGAAAGGCCGCGAGGTCGTCGAGCACCACGTGGGTGCCGGCCTCGAGCAGCTCCTCCCGGGTGCAGCCGCCGGTGAGCACGCTGACGCTGGTCACACCGGCGGCGAGCGCACCCTCCACGTCGTGGACGTGGTCGCCGACGTAGACCGAGACGCCCTCGCGGCGCAGGACGTCGGCCTTGCCCACTCCCCAGACCTCCCCTTCGAGATGGTCGAGGTCGAGACCGAGATGGTCGACGTGGAGCTGTGCGTTGGGCCGGAACTTGCCGGTGACGACGACGACGCGGCCGCTGTGCCGTCGTACGTCGGCGATGGCCTCGGCCGCCCCGGGGAGGAGGGGAACCGAGGTGATCGCCAGATCCGGGTAGAGCGCACGGAACCGGTCGATCGCGGCGTCGAGCTGATCCGCGGGCAGGTGCTCGGCCAGGGAGTCGCCGAGAGGTGGGCCCAGGCGTGAGGTCAGCTCCTCCACCGCGAACTCCACCCCGAGCTCGTCGCCGAGCGCGCGCAGCGTGGCCCCGAACCCCGGAACGGTGTCGATCAGGGTCATGTCCAGGTCGAAGCCGACCACGAGCTCCCGCATGGGCTCAGGGTAGGAGGTCTGGCCCGGCGCATTGCACCCCCCGCGTCCGCCTGCGACGCTGGTGGGTCCGTGCCTGACTCAGGGCACCCGGAGTGGAGGGAGCGTCGCATGTCTCGGCGGGTCTCGGGCGCACTCCTCGCCACCGCACTGGTCGTCGCCCTCGTCGGCGCAGGGCCGGCCGTGGCGGACGACGACGCCGTCGGCACGAAGCTCTACCTGGTCACGCTCGACGGACCCGGCACCGCCGGCCACCGCGGCCCCCAGCCCGAGCGGGCGTACCGCGCGACGCTGCTGGAGCAGCAGGAGAGCCTGCTCTCCGACGTCGGTGCGGACCCGGTCTATCGATGGACCACCGCCCTGAACGGGTTCGCCGCCGAGCTCACCGGCGACCAGGCCGGACTGCTGCGGTCCCATCCCCTGGTGCGGATGGTCGAGCAGAACGGCGTACGACGCCTGGCGGCCGCCCCGGCCGGCGGCACCCCGACCTCGCCCGGCGTCACCCGCGGCGGTGCCGGCGTGGTGGTGGGCGTCGTCGACACCGGCATCTGGCCGGACACCCCGCTCTTCGCCGCGTCCGAGGGCCTCGGCGCCTCCCCCCGCCGCTTCCGCGGCGTCTGCCTGCCGGCCGAGCGCTGGGACACGGCCTCCTGCAACGACAAGCTGGTCGGCGCCCGATGGTTCGTGTCGGGGTTCGGCCAGGAGGGTCTCGCGTCGTCGAGCTCCCTCTCGCCGCGCGACGACCACGGACACGGCACGGAGGTGGCGTCGATCGTCGCCGGCAACGCCGGCGTCTCTGTCGCGGCCAGCGGCCAGCGGGCCGAGCGCTACTCCGGGCTGGCCCCACAGGCGCGGCTGGCCGTCTACAAGGCGTGCTGGACCGCCCCCGACCCCGTCGACGACGGGTGCGCGACGGCCGACCTCGTGACCGCGATCGACCGCGCGACGCGCGACCGGGTCGACGTGCTCAACCTGTCCGTGCCCGGGCCCCCTGGCTTCGACACCGTGGAACGGGCGCTGCTGGGCGCCGCCGAGGGGAACGTCGTCGTGGTGGGTGCCGCGGGCAACCGTGGCCGCCACGCCTACGCGGCGCACCCGTCGCCCTGGGTGCTCTCGGTCGGCGCGACGACGGGCGCACGCCGCTGGGGCGAGGTCGTCCTGGGCGACGGTGCGACCGTCGTCGGGGCGATGGCCTCCTCACGTCACGTGGGGCCGGCCCGGCTGGTCCTCGGCGAGGACGCCAGGGCCCGCGGGGCGACCCGTGCCGAGGCGCGGCTGTGCACTCCCGGGACTCTCGACGCGTCGCGGACCTCGGGTGCCGTCGTGGTCTGCAGCCGCGGCGGGGGTGCCCGCGTCGACAAGTCGGAAGCGGTGCGGCGGGCAGACGGCGTGGGCATGGTGCTCGTCAACACCCGTCCCGGCCCGGTCGAGTCCGACCTGCACGCCCTGCCGACCGTGCACCTGGACCGGTCGGCCGCCGCCGAGGTCCTCGAGCACCACCGGGAGCGGCCCACCGCCCGGATCCGCCTGCGCCCGCTCGCGCCCGAACGCGACCCGGTCAGGGTCGCGCGCTGGTCCGCCCCCGGCGACCCGACGGCGACCCTGGTCAAGCCGGACCTGGTCGCACCCGGCTCAGGGGTGCTGGCCGCCGTCCCGCCCACGGTGGACCGGACCCGATGGTCCTTCACCTCCGGCACCTCGACGGCCACGGCGTGGACCAGCGGCCTGGCGGCCCAGCTGATCGCGCGCACCCACTGGAGCGCGGACCGGGTCCGCTCGGCCCTGGTCACCTCGGCCGGCTCGGTCTCCGGCAACGCGTCGGTGCTGGGCACCGGCGCGGGACGGCCCCGGGTGGAACGGGCCGCACGACCCGGCCTCGCCTACCTCGTCGGCCCCGGCGACTACCGCGCCTGGCTGGAGGGAGAGCTGGACAGCGACCTGAACACGCCTTCGATCCAGCTCTCCGAGCACGCTGCCGTGCGCCGGACGGTCACGAACGTGAGCCGCCGCGCGTCGTACTTCTCGGTGCGGGTGTCGGGGTTCGAGACCCATGACGTGGAGGTGACGCCGCTCGCGCTGCGGATCGACCCCGGCGAGAGTGCCCACTTCCACGTCGAGGTGACCGGTCCCGACCACGCCCACCCCCTGGACGACGGCTGGATCACCTGGGTCGGCGCCGACGGGAGCCGCACCCGGATCCCGGTCGTGTTCAGCCGCTAGCGAAGACGCGTCAGCGGATTCGCTGATGGTGGTCGAGCGAGCGGCTGAGGAACGAAGCCGCGACCGGCGTGCCGCGAGCGGCTGAGGAACGAAGCCGCGACCGGCGTGCCGAGACCCGGCGACCTTCGAGGCGACCGGTCAGCCCAGCCCGAGCTCCGCGGCCGACTTCTCGCGCATCTCCACCTTCCGGACCTTGCCGGTCACGGTCATCGGGAACTCGTCGACGACCATCACGTAGCGCGGGATCTTGTAGTGCGCGAGCCGGCCCGAGGCGAACTCCCGCACGCCCTGCTCGTCCAGCGGGTCCGCGCCCTCACGCATCCGCACCCAGGCGCACAGCTCCTCGCCGTACTTGTCGTCCGGGACCCCGATCACCTGGACGTCCTCGATGTCGGGGTGGGTGTGCAGGAACTCCTCGATCTCCCTCGGATACACGTTCTCGCCGCCCCGGATCACCATGTCCTTGATCCGGCCGACGATGTTGCAGTAGCCGTCGTCGCGCATCTCGGCCAGGTCGCCGGTGTGCATCCAGCCGTCGGCGTCGATGGCCTCGTCGGTCTTCTCCCGGTCGTTCCAGTAGCCGAGCATCACCGAGTAGCCCCGGGTGCAGAGCTCACCCGGCTCGCCACGCTCGACGGTCCTCCCGGTCTCGGGGTCGACCACCTTGATCTCGACGTGGGGATGCACCCGGCCGATGCTGGCGGTACGGCGCTCGAGGTCGTCGTCGGCGCGGGTCTGGGTGGAGACCGGGCTGGTCTCGGTCATGCCGTAGCAGATGGACACCTCGGCCATGTGCATGTCCTCGACGCAGCGCTTCATCACCTCGACCGGGCAGACCGAGCCGGCCATCACGCCGGTGCGCAGGGTCGAGAGGTCATGGTCACCGAAGGTCGGGTGATTCTGCATGGCGATGAACATCGTCGGGACGCCGTAGACGGCGGTGCAGCGCTCGTCGACGATCGCCCGGAGCGTGATCTCGGGATCGAACCCGGGCGCCGGGATCACCATGGTCGCGCCGTGGGTGGTGCAGCCGAGGTTGCCCATCACCATCCCGAAGCAGTGGTAGAAGGGCACGGGAATGCAGAGGCGGTCCTGCTCGGTGAAGTTGATCAGCTCGGTGGTGAAGAAGCCGTTGTTGAGGATGTTGCGGTGGGACAGCGTGGCGCCCTTGGGCCGGCCGGTGGTGCCGGAGGTGTACTGGATGTTGATCGGGTCGGACGGGTCGAGGCTCGCGAGTCGCTCCGCGACCGTCTCGGGTGGCACCGACTCGCCCTCGCGCACCAGGTCGGTCCAGTCGTCGGTGTCGAGGTAGACCACGCGCTTCAGCTCGGGGCACTCGTCGCGGACGTCGTCGACCATCGCCTGGTAGTCGCTGGTCTTGAAGCTCGAGGCCGAGACGAGCAGGGAGAGCCCGCTCTGGTTGACGGCGTAGGCGAGCTCGTGGGTGCGGTAGGCCGGGTTGACGTTGACCAGGATCGCCCCGATCTTCGCGGTGGCGTACTGGATCAGCGTCCACTCGGCACAGTTCGGCGCCCAGATCCCGACCCGGTCCCCCTGGTCGATCCCGGCCGCGACCAGGCCGCGGGCCACCGCGTCCACGTCGGCCCCGAGCTCCGACCAGGTCCAGCGCCGCCCGGTGGCCACCTCGACGAGCGCCTCCCGGTCGGGGTACGACGCCACGGTGCGCTCGAAGTTGGCGCCGACCGTCTCCTCCAGCAGCGCCGGGACGGACTCTCCCTGTGCGTAGGACTCCATGCGGACCAACCTAGGTCCCTCCTCCGGGCCCCGCCAGCGTTGCGCCGGCGGGGCTCGGAGCCCCCGGCTCAGTCGAGCAGGTGCCTCAGGGAGCGGGCGACGAAGTCGTCGCGCTGCGCCGGCGGCAGCCCCTCGGCCCCGAACCCGGCGTAGACCGTGTCGTCGGTGACCACGACCGCGCCCTCCTCGAAGGCGAGCTGGTCGCGCTGCCAGTCGTTGTTGTTCGGCTCAGAACCCGGCGGCGCCCCGGAGACCGTCCAGCCGCCGAGGTCCTCCTCGAAGGAGGTGCTCGACTGCTCGGCACCGTCGACCAGCACGGTGGCGTCGTCGACGAACGCGCCGAGCCCCTGGGTGCCCCAGTCGCTGGCGTAGGCGATCGAGACCTCGACCTGCTGCCCGGCGTACTCGGACAGGTCGATCGACCACTGCTGCCAACCGTTGGAGTTCCCGGTCGCGGCGTGCCACTCACCGGTGGTGCCGGTGGGCGAGCAGTCGGCGCCCTGGTAGTGCTCCAGGACGGGGTGCAGGTCGTGCCAGCCCTCGGGGCAGCTCTCCCCCGTCCCCTGCGCGGTGTGCCCGTTGGCGTCCGGCAGCGTCGTCCAGTCGTCGCTCCCGACCGGGTGGGCCTCCACGAAGGCGTAGTCCCAGTCGCTCTCGAGGTCGTAGGAGGTCCAGAACTCCAGCTTCCCGCCCTGCGCTCCGGTGAGGTCGATCGTCCTGGTCAGCCGCTTGTAGGAGATGTCGTCCTGCTGGCTGTAGACGTACCAGTCACCGGTGTGGGGGTCGTACGGGGCGCCGCCCGGCCGCACCCAGTCGGCGACCGCCGAGGAGTCGAACTGCGGGAACTCCGCGGGCGGCAGGAAGCTGGACGTGGTCAGGAAGGACGCCGTGTGGTCCTGGTTCCCCTGGGATCCGGGCGCGTTCAGATCGCCGTCGAAGCCCTCGAACGCGCCGCCGTTGCCGACGACGGGGTAGGGGTTCCCGTCGGCGTCGGTGCCGCCCTCGTCGACGTAGGTGTAGGCGCCCAGCCAGTACTGCAGGAAGTCGTTGGCGACCGGCAGGCACGGGTAGGTGTCGGGCGTGGTGCACTCCGGTGGCGCGAACGGGTTGTAGTCGTAGACGCCGTCCTGGCCCTCGGCCCACCGGTTGCTCTCGCCGGCGATGAGCAGCTTTCCACCTTCGTTGACGTAGTCGCGCACCGCGAGCTCGAGCTTCAGGGACAGGTCGTCGACGGTGCCGGGACCCTGCTTGCGGTCGCGCGGGATGAAGTCGTCGCCGCTCTCCCACACCACGGCGTCGTAGTGACCGAGCACCCCGAGGTGGTGGGGCTCGGTGCGGTTGTTGGCGTCGACGTCGTACACGTCGGCGGAGTAGCCGGCCGCCTCGACCGCGGCGACGTGCTCGTCCGCGTACTTGGGTGCCTTGCCGCCCTGGGCGGGCGAGGCACCGGTGTAGTCCTCGGCGGCGAGGACCAGCACGTCACTGCCGATGTCGGAGGCGACCTTGTAGACGAAGGGCTGGGTGCGCACGCTCTTGCCCGACTTCACACCGGTGAACCAGACGCTGACCGCGTCGCCGGCACGGGCTCCCGTGACCTCGCCACGGAACTCGGCGTAGTAGTCATCGTTGGTGTCGCCGTAGCGCTCCCCGCCTTCCCACTCGGAGACGCCCGCGGACCGCGTGGGGCCGTTGTTGATCTCGTAGCGGAGCCGCAGGTTCTCGACCTCGCGGTCCGCGGTGACGGCGACCGGCTGCGTGCTGCCGTGGGAGACCTTGAACCGGTCGGCGACCAGGTCCGGCGCCTGCTCGCCGTTGAAGGTCACCGGATCGCCCGGGTCGTCGGCGGACTCGGCCACCGACAGTGCGAACGGGATGTTCTTCTCGAACTCCTCGGTGATCAGCCGGTTGTCGTCGGGGAAGTTGAAGCCGCTGACGCAGTCGTCGGCCTCCCACTCGTCGTCGGCGTACTTGTCGGAGGCGACCTCGCACGTGGTCATCTCGGGGGTGAAGCCGAGCGTCCCGAACTCCTCGGTCATGTGGGAGTCGGTGTCGCCGTTGGTGGTGTAGAGCTCGGCGGAGATGTCCGGGTCGTAACCGTCGACGGCCGGGTCCTCGTCGGTGCCGGCCATCTGGGCCAGGATCGTGTCGTCCGGCGACGGCGTGTTGACCTGCCAGCCGATGCCGTAGAGCAGCAGCTCGGCCGCAGAGTGGTAGTTGACGAACTGCTCGAAGCCGACGCGGTCGAACAGGACCTCGAGGTGCCGCGACTCCGGCTCGGAGGTCGGGCCGCTGCCGCGGAAGGTCTGGCTCGACGGCTGGGGCGAGGAGCCCTCGTTGTCCCAGCCCCACTTGGTCGCGTAGTTGCGGTTCAGGTCCACGCCGTCGTTGCCGGTGATGGCGCCGTCACCATCGTTGTCCTGCAGGTTCTTGCGCCACAGGCGGTTGTCGCCGGTGAAGGTGTGGTCGTAGCCGTCGGGGTTGGCGACCGGGACGAACCACAGCTCGGTGGTGTCGAGGAGCCGCGTGATCTGGTCGTCGCTGCCGTAGTTGTCGATGTAGTGGTGCATCAGCCGCCGCACCATCTCGGGGGTGATCCACTCGCGGGCGTGC
>NZ_DASSXS010000273.1:0-3792 GCF_035703625.1 Nocardioides sp. | reverse complement strand
GATGGTCGAGGCGTCGGCGAGCCGGACGACACTGGCGCCGCCCGCCCCGGCGTCGATGCCGTCGACACCCACCCCCAGCCGCAGGTCGACGCCGTGCTCGCGGTGGAGGTCGGCGAACACCCGAGCCACCTCGGGGCCCATCACGCCCAGCAGCGGCAGGTCCTGCATCTCGACCACGGTCACCTCGACCCCGGCGAGCCGGGCGGCCGCGGCGACCTCCAGGCCGATCCAGCCGCCGCCGATGATCACGATCCGGCCGACGGTCGCGAAGGCCTCGCGCAGCCGCCGGCTGTCCTCGACGGTCCGCAGGTAGGCGATGGCTGCACCGCTCTGGTCAGCCACGGCCAGCCGTCGTGGGGAGGCACCGGTGGCGAGCAGGAGCCGGTCGAAGCCGGCGGACACACCCTCCGCGATCACGGCGTTGCGGTCGAGGTCGAGACCGGTGACCGGCGTCCCGAGGTGGAGCACGACCTCACGCTCGTCGTACCAGGCGCGGTCGTGGAGCTCCACCGACGCCTCCTCGGCCGAGCCGAGGAGTACGCCCTTGGAGAGCGGTGGGCGCTCGTAGGGCAGGTGCGGCTCGGCGCAGAAGACCTCGATGCCTCCCTCGTGCCCGTCGCTCCGCAGCTCGTCGACCGCAGACGCGGCCGCGAGCCCCCCTCCGACCACCACGACCCTCATGGGTCCGATTCTCGACCGGGAGAGCCGATTACGTCAATCAGACTCTCTTTTAGAAGATCAGGGTCGCATCGTGAGCAGGTGCGGCTCGAAGTCGGCCACCGCGTCGGCGCCGTACGTCGCCTCGCAGCGCTGCAGGAACGCCGTCCGGGACAGCGTGTACTCCTGGGTCCCGACCTGCTCGACGACGTAGACCGCCAGCAGGCACCCCAGCTGCGCTGCGCGCTCGTGGTCCAGCCCCCAGGTCAGCGCCGCCAGGAACCCGGCGCGGAACGCGTCGCCCACGCCGGTGGGCTCGACCTTGCGGACCTCGGGCACGGCCGGGACCACGACCGACGACTCGCCCTTCCGGTCGATCCGGACGCCGGCCGGGCCGAGGGTCACGACCCAGGTCCCGACCCGCGCGAGCACGTCGTCGGTCGACCAGCCGGTCTTCTGGGTGATCAGGGCTGCCTCGTACTCGTTGGAGAACAGGATGTCGGCGCCGTCGATCAGCGGGCGGATCATGTCGCCGTCGCTGAAGGCCAGCTGCTGGGACGGGTCCGCGACGAAGCGGTAGCCGCGCTGCCGTGCCTCGTCGGTGTGCCGCAGCATGGCCTCGGGGTCGTTGGGGCCGACCAGGACGTAGTCAGGCTCGCCGGCGCGGTCCGCGATCGGCTTGAGCTCGATCTCCCGCGCCTCGCTCATCGCGCCGGGGTAGAAGGACGCGATCTGGGCGTGGGAGGAGTCGTTGGTGCAGACGAACCGGGCGGTGTGACGGGTCTCGGAGACGTGCACCGACCCGCAGTCGACCCGGTGCCGCTCCAGCCAGGCGCGGTACTCCACGAAGTCCTCCCCCACCGCCCCGACCAGCACCGGGGTCAGGCCGAGGTTGCCGAGCCCGAAGCAGATGTTGGCGGCGCAGCCACCACGCCGTACGTCGAGGTCCTCGACGAGGAAGGACACCGAGAGCTTGTCCAGCTGCTCGACGACGAGGGAGTCGGAGAATCGGCCCGGAAAGGACATCAGGTGGTCCGTGGCGATGGACCCGGTGATCAGCAGCGACATGCCGCGAGACACTACCCGTGAGCCGACCCGCGCGACGCGTTGGAGTACCCACCAGTAGCCAATAGCCTCGTACCCATGGACCACCGCCGCGCGTACGACGACTTCTCCAGCCCCCAGCAGATGCACGCCGACTGCGAGGCGCTCGAGCGCAACAACCCCCGCCTCGAGCGGGCCGCCCGCGCCGCCGTCGAGCAGGCCAGCCCCTCGCTTCACTTCGAGGACTACCCGCGCGAGGTCCGCAAGAAGGGCATCAAGATCGACGACGCCACCGCGCGGCTGGCGAACGCGCTGCACCTGCACCTGGACTGATCGCGATCGCGTCAGCGGACGCGATCAATGGTGGTCGAGCGAGCCGTCAGCGACTGAGCCTGCGAAGGCGCTGAACCGGCGTGTCGAGACCCGGTGAGGAAACTGCCCACAGGAACCACGAAGCCCCCGCCGTCAGGCGGGGGCCATTTCGCGTTTCAGGTCCGCTGTCGCCTCACCGGGTTTCGACACGCTCCGTCCACCATCGGACAGCTTTCACTGACGAAGTCAGTGAAAACTGTCCCCACACGCACACGACCCCGTGGCGTTGGGGTTGTCGATCGTGAAGCCCTGCTTCTCGATCGAGTCGACGAAGTCGATCATCGCGCCGTTGAGGTAGGGGACGCTCATCCGGTCGACCACGACCGTCACGCCGTCGAAGTCGGTGGTCACGTCACCGTCGAGGGTGCGCTCGTCGAAGAACAGCTGGTAGCGCAGCCCCGAGCATCCGCCCGGCTGCACGGAGATGCGCAGCGAAAGGTCGTCGCGGCCCTCCTGCTCGAGAAGGCTCTTGACCTTGGCTGCGGCCACGGGGCTCAGGTTGATCTGGTCCGCGCGGCGCTCTTCGGTGGTCTCGACCTGCTCGGTCATGGTGCTGGCTCCCAAGGATCGTCAGGGTGTGTCTGAGGGTCCAATCGTCTCACACGAGGGGTTATTCCCCGACACTCACGCGCACGCGGCCGGCCCGCCGGGTGCGCTCCCACGGCCAGGTCATCAGCGCCCAGACACCCGCGACCAGCGCGATCTCGACGACGACGTAGAGCGGCCACGGACCCAGCAGGTCCAGGACCGACGTACCGGGCTTCCGGTTGAGGAAGCCGTAGTTGGTGCCCAGCGCCAGATTGAAGCCGAAGACGGTCACCGCCCAGGCGGCGGTGATCGCGACCGTTCGCCAGTAGTCGCGCCAGGTGGGGTGCAGCCCGATGCCCCAGGTGAGGAAGATCGCTGCCCACACGATCAGCAGGTGCATGCCCCAGTAGGCGATGAACTTCGGATCGGGAAAGTCGCGGTTGAGCGCCGGCGTGATCAGGGCCTGGGTGGTCAGGGCCAGCCCCCAGAAGTAGGTGAGTGCGACCGGGGTACGGCGGTGCGTCCACAGGGCGGCCACCGCGGCGATCCAGGCGAAGTCGCACAGCTGCAGCGGCAGGGTGGTCTGGACGTCGTAGTTGCCGGGGAGGAAGTCGATCACCTGGAGCGGGATGGTGAAGCACGGGATCAGCACGGCGAAGACCCGGCTGACCCGCATCTCGTCCGGGGTGCCTCGGACGCGGCGGCCGAGGGCGACGACCGGCCCGATGCCCGCAAAGAAGATGGCCAGCATCAGGAGGTGGGAGGTGCCGAGCGTCTCGAACCCGGCTGCCGCGAGAAGTGTCATGCCCCCACCATCCTCCGTCGCGCTCCGGCCGGGAATGCGCCGCCGTACTCAGCGGGCGATCAGCGGGACCAGGTGCGGGCCACCCGGCCGGCGACGTCCGCGAGGGCGCCTGCGGGGTCTGTGAAGGCCCGCTCCTCCCCTGCCAGGTCGACCAGCGAGTAGGCCGACTCGACGCCCAGGGCGCGCATCTCCCGCGAGCCGACGAGCACCTGACCCGCGATCGCGACGCACGGCCGCAACGCCTCGCCCGCGACCTCCGCGACGCCGTAGGGGACCTTGCCGGAGCGCGACGAGAAGTCGAACGCGCCCTCCCCCGTCACCACCAGGTCTGCCTGCCGGGCGCGTTCCTCCAGCTTCACCGCCTCGGCCACCAGGCCGATGCCCGG
>NZ_DASSXS010000250.1:0-6467 GCF_035703625.1 Nocardioides sp. | reverse complement strand
TACCTCGCGTTCTCCGCGATGCTGCTGGCCGGGATCGACGGCATCAAGAACAAGATCGAGCCGCACGAGCCGGTCGACAAGGACCTGTACGAGCTGCCGCCCGACGAGCACGCCGACATCCCGACCGTGCCCACCTCGCTGAACGGGGTCCTCGACTCGCTCGAGGCCGACCACGACTTCCTCCTCGAGGGCGGCGTGTTCACCCCCGACCTGATCGAGACCTGGATCGACTACAAGCGCACCGAGGAGATCGCCCCCGTCGCGCTGCGGCCGCACCCGCACGAGTTCGAGCTGTACTTCGACATCTGACGGTTCGGGGCGTTGGGAGGTCGCGCAGCGACCGTCTCGAGACCACCGGCCCCGACCCGCGCAACACGCACAGCCCGACCCGGGTTCCCCAGATTTCTCCGGGCCGGGTTGTGCGTGCGGTCGCAACGCTTCTGCCTCCAGCAGCTCGAGACAACCTCTCCATGACCCGATCGCGGAAGTCTGACCGACCGACACCGACGCCCTGAAGGCGGTGCTGCTGGATTTGGTCCACGAGTTCCTCGAGGGCTGGCGGCCGTCGTTCATCGGCGTGGGCGACGACCTCGAGCCCACTCCTTCCCGCTGGAGGCCGCGCAGAACCTCAACGGTCATGTAGCGCGGCTGGGCGTGGACCACCTTCGCGGGTGCAGCTGGATCACCTACTGCCCATCCCGCTTCGTGAGCGACCTGCCGAGCCTGGACGCGTCTGATGCGTTCATCCGGTGCGAGGAGATGCCGGACGGCGGACTGATGCCCTCAGGGGCCAAGGACGCAGAACTCGTTGCCTTCGGGGTCGGCCAACACGACCCAGGGTCGATCCCCCTGGCCGATGTCCACCCGGCGTGCGCCATGAGCGACCAGCCGGGCCACCTCGGCGTCCTGGTCGTCGGGCCGGAAGTCGAGGTGCAGTCGACTCTTGGCCTCCTTGGGCTCATCGAGACGGACGAAGTCCAACCCCGGAGTGCGATCCGGCTCCGGGCGGATCTCGAACTCGTCAGCGGAGGAGTAGACGACAACCCAGCCGAGCGCGTCTGCCCACCACTGCCCCAAGGTCGCGGGATCCAACGAGTGGACGATCACCTGTTCCCAATCCAGAGCCACCGGTCGAACCTAGACCTGCCGGGGGCCTCAGGAACAGGCATTTTCGAGTGGGTCTGTCGTCCCGAACGACGCCACCACCGCCCAAGTGCCCCAAACGCGAGCGCCCGGATCTGGCGCCGAGCTCGCGCCGTCGTGCCGGTCAGAGGGCGGTCACGTGGGCACCGATCGACACCCGGATTCGGTGCCTGGCCGACCGCCACATCGAGTGCCCGGACCTCGGGGACCGCCCGTCCCGCCGATTTCGATGCCCTGGGAGCTACCCGGGCGGGCAGCAGGTCACCCGGCCACGGGCCGTTCGCCCCTACCCCCCGGGGGTAGCCACCCACAGACTGGGACCAAACCCCGCCGACACCCGTCGGGGCAGTCAGCAGTGAGGTGGCAGCCATGTACTGGAACGACGGACACATGGATGACGGTTGGGGGATCGCGATGATGCTCGGCGTGCTGGGCATCCTGCTTGTTCTCGTCGCCACGCTCGTGTTCGCGATCGTGTGGAGTGTCCGGACCTCCGCTCCCGCTCAGGGGGCCGCGGCAATGCCGCCACGCAATGTCACCAGCAGCCTCACGGGCAGCGCGGCGCAGATCCTGGCCGAGCGACTCGCCCGCGGCGAGATCGACGTCGAGGAGTACCGCACCCGGCTCGAGGCGCTCACGTCGTCACGTGCTCACGTCGTGCGTGAGCCGTGACCACTGGGAACGTCGAGGTCACCCCGCGGAGCCGTGCCCGATCGGGCTCGGCGCACTGCCGTCGAGCTGGCTCTCGACCAGGCCGGGTTCGACTGCGTCGACGGTGGGGGTGCGTGGGTCGAGGATCCGCGCTTCCCGGCGTGACTGCTCTGCTCCCAGGCCTGCTGGTCTCGTCATCGTGGGTCCCTTGTCCCAGAGGGCCGGGCGCAGGTAGGCGCTCCGGTCCGGCTCGAGACCACGCAGCCAGCTGATCACCAGCCCGACGCTGAGGGCGAGCATCACCAGGCTGGGGCCGGCGTCCGGACCGAGCTTCACGGAGCCGCCGGTCACCCAGCCGGCCACCACCCCGGCCCAGAGCGCGGTGAACAGGGTCACGATCTTGATCAGGGCCACGACGGCCAGCGGACCACCGATCGGGCGGCCACGCAGCAGCAGCAGTCCGAGTGCGACCAGGCAGGGCAGGACGACGACCAGGTCGAGGACGAACACGGGATAGGGGGCACCACCCACGCCCTCCGGGTCCGGCGCCGGCCCTCCGAGCGCGTACGGGACCAGCGTGGAGAGCCAGAGCATCGCGAACAGGACACCGACGACCAGCATCAACCAGCCCGTCCCCCGCTCCAGGCGCCTGGAGTGGATGCGGGGCCAGCCCGGCTCGCGCAGGCGCAGCAGCCCGTCGAGCAGGGCGGCGCCGGCCACCGACTCGATGACGACGTAGACGAGGAAGACACGGTTCATCGGCACGCCGGTCAGGTAGATCGCGTAGCTGTAGGCGACGTACGCCAGCAGTCCGAGGCGGACCAGATGCGTCCGGGGCGAGACGAACGGGCTCCGTGTCAGGAGGATGAGCGCACCCGCGACCAGGATGCTGCACACGTCCTGGGCCTTCGCGCCCAGCACGGTTGCCTCCGGCAGGTCGCGATAGGGGTCTGCGGCGAGCAGGCCGTACGACGACGCAACGACAATGCCCAGCGCCACCACGACGCTGGCCCAGGCTGCCAGCCTGCCCGGAGTCGAGCGCTCGTCCGGTCTGCGGGTCATGGTCTCCCCTCCGCTACCAAGATCGCCCGCAGCCCTGCGCTCGACCAGAGGCCATGGTCCTCACGGCCCGGGACCACGTCCTCTGCCGCCCGGCCACACCGTCGACGAGGCTGGACGTCGGGAGGCAGTCCAGATGCCCGTCGTCCACGCACCCGCACGCACCGAGTCCCGGGCCCGCCTGGCCCGCCGCGTGCGCCGGTTCGTCGGCTGCTTCTACCTCACCATGGCAGGCATCAACGCGGGCATCGTGTTCGCCGACGCCGGGTCCTACCGGCACTTCGCCGATGCTTCGTACCTGCCGTTCGTCACCCGGATGTGGCAGGACGTCGTGATGGCGCACCCCGCCGT
This sequence comes from Nocardioides sp., assembly GCF_035703625.1. Lineage (GTDB taxonomy): Bacteria > Actinomycetota > Actinomycetes > Propionibacteriales > Nocardioidaceae > Nocardioides. The sequence goes on along the minus strand of NZ_DASSXS010000250.1, from coordinate 3,263 downwards.
CTGGGGACTCCTCCTGGCCGGAGGCGAGATCGTGCTCGGCACGTTGCTGTTGCACGGTGGTCGCGCGGCGCAGGCGGGATGGCTCGGCGTGATCGCCTTCCACCTGCTCCTGATGACGTTCGGGTTCGGGATCTGGCTGTGGAGCGTGCCCGTCCTCGCCCTGCTCATTCCGGCTGCCCACGCCGACTGGCCGGCACTCACGCGGGTGTCCCGGGAGGGTCGCCGCGCAGAGCAGGCCGGTCAGGGCAACGTGGCGCCGGCCTTCCCGCGACCTGGGTACGACGAGGCGTCGTAGGGGTCGGTGCCGCGTGTGCGCTCCTTGGCGTTGGAGTGTCCGTCGCCGTCGACGTCGGAGTCGCAGGCGTCACCGGCACCGTCACCGTCGAGGTCGGCCTGGTCGGCGTTGGGCTGGCGCACGCAGTTGTCCGAGCCGTCCGCGACCCCGTCGGAGTCACGGTCGACCCCGGGGGCGGTGTGCACCACGGTCCGGCGGTCGGTCGCGAGGGTCTCGCCGTCCTGGGTCCACACGGTCATCAGCTCGTGCTCCCCGGTGGGCACCGTCACGTCGAGGGCGAAGTCGTCGGGTCCGTGGCTGGACTCGACGTCCTGGCTGGCAACCGGCGAGCCGTCGACGTAGACCGTGACCTTCTCGTCCGAGGGCATCGGGCACCCGCTGCTGCCCACCCCTGGCTCGGCCACGCACGCGTCGGAGTCGTCGGGCACGCCGTCGCCGTCGATGTCGCTCACCGGCCCGCCGCCGCCACCCGAGCCGTTGGGCACGATCGTGGCCTGCAAGGTGTACTCCGTGGAGGGCACACCCAGGATCAGGTAGGGGTCGACCCGGATGTCGAGGTCTCCCTGGACGTTCTCGAGGACCAGCCGCTCCGGCTGGCCGGCCGAGGCCGCGGATCCCTGGGCGGCACCGGTGACGTACATGTCGAGGTCGCTGCTGTCCTCCCAGCCCAGAGCGAGCTCGACCGTGCTCGACTCGGGGACCGACAGGGTGAACTCGTGTCCCGGTCCACCGGTCTCGCCCAGCGTGCTGTCGGTGGCCGTGAACGTGTTCCCGCCCGGGCGCTCGAGCACCACCGGGTCGAGCAGGCCCGCCGCGGTGGAGCCGCTGCCCGTCGAGGAGACGCCGCCGGACGACGTCGTCGACTGCTCGCCCGACGGCGCGGCCACGCCGATGGCGCCGGAGTCGGGGGCGCGGTCGTCGGCGACGACGGTCCACAGCTTCGTGGGCGCGCGGTAGCTGGTGAGGGCGAAGACGTCGTAGGGCGCGGTCACCTTCGCGTCGGCCAGATAGCTCCGGGGGATCCGGAAGGTCACCGTGTTGGCCGCCGCGTCCCACTCCGACCACTCGCTGGGCAGGGCCCGCTCCATCGAGTGGTCCATGGTGACGACGTCGTCCGGGTTGTTGGGCTCGGGGATGTAGGACTCGATCTCCCGGCCGCCGATGCTCACGCCGTACTTCGGCAGGCTGGTGGCGTCCTTGGGCCACAGCTGGTCGACCTTGACCGTGGCGACCACCTCGAGGTCGGTGGCCTCGACCTGGACGTTCTGGATGTCGGTGAGGTCGGTGAGCGAGTCCCCGTCGGGGTCGTCGTGCGCGGCCGTCGACGAGGTCGGTGGCGAGTCGTGCGGCCGCCGCTCGACCGTGCCGGCCACGTGCACGTGGCCGTCGCTCGTCTCGGCGCCGTGGGCGGGTGAGCTGAGCGTCAGCATCGGGTCGCTGGTCTCGACGGGGTCCGGCTCCCAGTCGGTCGGTGTGCCTGGCACGGTACCGAGATCCGGTTGCGGGCAGTCCCACACCGAGCCGGTGGACGACGCGAACAGATGGTCGTCGGGATGCTGCACCTGGAAAGAGTTGGTGCCGTCGCCGGCCACGTCGTTGGGCTGCAGGCGGTCGTCGTCGGTGACCGAGCCGTCGCCGTCGACGTCGAGGTAGCGGCTCATCCGGGTGGCGAACGCCTCGACGTTGAGCGTCGAGACGCACTTGTTCTGCCCGGGCGGGTCATAGCTGTAGGCCATGATGTCCGTGGTCGGGACCGGCCCCCACGACCCCTCGGCGCCGTCGCCCACGTGGCCCAGCGTCAGGCAGTGGCCGGTCTCGTGGAGGACGAGATCGAAGAGCGAGAAGGTGTCGGTCACGCCCGGCACCGGGTCGATGGCGCCGTTGACCGAGAAGCAGACATTGCCGCCGGCGCCGCCGCAGTCCTCGACGTAGATGCCGCCGCCGTCACCATGGTGGCCGTCGTAGCCCGGCATGCCCTCCCAGGTGTCCATCGAGAAGGGGTTCTCGATGTTGTGGCAGGGGACGCCGTTCTCGTCGTAGAGGCCCAGGGCGTCGGTCAGGTACATCGGGTCGACGCCGATGCCCAGGCCGCCGACGGGGTTGGTCGCGAGGATCACGATCTCGGGGTCGTAGAGCGGGTAGGTGCTCACCTCGTCGCCCTCGCTCAGACCGACGACGTCCGGTGAGATGTGGAAGTCGACGCCGTCGCGGAGCCAGTCGAGCCCCATCTCGTCGGCGAGGTAGTGGATGCCGCCCTCCCACGCCTCGGCCGCCTGCCGCATGATCCGGATGTCGCGCTCGGCCGTCGGCGAGGCGGGCACCAGCACCGCGACGTCGATCTGGGGCGAGTCGAGGGCGTTGAGGCCTACCTTGGCGTGGTAGCAGGTGTTGTCCGGGTTGTCCCGGCTCATGTCCTTGATGCAGCCGGGCGGAAGGTTCCCGTCCCCGAAGTAGGGGCCGATGTAGTCGTCGCCGGGGCTGGCGGATGCGACGTTGACCCATCCTGCGGCGGTGACGAGAAGGGTCGCGACGATGGCGGCCAGACGAAGGTGCATGGTGGTTTCCCTCGAGGAGGAGCCGGTACGCCGGGTCGCGGCGGAACGACTGGACTGGGGCGTGGGTCTTTCCCGGTGGTACACAGGATCAAACTGCGACCGGCAGCTTTGGTTACGCGGGGCCACCTGCCTCAGTTACTCCCGCGCCGGATGGGTACGGCCGTCGCATGAGGAAGAGACTGGCCGCAGCAGCAGCCCTGGGCGCCGTGGCCGCCCACGATCTCGCGCAGCGCCGGCACGCGATCCTGCGCAACTACCCGGTCATCGGTCATGCGCGCTTCTGGCTGGAACGCATCGGTCCCGAGCTCCGTCAGTACATCGTGGCCGGCAACGACGAGGAGCGGCCCTTCAGCCGCGACCAGCGGCGGTGGGTGTATGCCTCGTCGAAGCTGCAGAACAACTACTTCGGGTTC
>NZ_DASSXS010000002.1:0-5834 GCF_035703625.1 Nocardioides sp. | reverse complement strand
CCGCCAGCGCGGCGAGTCCCTGGACCTGCGCCTGGGTGGCGATCACCTCGACCCGTACCGCCGCGTCCTCCTCGGCCGTCCGGGCGGCGACCTCGGCCACCCGCACCGTGTCGGCGTCGTTGGGCAGGACGACCACCTCGGCGGCACCGCAGCCGGTGATGGCCTCGAGCAGCTGGCCGGTCGAGGGCCGGCGACCGGGGCCGCCCGGCACCACCACCGCGCCCGCTTCGGCGAAGAGCGCCTCCAGGCCGGGCCCGGCCGCGACGGCGACGACCCGGCGGCCCGAGCGGACAGCGGTCCGCTGGCGCAGCTGGGCGACCTGCTCGGCGAAGTGGGTGACCCGGACCCGGTGCGGCCGGCCTGCCTCGATGCCGGCCTCCAGCGCCGCCCCGACGTCGTCGACGTGCACGTGGACGTTCCAGAGCCCGTGGCCGCCCACCACGACCAGGCTGTCGCCGAGCGGCGTCAACGACTCGCGCAGCGTCGGGATCGCGGCGTCCTCGGCGTCGAGCAGGTACATCACCTCGTAGGCCGGCCCGTCCTCGGTGAGGTCCCCGGCCGGCTGCGGGACCGGGATGGTCGGGCGACCGATCGGCGTCGTGACCGGGACCGGCCGGCGTCCGGTGAGGACGGTCTCCGCCGCGTCGAGGATCACGCTGAGCCCGCGACCACCGGCGTCGACGACGCCGGCCTCGCGCAGGATCGCCAGCTGGTCGGGGGTCCGGGCCAGGGCCTCCCGCGCCGCCTCCGCGGCGGCCGCCATCACGTCCCGCGCGCGGGCGTTGTGGTCGTCGGCCCTGGCCGCGCCGGCCTCCGCGGCGGCACGGGCCACGGTGAGGATGGTCCCCTCGACCGGCTCGCCCACCGCGGCGTAGCTCGCCTCGCTCGCCCGGATCATCGCCTCGGCCATGACGGTGGCGTTGCGCTCCCCCGGCTCGCGGCCGGCGACGCGCTGGGCGAAGGCGCCGAGCATCTCGCTGAGGATGACCCCGCTGTTGCCGCGAGCCCCCAGCAGCGCACCGCGGCGGAACGCCTGGAGCCCGGCGGAGAGGTCGGCGCCCGGGTCACCCAGCACGATGTCGCGGAGGGCGTCACGGGCAGCCGACACGGTGAGGTACATGTTGGTGCCGGTGTCACCGTCGGGCACGGGATACACGTTGAGGGCGTCGATCTCCTCGCGCGCCGCGCCGAGCGCATCGGCGGCGAGGTCGACGAAGCGCAGCACGGTGGGGAGCCGGATGGTGCCGTCGGTGGGCGCTTCCATCGGCTGCTTCGTCCCTCCTGATCGGGTGGTCCGGATCGGGCCCTGCGTGGGGCCTCAGGTTAGTCTCTCGGGACCGTCCTGCTGCGGCAGGCGACGATTCGCACGTCGGCAGGGGCGTCGGATACTCTGGTGCGGTTGCCCGCCATGCCGGGCCCTCTCGTTCCAACCTCGATCTTTCAGGAGTTCACGGTGGCTGCCGTCTGTGACATCTGCGCCAAGAAGCCGGGCTTCGGCAACAACCGACCCTGGTCGCGCAAGATCACGAAGCGTCGCTTCGACCCCAACATCCAGCGCGTCCGGGCGACGGTCAACGGCACGCCCAAGCGGCTCAACGTCTGCACCGGCTGTCTGAAGGCCGGCAAGGTCACCCGCTGACCCAGTCTCAACGCTGACCCGCCCGAAACTTTCGGGCGGGTCAGCGTCATTTGGGGCTAGAAGTGGGTCCAGCCGGTCGGGCCCTCGTACTCCTCACCGTCGACGGTGACCCCCACGCCGTCACTCACGGTGCCGATGACCATCCAGCCCTCCGGGACCGAGCCGTCCGGGAACGTGGCCAGCAGGGCGTGGTCGTCTCCCCCGCCGAGCACGAACTGGAGCGGGTCCGCGCCGAGGGCCGCGCCGACCGCCTGCAGCGGCTCGGCCAGCTCGAACGCGTCGCGGTGCACGTCGAGCGCGACCCCGGAGGCGGTGGCGATGTGGCCGGCATCGGCCAGCAACCCGTCGGAGACGTCGATCATCGCGGTGGCGCCGGCGTCGGCGGCGACCTGCCCGGCGTCGTACGGCGGCTCGGGGCGGCGGTAGGCCTCGACCAGCACCCGGGGGGAGCGGAACCCGCGTCCCAGCACGGCCATGCCGCCGGCCGCCCATCCCTGGCGACCGCAGAGTGCCATCACGTCGCCGGGCCGAGCCCCGGACCGGACCACGGGCGCCACGGTGCAGGCGCCGAGGACGGTCACGGCGATCACCAGCTGGTCGGCCCGGCTCAGGTCCCCTCCGACGACGGAGGCACCGACGAGGGAGCACTCCTCGGCGAACCCGCGCGCGAAGTCGAGGGCCCACTGCGCGGGCAGGTCGGCCGGGGCTGCCAGCGCGATCGTGAGCGACGTCGCGCGCCCACCCATCGCGTTGATGTCGGAGAGGTTCTGCGCGGCGGCGCGGTGGCCCACGTCGGCCGCCGACACCCAGTCGCGGCGGAAGTGGCGTCCCTCGACCATCAGGTCCGTCGACACGACGACGTGGCCCGTGCGCACCCTCAGCACCGCGGCGTCGTCGCCGGGCCCCACCAGAACCTGGTCGCCCTGCTCGAAGATCCCCGTGAGCGCCTCGATCAGCCCGAACTCTCCTGCGTCGGCCACTGTCGCGTCGGGGGGGAAGGTCATGGCGCCATCCCACCAGACCAGTGCCTGCCCCGCCCACGAGGGGACCTATCGAGAGCTCCTCGGTCCACGATAGGTTGGCCCGCGACACAGACCCGCACGAGACGAGGAGTCCACGATGGTCGTCCAGGCGTACATCCTGATCCAGACCGACGTCGGCAAGGCCGCCGAAGTGGCCCGCGAGATCGCGACGGTCAAGGGCGTGACGCTGGCCGAGGACGTCACCGGACCGTACGACGTGATCGTGCGCGCCGAGGCCCGCAACGTCGACGAGCTCGGGAAGCTCGTCGTGTCCAAGGTCCAGAACCTCGACGGCATCACCCGCACCCTCACCTGCCCGGTCGTGCACATCTGACCGGCTGGATGTCTTGTCGACGCCCCGGACCCCGACGGGTCCGGGGCGTCGCCGTGTCCGGGCTCCTGCTGGCCCTCGCCGGGTGCGCTGACGAGCCGGTCTCCGTCTCCTCGCCCGACGTCGGCCCGGCGGCCCGCGTGACCTGTGAGCGGCTCCTCGCCGACCTGCCTCCGGAGCTGGCGGGAGAGCAGGAACGGGCCGTCGCCGGCGAGGGAGCGCTCGGCGCCGCCTGGGGCGAACCGGCGATCGTGCTCACCTGCGGCGGTGCGCTCCCCGACGACTTCGACCGGTTCGCGCAGTGCGTCGAGGCCAACGGTGTCGGCTGGTTCGTCCCGGCCGACGCCGAGACCGACCAGTCGGCAACGGCCACCCTGACGGCGGCGGGGTACCGGCCCGTCGTCCGGGTCTCCGTCCCCGGCGACTACCGGCCCGAGGGGGTCGCGTCGGTCATGGCCGGGCTGGCCGACCCGGTCCGGCAGCACCTGCGGCTGGTCGACCGGTGCGAGTGACCGCCGATCTCGATAGTCCCGAACACGACGGTTGGTCCGTACGGCGTGTCGCCAACCGGATCGTGAGGGACTATCCGCTCAGCGGAGTCCGGTGTCGCGGGCCAGTGCGAGCCGGATCAGCCGGTCGACCAGCTCGGGGTAGGTCATCCCCGAGGCCGCCCACAGCTGGGGGTACATCGAGGTGGGCGTGAACCCGGGCATGGTGTTGAGCTCGTTGATCACCAGCGAGCCGTCCGGCGTCACGAAGAAGTCGACCCGCGCCAGGCCCTCGCACGAGAGGGCCTCGAAGGCGCGCACGGCCATGTCACGCAGCTCCTTCTCGGTCCCGGGCGGGAGGTCGGCGGGGATGTCGATCTCGGTCTGCTGGTCAGCGAGGTACTTGGCCTCGAAGTCGTAGAACTCGTGGTCACCGCCTGTGCGGACCTCGCCGGGACGCGAGGTCTCGGCCGGTCCCTCGAGCGTGCCGAGCACGCCGCACTCGACCTCGCGCGACCCTTCCATCGACTGCTCGACCAGCACCTTGGGATCGTGGCGAAAGGCCTCGGCCATCGCCTCGTCGACCTCGTCTACGTCGTGGACCTTGCTGATCCCCATGCTCGACCCGGCGCGGGCCGGCTTGGCGAAGCTCGGGAAGCCGAGGGCCTCGACGCGGGCGCGGGTGCCGACGGGGTCCTGGTCCCACTCCGCGCGGGTGACCACGATGCCCGGTGTCACCGGCAGCCCGGCCGCCTGGAGCACGACCTTCATGTAGGCCTTGTCCATGCCGACCGCCGAGGCCAGGACGCCGGAGCCGACGTAGCGCACCCCGGCCATCTCGAGCATCCCCTGCAGGGTTCCGTCCTCACCCCAGGGACCGTGCAGGAGCGGGAAGACCACGTCGACCTCGCCGATGACCGACGGCACGCTGGACGGTTCGGCGACCACGAGGTCGGTGCCCGTCGTCGCGCCCATGAGGGCCACCGGCGAGCCGGCCGAGTCGACCTCGGGCAGGTCGTTCCCGCGGATCGCGAGCCGACCCGGCTCGTCCGCCTCCAGCACCCAGCGGCCGTCGGTGGCGATGCCCACCGGGACCACGTCGTAGGCGTCGCGGTCGATCGCGGCCAGCACACTCCCGGCCGTGACGCAGGAGATGCCGTGCTCGGAGGAACGCCCACCGAACACGAGGGCGACGCGGGGCTTGCGGGTGGGCGCGTTCATCGCACCGACCCTATCCACCTACGCTCGTCGGCATGACCGAGGACGCGCCCGCCCTGAAGCCCTCCACTGTCGCGGTCACCGCGGGACGCCCGGAGAAGCAGCCGGACGCGCCCCTGAACACCCCGCTCACCATGGCCTCGACGTACGTCGCGGGCGGCGACCTCGAGTACGGGCGCTACGCGAACCCGACGTGGACCGCCTTCGAGGAGACGCTCGGCGCGCTCGAGGGCGGGCGCTGCCTGTCCTTCGCCTCCGGGCTCGCGGCGGTGTCGACGGTGCTCGACCTCGTCGGCCAGGGCGCCAAGGTCGTCGCGCCCCGCCACGCCTACCTCGGCAGCATCATGCAGCTCGCCGACCTCGAGGCCAGGGGCCGGCTCGACGCGCAGCTGGTCGACGTGACCGACACCGACGCCATGGTGGCCGCGTGCGACGGGGCGGCCCTGGTCTGGCTGGAGTCGCCGACCAACCCGGCCCTCGAGCTCGCCGACATCCCCACCATCAGGGCCGCCGCGCACGATGCCGGCGCCTACGTCGTCGTCGACAACACCTTCGCCACTCCCCTGCTCCAGCGGCCCCTCGAGATGGACGTCGACCTCGTCGTGCACTCGGCGACGAAGTTCCTCTCCGGGCACAGCGACGTGCTCCTCGGCGCCGTCGTCACCCGCGACGACCAGCTGTACGACGTCCTGAAGGGCCGGCGCGACCTGGTCGGGGCGATCCCCGGCACCCTCGAGGCGTGGCTCGCGCTGCGCGGCCTGCGCACCCTCCACCTGCGCGTGGAGCGGGCGCAGGCCAACGCCACCGAGCTCGCCCGCCGGCTCTCGGGGCACCCGGCTGTCGAGGAGGTGCGCTACCCCGGCTTCGGCGGGATCGTCGCGATCGTCCTCGGGCAAGGGGCTCTCGCCGCAGACCTGCTGGTGCACAAGACGACGCTGTGGGTGCACGCGACATCCCTGGGCGGAGTGGAGTCGACGTTCGAGCGGCGCCGGCGCTGGAAGACCGAGCCGGCCACGATCCCCGACGCGCTGGTGCGGCTCTCGGTCGGCATCGAGGACGTCGACGACCTGTGGCACGACCTGGAGCGGGCGCTCGACGACCTGGCTGGCTGACTCGCCCGGGTAGGTTCGCTTTCG
>NZ_DASSXS010000031.1:0-7322 GCF_035703625.1 Nocardioides sp. | reverse complement strand
GGGCACCTCGACCCGGGGCCGCGGGTCGACGTACGACGCCGTCAGCTGCAGCAGCGAGAAGGGCTCGAGGCCCTGCTCGCGGGCCAGCTCGCGCGCCCGCTCCACCCGCCAGGTGGCGTGGTTGCTGGCCCCCAGCCGCCGTACGGCGCCCCGCGTCACCAGCTCACCGAGCGCGGTCACGGTCTCGGCGAGGTCGACGTGCCGGTCCTCCGCGTGGGCCCAGTAGACGTCGATGGTCTCGACGCCCAGGCGCTCCCGGCTCCGCTCCGCCTCCCGGCTGATCACCTCCGCGGACAGGCCCTCGATCCCGCCGCCGTCCACCGGCTCCACGCCGACCTTGGTGGCGATGGTCAGCTGGTCGCGCAGGCCGGGGTTGGCCCGGAGCCAGCGCCCGATGACAGCCTCGCTCTGGCCGCCGTGCCCGGTGTCGGAGACCCAGAAGGCGTAGCAGTTGGCGGTGTCCAGCACCCGGCCGCCGGCCTCGACGAACCGGTCGAGCAACGCGAACGACGTCACCTCGTCGGTGCGCGTGCCGAAGTACATCGTGCCCAGAACCAGCTCCATGCGCCCTCCGGTGGTTGAGGTGCGAGCGTAGCGACCTGGATCGAGGAACGAGCGAGGCGAGCATCTCGAAATCCCTCGAAACCCCGGGAACCCTGGGCAGGGCGTCCTAGGCGTACTTGACCTGCAGGTCCTTGATCCCGTTGATCCAGCCGGACCGGAGCCGGCGCGGCTCGGCCACCTTGCTGATGTCCGGGGCGATGTCGGCCAGGGCGTCGAACATCAGCTTCACCTCCAGGCGGGCGAGGTTGGCGCCGATGCAGTAGTGCGCACCGTGCCCGCCGAAGGCCACGTGGGGGTTGGGGGACCGGGTGATGTCGAACGTGTAGGGATCCTCGAAGACGTCGTCGTCGAAGTTGGCGCTGGCGTAGAAGAGCCCCACCCGCTCCCCCTTCTGCACCCGGACGCCGCCCACCTCGACGTCGTTGAGGGCGGTGCGCTGGAAGGAGCTGACCGGGGTCGCCCACCGGATCACCTCGTCCACCATCGTCTCGGGACGCTCCCGCTTCCACAGCTCCCACTGGTCGGGGTGGTCGAGGAAGGCGTTCATCCCGTGGGTGATCGCGTTGCGGGTGGTCTCGTTGCCCGCGACGGTGAGCATGATGACGAAGTAACCGAACTCGTCGTCGTTGAGCTTCTGACCGTCCACGTCGGCGTGGACGAGCTTGGTCACGATGTCGTCGCGGGGGTTGGCCTGCCGGTCGGCGGCGAGCTCCATCGCGTAGCCGAGGATCTCGGCGGCGGCGATGTCGGGATCGACGTCGATCTCCGGGTCGTCGTAGGCCAGCATCTGGTTGGACCAGTCGAACAGCTTGCGACGGTCCTCCTGCGGGACGCCGATGAAGTCCGCGATGGCCTGCAGCGGCAGCTCGCAGGCGACGTCGTCGACAAAGTTCCCCGAGCCGCGGGCGACCGCGTCCCGCGCGATCTTCTCGGCCCGCTCCTTCATGATCTGGTCGAGCGCACCGATGGCGCGGGGCGTGAAGCCGCGCGAGATGATCTGGCGGGTCTTGGTGTGGTCCGGCGGGTCCTGGTTGATCAGCATCACCCGCTGCAGCTCCACCTGGTCGCGCTCCATCCCGGCCTGGAAACGGATGATCGCGCCGTTCTCCATGCTGGAGAAGTCCTTGCTGTTCTTGGACACCGCGGACACGTCCGCGTGCTTGCTCACCGCGAAGTAGCCCGTCCCCGACTCCGCGGACATGCCGTCGCGCGCGCCCTGCTCCTGCTCGACCCAGAACACCGGGGCCTTCTGGCGCAACGCGAGGAACTCGTCGTGCGGGATGCTCGCCTCGTTGGTCTGGGGGTCGGTGAAGTCGAAACCGGCAGGGATGACGTCGACAGTGCTCACGCGTGTGTTCACCTGAGGAACCTCTCGAATCTGGAACACGTTCTAGTTCGAGATCCTGACATACTCCCGGTCTGTTCGGAAGGGCTGCGGCCCGGTTTTGGGCGCCACCTTGCCCCGAATAAGAACGTGTTCTAGTTTTGGCGCATGCGCAACTCGGCCGGGAACCCGGTGATCGTCGAGGCCGTCCGCACCCCTCTCGGCAAGCGCCGTGGCTGGTTGGCCGGCGTACACGCCGCCGATCTGCTCGGCGCCGCCCAGGTCGAGGTCCTCAAGCGCGCCGGCGTCGACCCGTCGCTGGTCGACGAGGTGATCGGCGGGTGCGTCACCCAGGCCGGGGAGCAGTCCAACAACATGGTGCGCCGGGCCTGGATGCATGCGGGGCTCCCCCGCCAGGTGGCCTCGACCGTCATCGACGCCCAGTGCTCCTCCGGCCAGCAGGCCACCCATCTGGTCAACGCGATGATCCTGGCCGGCGTGATCCGCGCCGGCGTCGCCTGCGGCGTGGAGTCGATGTCGCGGATCCCGCTCGGCGGCAACGTGCCGGAGGGCCTGGGCGATCCGCGGCCACCGGCCTGGGACATCGACCTCCCCAACCAGTTCGAGGGGGCAGACCGGATCGCCCGTGACCGCGGCTTCAGCAGGGAGTCGGTCGACGCCTTCGGGCTCGCCTCCCAGCAGAAGGCACGCGCCGCGGTCGACGAGGGCCGGTTCACCCGGGAGATCTTCGCGGTCGAGGCGGCCGTGCTCGACGAGGCCGGCGAGCCGACCGGCGAGACCCGCACCGTTGACCGCGACCAGGGTCTCCGCGAGACCACGCTGGAGGGCCTGGCCGGCCTCTCGCCCGTGCTCGAGGGCGGCACCCACACCGCCGGTACGTCGTCCCAGATCTCCGACGGGTCGTCGGCGCTGCTGCTGATGGACGCCTCGCTCGCGGGCTCGCTGGGCCTGCGGCCACGCGCCCGGATCGTGTCGTCCTGCCTGGTCGGCGCCGACCCCTACTACCACCTCGACGGACCGGTCCAGGCAACCGAGCGCCTGCTCGAGGACACCGGGATGACGATCGGCGACATCGACCTGTTCGAGGTCAACGAGGCGTTCGCAGCGGTGGTCATGTCCTGGGCGTCGGTCCACCGGGTCCCCGAGGAGCGGATCAACGTCAACGGCGGGGCGATCGCCCTCGGACACCCCGTGGGTTCCACGGGCACCCGACTGCTCACCACCGCGCTCCACGAGCTCGAGCGCCGGGACGTCTCCACCGCGCTGATCTCGATGTGCGCGGGCGGTGCCCAGGCCTCCGGCACGATCATCGAGCGGATCTGAGCGTCTGGCTGCAGTTTCATCAAGGTATGCAGACGAGGCTGCACTTCCCACGATGAGTTGACCGTGGGAAGTGATGCGCCGCCACGGGAGGTGACCGACTCGACGACGTGTTGCCACCGGACGCCTGAGGAGACCGAGCGGCGTTCATTCAGGGCCACCCCGCGTCCACAAGATGGAGCGCCGCGCGCCTCCTCCACATCCCGCGATGCAACGTCCTCGAATCGAGGACCCGGCGGGCACCATCCTCCGGCATGGACCCGTTGCGCATCATGGCCGAAGTTCGCGGATTCTTCACCCGCGCCGAGGCGCGAGGGCTCGGCTACGACGACCGGGCTGTGACTCGTGCGGTGCGAGCGCAGCTGTGGCTGCGCATCAGGCGTGGCTACTACACCTTTGTCGACCTCTGGGCCGGTATGGACGACCGTGACCGGCACCTGGCGCGTGCCCACGCCGTCCAGCATTCATTGGGTCCTTCCGTCGCCCTCAGTGACGTTTCCGGCTGCCTGGAGCATGGCATCGCGACATGGGACATCGATTTGTCGCGCGTCCATGTGACCCGCCTGGACGGTGGGGCCGGCCGGATCGAAGGCGATGTCGTCCACCATGAGGGCTTCTGCCTGAAGGACGACCTCAGCGAGACGCCGTTCGGTCTCGTGCTCAGCCCGGCCCGCTGCGCCCTGGAGGCGGGTGCCCGCGTCGGGGGTGGCGAGCGCGGCCTTGTCGTCCTCGATTCCCTGCTGAACCTGGGGTTGTCGGATCTCGCCGGGCTGGAGGAGCAGTTCAAGCTCATGGAGCGGTGGCCTCGGATGCGCGGGATGCACATTCCTGTACGGATGGCTGACGGTGATTCTGCATCGGTCGGCGAGACACGGGGCCGCTGGCTGTTCTGGGTGCACCACATCCCAGCGCCGCTGTTGCAGTACCAGGTGCACGACGCCAATGGCGCCCTTGTCGGCACCTGCGACTGGGCATGGCCCGACCGAAACCAGCTGGGCGAGTTCGACGGTCGCGTCAAGTACGGTCGCGTGCTCAAGCCCGGCCAGGACGTCGGCGAGGTCGTCTTCGCGGAGAAGCAGCGCGAGGACCTGCTGCGTGAGATCACCTCGTTCGGCATGATCCGTTACGTCTGGTCCGACTACGACCGTCCGCGTCTCGCGGCAGCCCGACTGGGGCGCCAGCTCCGCCGATCGAGCTGACAGCTCGTCAGGTTCGCCTGCATCCCTTGGTGAACCTGCACTCCCCACGACCAATTCATCATGGTGAGTGCAGGTTGGTCTGCATACCTTGGTGAAGCTTGTGCAGCGTCACGCGCCGTAGACGGGCTCGGGGGTCGCGCCCTCGGCGACCAGCTCGTCGACGACCGCGCCGAGCTCGGCGGCCTCCCACCGGCGGCCGGCATCGCGCGAGGCTCCGTGTCGCCAGCCGTCCTCGAGCGTCAGCTTGCCGCCCTCGATCTCGAAGACCCGTCCCGTGACGTGACCCGCCTGCTCGGAGGCCAGCCAGGCGACCACCGGGGAGTTGTCGCCCGGCTCGGGCAGCCCGGCCCCGAAGACGCCTTCGGTCATCCGGGTCAGCGCGACCGGCGCGATCGCGTTGACGGTCACGCCGACCCGGCCCAGCTCGGCCGCTGCGACCAGGGTGAGGCCGGCGATGCCGGCCTTGGCCGCGGAGTACGCCGCCTGCCCCACGGATCCCTGCAGCCCGGCGCCGGAGGAGGTGTTGATGACCCGCCCCGCGCGCTGCCGGTCCGCCTTCGACTCCGCTCGCCAGTACGCCGCCGCGTGCCGCAACGGGGCGAAGTGGCCCTTGAGGTGGACCCGGACGACGGCGTCCCACTCGTCCTCGGTGGCGTTGACGAGCATCCGGTCGCGGACGAAGCCCGCGTTGTTGACCAGGATGTCGAGGGCGCCGTACGTCTCGATCGCCTGGGCCACCATCGCCTCGGCGTCGGCGAAGTCGGCCACGTCGGCGCCGTTGGCGACCGCCCGGCCACCCAGGGCCTCGATCTCGGACACGACGTCGTCGGCGGGCGAGTCCGCCTTCTCGCCGGCCAGCGAGACGCCGTAGTCGTTGACCACCACGGCGGCGCCCTGGCGGGCGAGCTCGAGCGCGTGCTCGCGGCCGATGCCGCGGCCGGCCCCAGTCACGATCGCGACGCGCCCCTCGAGAAGTCCGCTCACGGCCCTGCCTGCTCCTCTCGCATCTCGGCGAGGAAGTCAGCGGCCTCGCCCCCGCCATGCAGCTCGATGGTCGCCCCGCTGATGTGCGCGGCCAGCGGGGAGGCCAGGAAAGCGGTCAGCCAACCCACGTCCTGGGGCAACGCCAGCCGACCACCGGGCACGGTCTGCTCCAGCTCGTCGAGGTTGTCGGCTCCGCCGTAGAAGCCCTCGAGGGCCTCGGTCCGGGTCATGCCCAGGTCGATCGCGTTGATGCGCACCCGGGGCCCCCACTCGATGGCCAGTGACCGGGTCAGGTGGTCGAGACCGGCCTTGGCCGCGCCGTACGCCGCCGTCCCCGGGCTCGGCCGGACACCCGAGACCGACGAGATCCCGACGATCGCTCCGCCCCGCTCCTGCCGCTGCATCACCCGGTTGGCCTCCTGCGCGACGAGCAGCGGTGCGACGAGGTTCAGCTCCAGGATCTTGCGGTGGACGACGTGGTCGGTCTCGGCCGCCAACCCCCAGCCGGAGCCGCCGGCGTTGTTGACCAGCAGGTCCAGCGAGCCTCGATCGGCGACGATCCCGTCGACCAGGCTGCGCACCGCGTCGGAGTCGCGGACGTCGCACACCACGTGGGAGGTCCCGGGTGCCGCCTCGGCCTCCCGCCGCCCGCAGGTCACCACGTTCGCCCCCGCCGCCACGAGCTCGGCGGAGATCCCCGCACCGACTCCCTTGGCACCGCCGGTCACGAGAGCCACGCGCCCGGCCAGGTCGATCGAGAGACTCATGGCTGGTACCGTACCAAGCAAACGTTTGGTTGTCCGATCAGGGAGGCCCTGTGCCCATCACCAGCGAGGTGCGCGACGACGGCATCCGCGTCGTCACGATGGACCAGCCACCGGTGAACGCCCTCACCGTGCAGGGGTGGTTCGACCTCGCCGACGCCCTGGACGAGGCCGGCCGGGACCAGGCCACCCGCGTGGTGGTCCTGCGGGCCGAGGGCCGGGGCTTCAACGCCGGCGTGGACATCAAGGAGATGCAGCGCACCACGGGCTTCGACGCCCTGATCGGTGCCAACCGCGGCTGCTACGCGGCGTTCAAGGCGGTGTACGAGTGCCCGGTGCCCGTCGTCGCGGCGATCCACGGCTTCTGCCTCGGCGGCGGCGTCGGGCTGGTCGGCAACGCCGACTGCATCGTGGCCTCCGACGACGCCTACCTGGGCGTGCCCGAGGTCGACCGGGGCGCGCTCGGGGCGGCCACCCACCTCGCCCGCCTGGTCCCGCCCCACCTGATGCGCACCCTCTACCTCACCGGCCGCACGATCCCGGCCGCCGACCTGGTCCAGCACGGCTCGGTGCTCGAGGTCGTCCCCCGCGAGCGGCTGGACGACGCCGCCCTCGCGGTCGCCGGCGAGATCGCCGCCAAGGATCCGCGCGTGGTGCGGATGGCCAAGGAGGCCCTCAACGCGATCGACCCGGTCGACGTCAACCGCAGCTACCGCTTCGAGCAGGGCTTCACCATGGAGCTGAACCTGGCCGGCGTCTCCGACGAGCTGCGTGACGAGTTCGTGGGTGAGAAATGAGCACCCCCCGCGACAAGCAGATGACCATCGACGAGGTGGTCGCCGGCCTCGAGGACGGGATGACCGTCGGCATCGGCGGCTGGGGCCCGCGCCGCAAGCCGATGGCCCTGGTCCGCGCGATCTGCCGCTCCGGCCTGAGGGACCTCACGGTCGTCTCCTGGGGTGGCGCCGACGTCGGCCTGCTGCTCCGGGCCGGGAAGGTGCGCAAGCTGGTCTACGCCTTCGTGTCCCTCGACTCGGTCCCGCTCGAGCCCAACTTCCAGCGTGCCCGCCAGGACGGCGGGATCGCCGAGGTCGTGGAGCTGGACGAGGGGATGTTCCAGACCGGGCTCCGCGCCGCCGCCCAGCG
>NZ_DASSXS010000322.1:0-9866 GCF_035703625.1 Nocardioides sp. | reverse complement strand
GATGGCCTCGCAGCCGAGCTGGTCGGCACGCGCCAGCGCACCCGCGACCAGGCCCTTGCCGACCTGGACGTGAGTCCCCACCGGGTTCCTCAGGGGCGGGGCTGGCATGCCCGGAACGCTAGCGGTCGCCTCGGCGACCGGAGGTGGGAGGCCGGAGGTCCGGGAGGGGCGCATCGCCACGAATCCTGACTATGCTGGTACCCAGCAGAGTGGGGAGGCGGTGCGATGTCCCACGGCATCGGACGAGGCGACGACGGGGATGCGCCCGGAAAGGCCTGGTACCAGGTCAGTCAGGTCGACGGCTGCGCGGTCGTTCGCGCCGGCGGCGAGATCGATGCCCGCACCGTGCACGGATTCCACGACGCCGTGACCGAGGCTGCCGGCCTCGCCTCGCGCGTGGTCATCGACCTCGCCGACGTGAGCTTCGTCGACTCCTCGGGGCTCGGAGCGTTGATCGTGGCGCGCAAGACTGCCCGCGATGACGGCGGCTCCATGTCGCTGGTCTCTCCTCCGCCGGTGGTCCGCCGCCTGCTGGGCTCGACCCAGCTCCACGACGTCTTCGCCATCTATGACTCGCTGTCCGAGGCCATCGCCGCTTCCGAGCCGCGCTGATCCCTCGCTCCCCGTAGTTCGACCCCCGGCGTGGGTCGGCCACTCCTAGACTCGGACCACGCCGGCGACCAGGCCGGCGGACTCGTCGCGGGAGGTTGGCCATGGACGTCTCGACGGCGCTCGTCCTGGTCGTCCCCGTCGCTGGGGTCGCGGCTCTCATCTGGTACCTCTCCCGCGGTCGGGCGCGGGTCATGGGCTACCACGACCTGACGACACCGCAGGTCACGGAGACGACCCACGGTGCGGGCGGCGGAGACGGGGGATAGGCCCGAGCCTCGGCCGCCGGAACGCCTTCTGGCTAGATGAGGTAGAGCGTGATCGTGCTGCCGGCGGGAACCATCGTGCCGGAGGAGGGGTCGACCCGGAACACGTAGCCGAGCCCGATGTAGCCGTTGTCGTTCTCCACCTCGACCTCGAAGCCCGCGGCCTCGAGGCGCTCCCGGGCCGCGTCGACGCCAGAGGCGACCAGGCCGCTCGGCACCTCGACGAGCTCGGGGCCGTCGGAGACCACGAGCTCGACGGGGTCGCCGGCGAAGGCCGTGCCGTCGACGGGGGACTGGGAGATCACGTCGCCCTCGGCCACCGAGTCGGAGTGCTCCGAGGAGGTGTCGACCTCCAGGTCCCGCCTCTCGAACCAGGCGATCGCGCGGTCGGCGTCCTGGCCGGTGAAGTCCCGGATCCTGATCGGCCGGGGGCCCTTGCTCACGACCAGGTCGACCACGGCGTCGGGGCGGAGGGTGGTGCCGACGGGCGGATCGCTGCGAAGGACCGTCCCCTCGGGCACCGTCTCGGAGTACCGGCCGACGGACTGCCCGAAGGCCAGGTTGGTGTCCAGCAGCCTGTCCTGGGCACGGTCCTCGGTCAGGCCGCGCAGCTTCGGGACGTCGTACCGCTCCTTGCCGAGCGACAGCACCACCACCACCGTGCCGCCGTCGAGCACGTTCTCGCCCGCCGACGGCTCGGTGGACATCACCTGCCCGGCCGGGACGGTCTCGGAGTAGGCCCGGTCGCCGAAGTCGGCGCTCAGGCCCGAGGCCTCGATCTTGTCGACGGCCGCGGCGCGCTCCAGCCCGATCACGCCCGGGGTCGGGGTGTAGCGGGCGTAGCCGAACCACCACGCCGCCACCCCGACCGACGCGACCAGGAGCAGGGCCAGGGCGAACAGGACGGGGCCGCGCTTCGAGCGTCGCGGTCGCCCCGTGGGTACGACGGACGGCGGCTCGGGCCCGCGCGCCGGCTCGGGGGACGGCCGCTCGAGTGCGGTGGTGTGCACCTGCTCGTCCACCGCCTCGGCCGGCGAGAGCAGCTCGGCGAAGTCGTCGGCGTCGAACGGCTCGGGTGCGGTGTCGGGGGAGATCGCCGGCCGGGGTGCGAGGTCGGCCTCGAGCTCGGGGTCCTCGCGGACCCCGGCGGCCAGGGCGTTGCCGACGCGGTGCAGCTGGTGGAGGAGCACGGCGGCATCCGCCGGTCGCTGTCCCCGGTCGCGGGCGGTGGCCCGGGCGACCAGCGCGTCGACGTACCCCGGGATGTCGTCGGCGACCGACGATGGTGCGGGGACGTCCTCGTGGACGTGCTTGTAGGCGACCTGGATCGGTGACTCGCCCTCGTGCGGCTTGGCGCCGGTGAGCAGCTCGTAGAGCACCACCCCGACGGCGTACACGTCGGCGCGGGCGTCGGCGCGGCCGTCGACGACCAGCTCGGGGGCGAGGTAGGAGACCGTGCCGATCAGCACCCCGCCCGTGGCGGTGTGCTGGGTGTCGGCGCTGACCGCCTTGGCCAGGCCGAAGTCGGCAACCTTGACCCGGCTGCTGCCGGAGTCGGGGTCGGTGGAGATCAGGACGTTCTCGGGCTTGATGTCGCGGTGGATCAGCCCGGCGCGGTGCGCCGCGGCGAGCGCCGAGAGCACCGGCTCCACGAGCGCGATCGCCCGGCCCGGCGACATCGGGCTCTCCTTGCGGATCACGTCGCGCAGGGTGTGGCCGGCCACGCACTCCATGGCGAGGTACACCGTGCCGTCCTCGTCCCCCTGGTCGTAGACGGAGACCACGTTGGGGTGGGACAGGCGTGCGGCCGCCCGCGCCTCGCGGACGAACCTGGCGGCGAACTCGTCGTCGTCACCGAGGCCGGGGTGCATCACCTTGACGGCGACGGTCCGGTCGAGCCGGATGTCGGTGGCCTCGTAGACGCTGGCCATGCCACCGCGGGCGATGCGGGAGCGGATCCGGTACCTCCGGTCGAGGAGCCGGCCGATCATGGGGTCGCTCGCGACGGCGTCGACGCCCGTGCGGGCGTGCCCATCTACGCTCACGACGACCCTCCTGCGCATCGGTTGGGGAAGTAACCGACCGCCCAATCGTACGGACGGCACCCCACGCAACCGGCGCGCCCCGGGCTCCGGCGTGGCGTGGACCACGCCGCAGGGGCCTCAGGCGGGTGGCTGCCCGGCCTCCAACCGGTGCTTGATGGCCAGCACGTTGTCCACGTAGTCGCGGGTGTCGTCGTACAGCCCGTGCCGGCGGACGGCGCCGAGGCCCTGGTAGTAGGAGCCCAGCTGACGCGCGCGGGACACGGTTCCCTCGGCCAGCACGTGGAGCAGGGTCACCCCCGTCGCCACGTTGTCGCGCAGCCGGCGCGGGGCCAGGTCGCGGCCGACGTACAGCTCCATCCACTCCGCCGTCGACGGGAGCACCTGCATGGCGCCGAGCGCGCCGGCGCTGGAGACGTGGTGCATGCGCCAGCCCGCCTCCTGCCACGACACGGCGAGCGCGAGCTGCGGGTCCACGCCCTGGAGCCGCGAGGTCCGGACGATCGCCCGGCGCACCCGCTGGCGTGAGGGGTAGGCGACCTCCTCGGTGTGGCCCGCCTGCTGCCCCGCACCGGCCGGGGTACGACGCTCGGCACGGTGGTCGTCGACCGCGGCCGTGACGACCGGGATCTCGATCCGCTCCCCGACCGTGAGCCCGGCGCCCGGGCCGAGGTGGTTGTGGGCGATCAGCTCGGCGGTCCAGGCGTGGAACCGGACGGCCAGCTCGGTGGCGGTGTCTCCGGGCCGGACCGTGTAGTCGGTGACGCGGCGTCCGCCGGGCAGGCTCTCGTGCTCGGCAGAGGCTGGTGCGGTGAGTGCCCCGCCGACGATGACAGCGGCGACGACGACCGGGGTCAGGAGGGCGGTCGCGGCGGTGGTCCCACGTGGGCTCATGAGGTTCTCCTCGTCCGCCGACGGCGTCCGGGACGAGCTTCATGCCCCGAGGGGAAGCGCCGCACGGCGAGCGTTCGACGCTAACGAGGCTGGTCGGCGCATCGGTGAACCTGCCCAGACCGGGCGTGTTGCCCCGGTGGCCCCCGGCACCGCGACGAGCCTAGGCTGGTGGGGTGAGCGAAGCGTCCCCGTCCCTCGCCGATGCCGATCTCGATGCGTTGGTGACCGAATGGCTCGACTGGTCCGAGGCGGGGAGCCTGCTCGGCGTCACCCCCGCGAAGGTGCGGACCATGATCAAGGTCCACGAGCTGGCTGCCGCCGTACCCCGCCCTGGCGCGGGACCGCAGGTACCCGCCGCCTTCATCGAGGAGGGCCTGGTCGTCAAGGGCCTGCCCGGGCTGCTGACGGTCCTGCACGACGGCGGGTTCGACGACCGCGCGTGCATCGCGTGGATCTTCACCGACGCCGACCTGCCCGGCCGCCCCATCGACGCGCTGCGCGAGAACCGTGGCGCGGAGGTCAAGCGCCGGGCCCAGGCCATGGGCTTCTAGGACACCTCCACCGACCGAGAGGAATCTGAGGATGAGCGGACTGGCCGCCTTGCTGGCGGGTCGAGCAACCCCGGGAATCTACCGCTGGCACGGCGGCTTCGACGTCGCCGACGTCCGCCACACCGTCGAGCACGCCGGGTGGCACTTCGCCTACTTCGACGGCTGGCACGGCGAGTCCAAGGAGGAGTTCCTCAGCGGCGTGGGTGAGGCGCTGGACCTCTCCGACGACTACGGCAGGAACTTCGACGCGCTGGCCGACTCCCTCGCCGACGTGGTCGCGGGCGACAGCGAGGGGCTCGTCTTCCTGTGGGACGGCTGGGGCCCGTTCGCCCGCGCCGACGAGCAGGCGTTCTCGGTGGCGCTCAGCGTCCTGGGCACCCGGGTGAACGCCGACCGGGGTGGGCCGTTCTCCGTGCTGCTGCGCGGTGACGGGCCGGAGGTGTCGGGAGTCGCCAGCCTCGACTAGCAGGGCCTCTCACGAGGCCTGTCCCTCGTGCCGTGACGCGCTGGGGTCGCGCGCCCACTGCTGCGCTGGATGGCGTGACCGGCGCGCGACCCTCGTTTGCGGTCTCCAGGACGTCCGCCTAGGGTCGGTCCCCGACTCGAGGAGGCAGTCGATGACCCGTCGTTCCGTCCGCTCAGGTCCGGTCCGCGTGACCGCTGCGGCCGCTCTCGTTGCCGGCGCCCTGACCGTCGCCCCGGCCGTCTGGGCAAGTCCTGAACCGGCCGCGCCGCCGAGTGCGGGCTGCACCGACGTCGATCTGGCACTCACCTATGAGGAGCAGTTCCTGTCACGGCCGGAACCGGCGCGCTTCATCGAGGGTGGCGGGTTCAGCGACACGCTGGAGGCCTTCCAGCAGGCACTCTGCGACGCCGACAGCCTCGCCTCCGCCCGCTCGGTGGTGCACGAGCACTCCCGCGACCTCTGGGACCTGGCCGTTGCCCGGGTGCAGGACAAGGCCGAGCCGGGAGGCACGCTGAGTGACGGCGACGACCGACCCTTGTACTGGACGCGCCTGGCCATGAGCGCAGCGCTGCGCCAGTGGGACCCCGGCTTCGCCGTGGCCGAGCACGACAGGGCGGCGCTGATCGCCGATCTCGACCGCATCTCTCGGGGCCAGGACGACGTCCGCTTCCCGCGGGGCGACCAGGTGACGCGGGTCCTGGTCACCGGGTTCGACCCCTTCACCCTCGACCGCGACATCCGTCAGGCCAATCCCTCCGGCGCCAGCGCCCTGGCCCTGGACGGCGTGACGGTGCGAGGACCGGACGGCCCGATCCGGCTGGAGGCCGCGCTGTTCCCGGTGCGCTGGCGCGACTTCGGGGACGGCATGGTCGAGGAGGCGCTGCTTCCCCACTTCAGCTCGTCCGCCGCCCCGGTCGACGCCTTCGCGACCACCAGCCAGGGCAGGGTCGGCCGCATCGACCTGGAGCACTTCAACGGCGCCTGGCGCGCAGGCTTCCCGGACAACGAGCGGGTGTGCTACCGAGGTGTGATCCCCGCGGCTCCTGGCGCGCCCACGGTGGAGCCGCAACCGCAGTGGACCCTCTCGACCCACCCGTTCGCCGCCATGCTCGCCGCGAACACCGGTCCGTTCCCGGTCTTCGACAACCGCCGGGTGGTCGAGGTGCCGGGCGAGACGCCCCCCGAGCCCGTGACGACGACCTGCCCGGCGGCCCCGAGTCCCGGTGTCACTCGTGAGGACGGCCCGACCGAGGGATCGCAGGCCAGGTCCGGGGGCGGCGGCAACTACCTTTCCAACGAGATCGCGTACCGGGCCACCCTGCTGCGGGACGCCGTCGGCCTGGACGTGCCCGGTGGCCACATCCACACACCGGTCCTCGAGGGCCTCAGCAGCACTGACCGGAACGAGCTGACCAACCCGGAGTTCGAGGCGAACCGCGCCGCGATCAACGCTCAGGTTCGTGACCTGGTGCTGGTCGTCGCGCGCGCGGCCAGCCACTGAGTCGGGTCGACCGAGGTTGCCGGTGACAGCAGCCTGATCGAGCGTTCGCGAGGCAGTCACCAGGCCTCGGCCGAGGGCGGCAGTGTCGTCGCCCGGTCAGACGACGCGCTGGGTGGCCGCCGATGCCAGCTCGCGGAGCACGACGCGCGCCCGGTCGTCGACGGGAGCCCGGTCCAGGGCGGCGAGCGCGCGGTCGGCCAGCTCCTTGATCACCATCTCGACCTGGGGGTGGGCCCCGGACTCGTCGATGATCCGGCGGGCGCGCGCCACCTGGCCGGCGTCGAGCGGGGTGCCCAGCATCCCGTCGAGCTCGGCCGCCTCGTCCCGCGTCGCGGCGTCGAGGGCGAGGGCGACCAGCACGGTGCGCTTGCCCTCGACCAGGTCGTCGCCGGCGGGCTTGCCGGTGGTCTCGGCGTCCCCGAACACACCGAGCAGGTCGTCACGCAGCTGGAACGCCTCGCCGAGGGGGAGTCCGAAGGCGCTGAGGGCGGTCAGGGTGTCGTGAGGCGCGCCGGCCAGCGCGGCGCCGATGTGGAGCGGGCGCTCGATGGAGTACTTCGCCGACTTGTAGCGCAGGACCGTCATCGCCGTCTCGACGTCGGCCACTCCCCGCGCCTGGACGGAGACGTCGAGGAACTGCCCGGCGATCACCTCCGAGCGGCACAGGTCGAACACGTCCATCGCGGCCGACACCTCGGCGGCGGGCAGGCCGCAGCGGCGGAGCATCTCGTCCGCCCAGCTCAGCAGCAGGTCGCCGAGGAGGATCGCCGCCGCGGCGCCGTACTGCTCCGGGTCGCCGCGCCAGCCGTCCTCACGATGCCCGGTCGTGAACGCCCGGTGGGTGGCCGGGCGACCCCGCCGGGTGTCGGAGGCGTCCATGTAGTCGTCGTGGACCAGCGCGCTGGCATGGAGCAGCTCGAGCGCGGCGCAGGCACGGAGCAGCGCCGGCTCGTCCTCGACCTCCGGGCGGACCGCGCGGTATCCCCAGTAGCAGAACGCCGCACGGAAGCGCTTGCCGCCCGACACCACACCCCGCGCCTCGTCGAGCAGCCGTGAGGCGTCCGGACCGAGGGGGGAGAGCCGGTCGGTCATCTCCTCGAGCAGCGTGTCGAGGGCCCCCTGGATGCTCGCCCGGAAGGCGCCCCCGTCCCAGCTGCTCACGCGCACGAGGCTATGCCTGCGTCGTCGACGATGTCCGACCGGGGCGACCCGATGCCTAGACTGCGGCCATGCTGGCAAACGGTGCTCGCGAGATCGGTGAGCTCATCCGCAGGGGCGAACGCTCGTTCTCCTTCGAGTTCTTCCCGCCCAAGGACGAGGCGGGCGAGGAGCAGCTCTGGAAGGCGATCAGCGAGCTGGAGCCCTACCGGCCGACGTTCGTCTCGGTGACGTACGGCGCCGGCGGCACCTCGCGGGACACCACGCTCCGCGTCACGGGGCGGATCGCCCGGGAGACCTCCATGCTCCCCATGGGTCACCTCACCTGCGTCGGGCACACCCGCGAGGAGCTGGAGTCGATCCTCGACGAGTTCGTCGAGGAGGGGGTCCACAACGTCCTCGCCCTGCGCGGCGACCCGGCGGAGGGCCCGCGCGCCGAGTGGACCCCGACCGAGGGTGGGTTCACCCACGCCTGCGAGCTGGTGGCGCTGGCGCGCGACCACGGCGGGTTCAGCATCGGGGTGGCCGCCTTCCCCGGAGGACACCCCGGCGCGGAGTCGATGGAGCGCGACCTCGAGGTCCTGCTCGAGAAGCAGCGGTGCGGGGCCGAGTTCGCGATCACCGACATGGTCTTCCGCGCCGTCGACTACTTCGAGCTGGTCGAGAAGGCGTCCGCCATCGGCGTGGACATCCCGATCGTCCCGGGCATCATGCCGATCCTGAACCTCGGCCAGGTCGCCCGGATGGCCGAGCTGTCCGGCCGCGAGATCCCCGCCGACGTGCGCGAGCGGATCGAGGTGCACCGCGACGACCCCGCCGCCCTCCGGGCCGAGGGCATCGCGATGGCCGCCGAGCTGTGTGCGCAGCTGCTCGACGGCGGCGCCCCCGGCCTGCACTTCTACACCCTCAACCGCTCCAAGGCGACCCGCGAGATCTTCGCCGCCCTGCGGATCACGGTCTGACCTTCGCGATAGTCCCTAACGAAATGGCTGCCGCAGTCGGCGTGTCGCCAACCATGTCGTTCGGGACTATCCGTCAGGCCGGGCCGACGACCTGGGCGACCAGGGCCGCCGACAGCCCGACGAACGGCAGGCCGGCGCCGGGCGTCGCGTGTGCCCCGGCCGCGTAGACGCCCTGGACCGGCGTGGTCGGGCCCAGCCGCTGTCGCACCGTCGCCCGCCCCTGCCACAGCACACCCATCGGCGAGCCGCCCCACTGCTCCACCTGCTGCCGGGGGCTGCGGTCGTGGCGCACCACCACGTGGGGCCGGACGTCGATCCGGTGCCGGGCCAGCGCCCGCAGGATGTCCTCGGCGAGGCGACCCCGCCCGTGCACCGTCCAGGCCGCGCAGCCGTCCGGGGCCTGTCCACCCGTGCGCACGGTGATCATCGGGTCGCCGTGCAGCACGACCTCGGGTCCGAGGTCGGGTACGTCGCCCTCGAGACCGAGGTGGGTGACCACCGGAGGGATCGCCGGCATCGTCCTCTCGACGTACGCCGCAAGGGCCGGCAGGCGGCGCGGGTCGACGGCACAGACCACCACGTCGGCCGGGAGGTCGCCGGCGTCGGTCATCACGGCGGCGACCCGCCCCTGGCGCACCGCCAGGTCGCGGGCGGTGTTGTCGGTGAGCACGGTGACCCGGCGGGTCTCCAGGCGGGCCCGCAGGGCGTCGCCGAGGGCGGCCATGCCGCCGGGGACGGTCCACGCCCCGAACCGCTGCTCGACGTAGGACATCACGCCCAGCCAGGCCGGAACGTTGCGCAGGTCGTGGCCCTCGGCCACGAACCGGTGCCCGGCGACCAGCTGCATGCGCTCGTCGCGGAAGTCCTTGCGCAGCCGCTTGTGCAGGACAGCCCTGCTGTCCAGCAGCGCCGCCAGGGCGCGGGGGAGGTGGGCCGGGTCCCAGGGCTGCTCGAGGTAGCCGGTGCGCAGCACCTCCCAGGTGTCGGTGTACGACGCGACGTGGTCGACCCACGTCTGGCCCAGGCCCGGCCCCAGCTGGTCGAACGCGGCGAGCTGGCCGGCCCTGGTCCCGCCCGGCAGTCGCAGCGTCGTGCCGTCCTCGAACCGGTGCTCGCGGACCAGCTCCAGCGGCACCAGCTCCAGCTCACGCTCGACGGGCCGGCCCGACTTGCGGAACAGGTCGCGGATCACGGCGGGGAGCAGGGTGTGGGTGGGTCCGGCGTCCCAGGCGTAGCCGTCGTCGGTCTCGAAGGAGAGGGCGCCGCCCAGCGTCGCGGACCGCTCGGTCAGGGTGACGTCGTGGCCCAGCTTGGCCAGGCGGGCGGCCGCGGCGAGCCCGCCGAAGCCACCCCCCACCACCACGACGCGCGCCATGGGGCGACCCTATAGAGCCTCAGCGCAGGTCGGGCGCCGCCT
>NZ_DASSXS010000176.1:0-8672 GCF_035703625.1 Nocardioides sp. | reverse complement strand
TTCGCGCCGAACGACGGTCTGAATGGGCTCAGCCGTACCGGTTCATAACCTTCGTTCATAACCTCAGGTTACATGTCCGGTTCATAGCTTTCGGGGACGCAGCAGCGAGGAACGCTGAATCCTGGCCCCTGTGGAGGATTCACACCATGAACAACTGGCCGCAGTGACCCCCTGGGGGCCGCATGATGAACCTGGTCGCGTCCGAGAACGGTGGAGCCCTGTCTTCGCGGGTCAGCGCGGGTGGGTGGTCGGAGCCGCCTGTCGGAATCGAACCGACGACCTATTCATTACGAGTGAATCGCTCTACCGACTGAGCTAAGGCGGCCTGCTGCCCGGGCCGGAGTGGAGCTTGGCCCGGGCAACCCGACGGAGTATACGGACAGGCGACTCGCCCGCCGAAACCGGCGGATCAGGCCGCGACGGACGGGCGCGTCGGACTCGCCGGCCGGCCGGTCTGGAGCTCCTGCTCGGCGCCGCACCAGCAGGTGAAGGCGACGTGGACGCCCCGCTCGTCGTTGACGATCGCGGTGACCTGGCTGGGGAAGATCAGCCGGCGCCGGCGGCAGGCGGTGCAGAAGTGGTCGAACATGGCGGGCCCTCCCTCGCGGACAGCTGGATGACGGACCACCATCATCCGATCCCATCCCTCATAGGGGTAGCCTCTCTTTCCAGCATGTTCCCTAGGAGATGCCTATGCTTTCGCTGCACCAGCTGCGGTGCTTCCTGGCGACGTACGAGCTCGGGTCACTGACGGCCGCCGCCGAGCGTCTGGGCTATGCGCAGCCCTCGGTCTCCGAGCAGATCCGGGCGCTTGAGCGCTCCCTGGGCGCGACGCTGTTCCGGCGCGTCGGCCGGGGGGTGGTGCCGACCACGGTCGCCGACTCGCTGCGACCGCACGCCGAGCAGACGATCGCGGCGGCGGAGGAGGCCCGCCGCGCGGTGCAGCGAGTGACCGCTCTCGAGACGGGCACCATCCGGTTCGGGATGTTCGGCACCGCGCGGTTGTACGCCGGCGCCGCGCTGATCGCCGACGTGCTCGAGCGTCATCCGGGGGTGCGGGTCGAGCTGGTCGGCCAGAACTCCAGTGACGTCCAGGAGGACCTGCGCCGGGGCCGGATCGAGGCCGCGATGATCGCCGTCCCGACCGTCCGCAGCGAGGGGATGCAGGTGATCCCCGTGGCGCGCGACGAGCTGGTCTACGTCAGCGCGGATCCCGACCGGATCTCCTCACCTGTCACCGCGCAGCGGCTGGCGACGGCCTCGCTGGTGATGCCCGAGACCACCTGGCGCGAGCAGGACTCCACCCGGACCGTGCTGCGGCAGATGCTGCACGAGACCGGTCGCAACCCGCAGACCCGGATCGAGGTCGAGGACGTCGAGACGGCCGTCGAGCTCGTCGGGCTCGGCCTCGCCGACTCGGTGATCCCACGGGGCGCCGCTGCGCAGCTGCTCCCCCGGCTGGCGCCGGACGCGGGCTGGGTGCGGCTGCGGCCGCGACAGTTCGACACGCTCGCCATCGTGCACCGCTCCGGCGCATCGCTGTCGGCCGCCGCGAGGTTGATGATCGAGCTCGCGACCCGCCGGATCCAGGCCATCGCCGAGCCGATCCACGCCCGCTGACCCGACTCCCTGATCGGTCAGCAGGTCAGGCCGTCGTCGGGAACGGTGCCCGCGAGCAGGTAGGCGTGGACCGCGTCGTCGACGCAGTCGTTGCCCTTGTTGTAGCCGGTGTGGCCATCACCCTCCCGGGTGACCAGCACGCCCGACTCGAGCTGGTCGGCCAGGCTCTCGGCCCAGGCGTAGGGCGTCGCGGGATCGCGGGTGGTCCCGATCACGACGATCGGCCGAGCGCCGGCGCCGTCGATCTCGAGGGGGTCCGCGGTCGACCTGACCTCGGTGCCGAGACAACCGGTGAGGCCCCACGCGAAGAAGCCCCCGAACGTGGGCGAGGCCTTCTCGAACGCCGGGGTCGCGGCCGGAACCGCGCGGGGCGGGATCGACGACGGGTCGTCGAGGCAGCTGATCGCCACGAATGCCTCGCGACTGTTGTCGGTGTAGCCGTCGGCACCACGAGAGTTGTAGAGATCGGAGAGCTGGAGCAGCGCGGAGCCGTCGCCGTCGTAGGCGTCTCCGAGCGCGGAGGTCAGCAGGAACCAGTAGTCCCGGACGTAGAGGGGCAGCACAATGCCGTAGACGGCGTTGCCGACGCGCAGCTCCCGCCCGGTCGCCGTGGGCAGGGGGTCCGCGTCGACCTCGTCGAGGAAGCCGCTGATGCTCGCCAGCCCCTCCTCCACCGAGTCGCCGAGGAAGCACGGGTCGGACGTCGCGACGCAGTCCTCGACGTAGGCACGCAGGGCGGTCTCGAAGCCGGTCGCCTGGCCCAGGGCGAGCTCGCGGACATCCAGGGAGACGTCGACCGCCCCGTCCAGGACGAACCGGCCGACCCGGTCGGGGAACAGCTCGGCGAAGGTGGCGCCGAGCTCGGTGCCGTAGGAGGCACCGAGGTACCGGAGGGTGGACTCACCCAGGGCGGCGCGGAGGACGTCCATGTCGCGGGCGGCCTCGACCGTGCTCACGTGGGCGGCGAGCCGACCGGACCTCTCGGCACAACCGCTCGCCATCGCACGGGACAGGCGGACGAACTCCCGGCGCTCGGCCGCCGTGTCGGGGTCGGGGTCGACGGCGACGTACTCGTCGAGCGCGCGGTCACCGAGGCAGTCCACCGGAGCGCTCTCGCCGGCGCCGCGGGGATCGAAGCCGACGATGTCGAAGCTCTCGAGCAGCGGGTCACCGAAGACCAGGTCGGACTGGGCGGCGTAGTCGGTGCCGGGCTGGCCGGGTCCGCCGGGGTTGACCACGAGGGAGCCCACGCGTTGCTCGGGGTCGGCGGCCGGAACCCTCAGGAGGGCCAGATCGATGGTGGCGCCGCCCGGATCGGAGTAGTCCAGGGGAACCTCGAGCGTCGCGCACTCGGCCCCACCGTCGCAGGAGTCCCACTCGAGGTCCTGGGAGTAGAAGCGGGCGAGCTCGGCCGCCGGGGCCGAACCGGCCGCGGCGTCCCCGGTGGCCGAGGGGCTGGAGGTGGACTCGGCCGGGTCGTCGCCCCCTCCTTGCAGAGCGAGGACCCCGACCCCGACGGCGACCGTCGACAGCACCACCACCACCGCGACCAGGAGTCGCTTCATCTCGCGGCACCTCCTGGCGCCTTGAGCGCCAGCATCATCGACTCCAGCGCCAGGGAGACCGGGACGTTGTACTCGAGCATCTGCTCGCGGGCCTCGAAGATCGAGGCGATCCGCCGCAGGTTGAGCTCCGGCGAGGATGTCCGGGCGAGGAGCTCCACGTCGGGCCGGATCTCCTCGTTGACCAGGGCCACCCGCGCGTCCGCCGCGACCGCGATGGCGTCGCGGTAGACCGACACCAGGTCCATCAGCCCCCGGTCGACGACGTCGAGGTGGCGTCGCTTGGCGCGTGTCTTCTGGGCCTTCTCCATCGCAGCCAGGGCGGGGGCGTACTCCCGTGGACGGCGGCCGCGCTCCACGACGCCGTACGACGCGTCGAGGTCGCGCTTCTCGCGCTCGTCCAGTGCGCTGGTGATGGCCGCCGCCTCCTCCTTGGTCACGTCGTTGAGGTTGGCGGCGGCGTTCATGCAGTCACCCAGCGAGGTGAGCCTGGCTGGGAGCGCGACCACCTCGCGTCGACGGTTGCGCGTGGCCTCGTCACGGGCCAGGGCACGGGCCCGGCCGATGTGACCCTGGCTGGCCCGGGCCGCCGAGGCCGCGAGCGACGCGTCGACGCCCTCGGTCCGGACCAGGAAGTCGGTCACGTCGGCCGCCGTGGGAGTCGTCAGGGTCACCAGCCGGCACCGGGACCTGATCGTCTGGAGGACGTCCTCGACCGTCGGCGCGCAGAGCATCCACACCGTCCGGTCCGTGGGTTCCTCGATCGCCTTGAGCAGCGCGTTGCACGCCTGGTCGGTGAGCCGGTCGGCGTCCTCGACCACCAGCACCTGCCACCGCCGCCCCACCGGGGCGAGGGCGGCCCTCCGCACCAGGTCTCGTACCTCGTCGACACCGATCGAGAGCTTCTCGGTGCGGATCACGGACACGTCGGCATGGGTCCCGGCCAGCACCGTGTGGCAGGCATGGCACTCCCCGCAGCCGGCACGCTCGCACTGGAGGGCCGCGGCGAAGGCGACCGCGGCGTTGGAGCGGCCCGACCCGGGCGGCCCGGTGAACAGCCAGGCGTGGGTCATCCCGTGGCCGTCGGCCGCCGCCGCGAGGGCCGCGGCGGCGCGAGGCTGGCCGACCAGGTGGCTCCAGACTCCGCCGGTCGCCGCGGACGCTTCGACGGCGTTCACCGCTTCGCCTGTCCGAGCAGCGGTTCCACCCGATCCCGGACGTCGGCCGCGATGTCGTCGACGGGCCGGCGCGCGTCGACCACCAGGTAGTGGTCGGGGTCGGCCGCCGCCATCTCGACGAACGCCGCCCGCACGCGCTCGTGGAACTCCACCGACTCGCCCTCGATCCGGTCGCGCTCGGTGAACCGGCCCAGCCCGTGCTCGGGGGCGAGGTCGAGGACGACGGTCAGGTGCGGGCGCAGGTCATGGGTTGCCCAGCGCTGCACGCGCTCGACCTCGGCCAGGTCGAGGACGCGGCCGGCGCCCTGGTAGGCCAGCGACGAGTCGACGTAGCGGTCGGTGATCACGACCTCGCCCCGCTCCAGCGCGGGCAGTACGACGGTGTCGACGTGCTCGGCCTTGTCGGCGGCGTAGAGCAGCGTCTCGGTGCGGTCGGCGAGCTCACCGGTGGCGGGGTCGAGAACGATCTGGCGCACCCGCCGACCGACCTCGGTGTCTCCGGGCTCGAAGGTCAGCCGCACGGAGTACCCCTCGGCGCGCAGCCAGGCCTCGAGCGCCCGGGTCTGCGTCGACTTGCCGGCACCTTCGCCCCCCTCGAAGCACACGAAGACACCCGTGGGCGCGTAGAAGCCGGTCTGCTGGGGCACGAGCCGAACCTACGAGGTGGCACCGACGCCCGCCACCACCGGGTCAGCCGCCGGCGAAGTGGGTCGCACAGGCGCGGGTGCCCTCGGTCGCCTCGGCAGAGTCGGAGCACTCGTCCGGCGGGAGCATCAGCAGGGCCCAGGCCGCCGCCATGATCGGGATCGGCACCAGCCAGGCGGCCACCTTGCCCACCCAGCTGCGGGCGTCGCGCCGCACGCTCACGAGCGCGATCACCGCGACGACGGCAGCGGCCTCGAACCCGAGGAGGACCAGCGAGGCCGGGCTGGACCCGTCTCCGCAGAACTTTCCCTGCACCGAGGCCGGGGCGGGCATCCGGCCCGGCGCTCCGGCATAGCAGTTCTCGACGAGGAACCACAGGTGGAGGAAGAAGCCGCCCACGAGGAACAGCGCGGTCAGGACGACCAGCCCCGCCTTGCCCACGAAGTTCCGCTCCATGCCGGAGAGTATGAGACCTCCGGCGACGCCCGCGTGGGAGATTCGCCGATCTGCGGAACCGCGGGTTCCTTCACGACTTCTTCGAGGTCGCCGTCCTGGCGGTCTTCTTCGTCGCCTTCTTGGCTGTCTTCTTCGTGGTCTTCTTGGCCGCCGACTTCTTCGCCCCGCGCTTGCCGGCCTTCTTGGCCGGCCCCTTGGCCCGGCGCTCGGCCAGCAGCTCCGCCGCCCGATCGAGGGTGATGTCGTCCACCGAGTCGTCCTTGCGCAAGGTCGCGTTGTACTCGCCGTCGGTGACGTACTCGCCGAAGCGCCCGGCCTTCACGACCACGGGAGCACCGGAGACCGGATCGTTGCCGAGCTCCTTCAACGGGGCCGAGGCCGCGGCCCGTCCGCGCTGCTTGGGCTGGGCGTAGATCGCCAGCGCCTCGTCGAGGGTGATCGTGAGCAGCTTCTCCTCGGAGTCGATCGACCGCGAGTCGGTGCCCTTCTTGAGGTAGGGCCCGTACCGACCGTTCTGCGCGGTGATCTCGACGCCCTCCGCGTCGGTGCCGACGACCCGTGGCAGGGACAGCAGCTTCACCGCGTCGTCGAGGGTGATGCTCTCGAGCGTCATCGACTTGAACAGCGACCCCGTCCGCGGCTTCGCCGACTTGGGGGCGTCCTCGGGAAGGGACTCGGTGACGTAGGGCCCGAAGCGGCCGTTCTTCGCCACGACCCGCAGCCCGGTCTCCGGGTGCGTCCCGAGGTCGATCTCCTCGCCGGCGGGATTGGCGAACAGCTCGCGGGCCTTGGCGAGGGTGAGCTCGTCGGGCGGCAGGTCGTCGGGGACGTTGGCCCGCTTGCCGGCCGGGTTGCCGTCATCGTCGGGCCCCTCGAGGTAGGGGCCGTAGCGCCCGACCCGGAGCACGATCCCGCTGTCGTCGTCGCCGACCGGGAAGGTCGCCATCTCCTTGGCATCGATCTCGCCCAGCCCGGTGACCAGCGGGTGCAGACCCTTGATCCGCTCGGACCCGTAGTAGAACTCAGCGAGCTCGGTCGCCCGATCAGCCCGTCCGGAGGCGATCTCGTCGAGCACGTCCTCCATGCCGGCGGTGAACTCGTAGGAGACCAGGCGCTCGAAGTGCGCCTCGAGCAGGCGGGTGACCGAGAACGCGAGCCAGGCCGGCACCAGCGCGGTGCCCTTCTTGTAGACGTAGCCGCGGTCGATGATCGTCTTGATGATCGAGGCGTAGGTCGAGGGCCGACCGATCTCGCGGTCCTCGAGCTCCTTGATCAGGGTCGCCTCGGTGTAGCGGGCCGGTGGCTTCGTCTCGTGGCCGGAGGCCGACACCGACGCGGCCGACACGGCGTCCCCCTCCTCGAGCTTGGGCAGCCGGGTCTCGGCGTCGTCCCGCGCCGCGGAGGCGTCGTCGGTGCCCTCGACGTACGCCTTGAGGAACCCGTGGAAGGTGATCACCCGGCCGGATGCCGCAAACACCACGTCCTCACCCGAGGAGGCCGCACCCCCCAGCCGGATCGAGACCGACTGGCCGACCGCGTCCTTCATCTGGGAGGCGACGGTGCGCATCCAGATCAGCTCGTAGAGCCGGAACTGGTCTCCGGTCAGGCCGGTCTGGGCCGGCGTCTGGAAGGAGTCGCCGGCCGGACGGATCGCCTCGTGCGCCTCCTGGGCGTTCTTCACCTTCGAGGCATAGGTCCGCGGGCTGTCGGGGAGGTACTCCGTGCCGTACAGGTCCCGCACCTGCGACCGCGCGGCCTGGACGGCCCCGCCCGAGAGCGTGGTCGAGTCGGTCCGCATGTAGGTGATGTAGCCGTTCTCGTAGAGCCGCTGGGCCACCGACATCGTGATCGACGCCGAGAAGCCCAGTTTCCGCGAGGCCTCCTGCTGCAGCGTGGTCGTACGGAAGGGCGCGTAGGGCGAGCGACGGTACGGCTTCGACTCGACCGACCGCACCTCGTACGTCGTGTCGCGCAGGCCGTCCGCCAGGGCCTCGGCCCGGGCGCGGTCGAGATGGACGACCTTGTCGGACTTGAGCTGCCCGAGCGTGTCGAAGTCCGATCCCCGGGCGACCCGGCCGCCGTCGACGGAGTGCAACCGGGCGGGGAACATCCGCTGGTCGTGCTTCTCGCCGGCGTCGAAGGTGCCCTCGAGGTCCCAGTACGACGCGATCCGGAACTTCATGCGATCCCGCTCGCGGTCCACCACCAACCTGGTCGCGACCGACTGGACCCGGCCGGCGGAGAGGCCGGACATGACCTTCTTCCAGAGCACCGGTGAGACCTCGTAGCCGTAGAGCCGGTCCAGGATCCGGCGGGCCTCCTGCGCCTCGACCAGGTCCATGTCGAGGTCGCGGGGGTTCTCCGCGGCCGCCTGGATCGCCGGCTTGGTGATCTCGTGGAAGACCATTCGCTTGACCGGGATGCCCTTGGGCTTCAGCTCGTCGAGGAGGTGCCAGGCGATGGCCTCGCCCTCACGGTCCTCGTCGGTGGCGAGGTAGAGCTCCTCGGCGTCCTTGACCAGCCCCCGGAGCTTGGTGATGTGGCTCTTCTTGTCACGGGGAACCACGTAGTAGGGCTCGAAGTCGTTCTCGACGTCGACGGCCAGCCGGCCCCAGGGCTTGTCCTTGATCTTCGCCGGGGTGTCGGCAGCGTTGTTCGGCAGGTCCCGGATGTGGCCGATGGAGGACTCGACGACGTACCCGGCGCCGAGGTACTCCGCGATCTTGCGGGCCTTGGCCGGGGACTCGACGATCACCAACTTGTGTGCCACGTGGGTGGGTGCTCCCTCTTGATGTACCGGCTCAGCGATGGTTCCGGGTGGCCCGATTGGACTCACGGCGGATTACGGTAGCGCGGACCCCGAGAATCCCGGGTCGCGGTCGTCGGGCGACCCCCGAAATGCCGGCGACCCGGCCCCCTCGACACGCACGGTGCCGGGTGGCCGGGTCGACCAGCGTCTCCCTCGGTCAGCGTCCGGGTGGAGGCTCGAACGGCTGCGTCGGGGCCGGGTCCGTCTGGGCAGGTGCCGAGCCCGGCGTCGACGGGTGCGCCGAGGGGTTCCCGGTCGGCGTACCCGCCGCGATCCGCTCGTCACCGTCCGTCGCAGGGCCGGCCGGCGACGCGGTGTCGTCGTCACCGCCGATGTGGATCGAGCGGCGCTTCGACACGTAGATGGCAGCTGCGATCGCGGCCACCGCCGCGAGCGCGATGA
>NZ_DASSXS010000213.1:0-5903 GCF_035703625.1 Nocardioides sp. | reverse complement strand
GCCAGTGTCCACAGGCGGCGGGCAGTCGACACCCTCGGTGAGTGTGCGCACCTGCTTCTGCCACAGGAAGTCGGTGTCCGTGACGGCGGGGACTGACGACACGGTGTAGAACCACGACGCGTTGGTCGGCGAGTTCCCGGTGACGTGCAGGCCCGTACCCGGCGTGCCGGACCACGTCGCACTGATCAGGTGACCAGGGGGCTCGTCGTCGGTGTTCTTGGTCCAGTTGACGGAATCGGCCGGCGGGAACGTCGTCGGCGGGTTGCCCACGCCACGGTTACCACCGGTCCACGAGTAGTGACCACCGGTCACGCCCGGGGTGATGATCTCCGGCGCGGTCTCGCCCACGAACACGTATTGCACGAGGTCGCCGTCAGTGCCAGGGGCGTTGTTCTCCTCGGTCCTGATCTGGTCGCCCTCGTTCACCCAGTCGGTGTACGAGTCCTCCGTCTCGACGCACGGCGCGGTGTCGTCCGCCCGCGCGGGGCTGGCCGGCGAGAACGCCGCCACCAGCCCGAGCGACACCAGGGCGAGCGCAGCGGCGATGAAGAGCAGTTGTTTCAAGCGCAGGGCTGCCGACATTTGGAGTCCGTCCTTCTCTCGGCGAGCCGTCTTTTCCAGACGGCTCGCGATTTCCCCGAGGGCTCCGAGTGAGCACTTTCAATTCAACGTGCGGGCCGACTCACCCGTGGCCGACTTAAGAAGCCTTGCGTGAGGCTGGACCAAACCCTTGGACTTCGTTGAACGGGCCTTGAGATGAACGGCGTAGTCCACGTGGGCTACTCGGTTTGTGAACGAACGGCTGGTTGCCGATTCCCGCCCCTTGAAGAATCCTTGCGACTACGATTGAAGATTCCTTGAAGTTGCTGCAGCAGCACGTCCACAAACTCGGGAGGACACCATGCAGCTGCCCGTTCGCCTCGCGTCCGCTCTCCTGGCCTCGGTCCTGGTCGTTGCCGGCACGCTGGCACCAGCCGGGGCCGCGATCCGGCCGGTACCGGAGCCGAACCGCTCGGTCAGTCCCGCGACCCACCCCAACGAGTACGCCAATCGCGTGGTCGCCGCGGTCAACGACGCGCGGGCCCGCGCCGGCCTCAAACAGCTCCGCGTCTACCAGGACTGTCTGGACGGTCAGGCCGATCGCTGGGCCAGGCGCCTGGCCGAGACGGGCCGTCTCCAGCACCGCGACCAGCGCAGAGTCCTGAGCGCCTGCAACCTGCACTGGACGGGCGAGACCCTGGCGCGCGGCGCGCGGAGCCTGGGCCCACGCGAGATGGTGCGCGCGTGGATGCACTCGCCCGGCCATCGGGCCGTGCTGATGAAGCCACGCGCCAAGCTCGCGGGGGTCGGGATCCGGTTCGACTCGCGCGGCTACGTCTACGGCGTGGTCAACCTCGGCGACCCCACCTGAGGCCACCGCGTGGCCCGGGCGGGGTGAGATGATGCCCGCTCCCCCACCCGAGCCCGGAGGTCGGCCATGCTCCACGTCGCTGTCGCGACGCGAGCGTTCCGGCGCTACTCGACCTACACCGCCGCCACCCTGGCCGGGATCTTCACCAACTCCGTCTTCGGGATCATCTACTCCTACGCCTACCTCGCCCTGTGGGCGGAGAACCCCACGGCCGGCGGGTACGACGCGTCCGACGCGGTCACCTACGTCTGGCTCGGCCAGGCGCTGCTGATGACCGTCGCCCTCTGGGGCGGCGGCACCACCGACGACCTGGCCGAGCGGATCCGCACCGGAGACGTCGCCATCGACCTCTACCGCCCCGTCGGACTGCTCGGGTGGTACCTCGCGGGCGACCTCGGCCGGGCGACGTACCACCTGCTCACGCGTGGGCTGGCGCCCACACTCATCGGGGTGCTGCTGTTCCACATCCAGCTCCCGGACGGGCCCGTCGCTGCCTGCGCGTTCCTGGTCAGCCTGCCGCTGGCCGTCACGGTCAGCTTCGCGCTGCGGTTCCTGGTCGCCTCCACGGCCTTCTGGCTGCTCGACGCGTCCGGACCCCGCGTGCTCAGCGGCGCGCTGGCGATGTTCTTCAGCGGGATGGTGCTGCCACTCGTCCTCTTCCCGGGCTGGCTCGGGACCCTGGCCCAGGCACTCCCCTGGTCTGCGATGGTCCAGGTGCCCAACGACATCTGGCTGGGCAAGTACCCGGGCACCGAGGTACTGCAGGCGCTCGGGTTCCAGCTGGCCTGGGCGCTCGCCCTGCTCGGCTGCTGCGCGCTCACGCTCCGGACCGCGACCCGCAAGGTGGTGCTGCAGGGTGGCTGAGGTGTCCACCAGCATCGTCGCGCCGGCACGCAACTACGTCGACATCGCCACCCTCTGGGTGCGGGCCGCGTGGGCGTACCCCGGCTCGTTCCTGATGATGGCCTTCGGCAGCCTCCTGATCACGGCGCTCGACTTCGTCGGGATCTGGGCGATGTTCGCCAGCATCGACAGCCTCGGCGGGTTCGGGCTGCGCGAGATCGCCCTGCTCTACGGCGCCACCGGAGTGGGCATCGGACTCGCCGACACCATGATCGGCAGCGTGGAGCGGATCGGGGTCTACGTCCGGACCGGCCGCCTCGACCAGATGCTCACCAGGCCGGTGCCGCTGATGGTGCAGGTCTGCGCCGACCAGTTCACCCTGCGGCGTCTCGGCCGGATCACCCAGGCCGGGATCGTCTTCGGCTGGGCGGCGACGTACGTCGACTGGACGCCGTCGCGGATCGTGGTCGCCGTCGTGATGGTGGCCAGCTCGACGGTGATCTTCTTCGCAATGTTCACGGGCTTCTCGTGCATCCAGTTCTGGACGACCGACGCGAGCGAGTTCGCCAACGCCTTCACCTACGGGGGAAACACCCTCACCCAGTACCCGCTCAGCATCTTCCCGCGGGAGATCATGGTGGGCCTGACCTTCGTGGTGCCGATCGCGTTCGTGAACTGGTATCCCTGCCTCTACCTGCTCGGACGGGAGGACCCCTTCGGGCTGCCGCAGTGGCTGCAGTTCTGCTCTCCCGTCGCGGCTGTCGCGTCGCTCGCGGGAGCCCTGCTGATCTGGCGGACCGGTGTCCGCCACTACACCTCCACGGGGAGCTGAGATGAGCCTGATCGAGGTCCGCGACCTGACGCGCACCTTCGCGGTCCGGCGCCGGAGCGGCAGGCTCCGTCGGTCTCCGTCGGTGGTGTCGGCCGTCCACGACCTCTCCTTCACGATCGAGTCCGGCGAGATGGTGGGCTACATCGGCCCCAACGGCGCCGGGAAGTCCACCACGATCAAGATGCTCACCGGCATCCTCGTCCCCACGTCGGGCGAGATCCGGGTGGCAGGGCTCGCGCCGAGTGCGCGGCGCACCGACCTGGCGCGCCGGATCGGCGTGGTGTTCGGGCAGCGCACCACCCTGTGGTGGGACCTGCCGCTGCGCGACTCGTTCGAGCTGCTCCAGAAGATCTACCGCGTCCCCCACGACCGCTTCCGGCGCAACCTCGACGAGTTCCTCGAGCTGCTCGACCTCGGCCGGCTGCTCGACACCCCCGTCCGCCAGCTGAGCCTCGGGCAACGGATGCGCGGCGACATCGCGGCCGCGCTCCTGCACGACCCCGACATCCTCTACCTCGACGAGCCGACCATCGGGCTGGACGTGATCAGCAAGGGGCGGCTGCGCGAGTTCCTCCGCAGGCTCAACGCCGAGCGCGGCACCACGCTCCTGCTCACCACCCACGACCTGCAGGACATCGAGGCGCTCTGCCACCGGGTGATCGTGATCGACCACGGGACCGCGATCTTCGACGGCGCCCTCGGCGACCTGCACGGCCAGGGCGGCTCCACACGCACGCTGGTCGTCGACCTCGTCGACACCGCCCCGGCGATCGAGGTTCCGGGGGCGGTTGTCCGCAAGGTCGAGGGACCCCGACAGTGGCTGTCCTTCCCGGCCGGTGCCAGTGCCGCGCCCATCGTGGCGGCCGTCGCGGCGTCGTACGACGTTGCCGATCTCTCCATCCAGGAGCCGGCCATCGAGGACGTCATCCGCGACCTCTACTCGGCGACCGGGTCCTTTTAACGCGCGTTTGACGGTCCGGGGCGACGTTGTCCGCGGACGTCCGGACGCTCGGGGTTCCCACTCAGGCACCAGCGACGCCCAGGGTGATGGGAGCAACTCTGATGGAACGCATGAACAACCGGCGAGGCGAGCCGAC
Source organism: Nocardioides sp. (assembly GCF_035703625.1). Lineage (GTDB taxonomy): Bacteria > Actinomycetota > Actinomycetes > Propionibacteriales > Nocardioidaceae > Nocardioides. The sequence goes on along the minus strand of NZ_DASSXS010000213.1, from coordinate 1,720 downwards.
CCGCTCGAGCCGGGTGCACAAGACAAACCGTCGTCGCAGCCTCGGTGCAGCGGTGGCGGCAGGAGCCATGGTGGCGGTAGCGATGCCGGTGCTGTCCTCCGTCTCCTCCGACGCGGCCGTCGGCGGCCGGCGCAGCATCGAGGTCACGACCTCTTCCGACATGGTCATCCTCCAGGGCTACCCGAACCGTGCCCGGGTCAGGATCATGGCGATCAGGGGCGGCGTCATCGTCGGCTCTGCGATCAAGCGGGTCCAGCCAGGTGGCCTGATCGAGATGAACCACGGCGGCGGGGCTGACTGCTGGGAATCGGCCAGGACACCCAACCTCCGGCCGGGCGACACGATCCGGACCAGGATCATCGGCACCCCCACCATTGACACCAGCGTCGTGCGAGGCGTGTTCATCGACTCGGTGACGCGGGACGACACGTCCATCACGGTCACCGGCCACGTGCAGATGACGGGACGGACAGCAGCCAACCCGGGAATTCTGGAGCTGCGCGTGCGCACCGACAGCGCCGACGAGCGCGTGAATGTCCGCCCCGACGTGGTGGCCAGCGGTGGCACCTTCACCAGGGACATCGGTGTTGCGGCGGGTGAAGCGGCCGGCGCCGAGGTCGTCCTCGAGTGGTCCAACGGTGGCGGCGGCGAGCTGTCGGTCGCCGAGGAGGGACCCGCGGAACCGGTGCGGCTCCCGGGCTGCCCCCGGATCGAGGCCAACTAGCGCGAGTGATTGAGGACCCGGGGACGGCCTCGCCGTCCCCGGGTCCGCGCATGCCCTGGGAGGCACGGGCAGGCCGGGGCGGATGCGCCCTTCAGGGCGTGCTGTCCGGCGACCGGCGCCGGCCCGCCACCCCGCTTTAACGCGCTCTTGACGATCCGGCGTCACCGTGTGCGTGGGCGACGCTCGGCGCCCTGGGGTGACGGGAGCAGATCTGATGGAACGGGTACGGCAATGGCGTGCGGGACCGACTCGCACCGGAAGGGTGCGCAGTCGCACCGGCGGTGGGCGCAGGGTCAGGACGGCGGTGGCGACGGGCGCCCTGGTGGCCCTGGCCATGCCAGTCCTCTCCGCAGACGGCGCTGTCCGCGCCGGTCGCAGCATCGAGGTGTTCACCGAGTCCGACCTGGTCATGCTGGCCGGCTACCCGCCCAGCACCAAGGTCAGGGTCGAGGTGCTCCGACACGGCTTCGTGGTCGGCAGTGCCACGAAGTCGACCGACTTCGCCGGCGGGATCGAGATCAACCACGTCGGCGGCCTCGCCGGTGACTGCTTCGACCTGCCCAGCTCGCCTGACATCCAGCCGAGCGACACGATCCGCGCCACTGTGCTGGGCACCGGGGGTGCCCCTGACACCAGCGTCGTGCGCGGTGTCTCCATCGCGGGCGTGGAGTTCGGCACGACGACCATCACGGTGTCCGGTCACGTCGAGCTGACGGGACCGGGCGCGGTGGACCCGGCCACCGACGTGCTCGAGCTGCGGATCAACAAGGAGACCGACTGGGACGGGATCGGACGCTCGGACCTGCGCGAGCCGATCGGTGGCAGCGTCGATCCGCTCACGGGTGACTGGGTGCACGTCCTCACCGTCTCGGAGAGCGACGCCGCCGAGGCGGCGCTGGAGAGCGACACGGTCCTCGAGTGGTCCGACGCCTCCCTTTCGGAGCTGACGATCGCCGAAGCCGGCGAGCCGGAGCCCCTGGAGGGCTGCCCGCCGCC
>NZ_DASSXS010000186.1:0-14890 GCF_035703625.1 Nocardioides sp. | reverse complement strand
GTCATCCCCGGGGTGCCCTTGGGGACGACGAACGACTTGATCGCGGCGCGGCCCAGGTCCTTGTCGAGGGTGGCCCAGACGACGACGGCGTCGGACCGGTCGCCGGCGGTGACGAAGATCTTCTCGCCGTTCAGCACGTAGTGGTCACCGTCGAGCCGGGCGGTGGTGGAGATGCTGGCGGAGTCCGAGCCGGTACCCGGCTCCGTGATCGCCATCGAGGCCCACACGCCGTCGAAGCGCTCGTGCTGCTCCTCGTTGGCGACGGAGGCGATGGCCGAGTTGCCGAGTCCCTGCCGCGGCATGGAGAGGAGCAGACCGACGTCGCCCCAGCACATCTCGGCGATGGACATCACCGACGCCAGGTTGGTGCCGTTCTTGACGGCCCCGTCGTCCTCACCCTCGGAGCGTCGTACCCCGGCGGCGCCGGCGCCCTCACTGGCACCGGACTCGGAGAGCCCGTCGATCATGGCGGCGAGCATGTCGAGCTCCTTGGGGTACTCGTGCTCGGCGAGGTCGTACTTGCGGGAGATCGGCCGCAGCATGTTCATCGCGACCTGGTGGGCCTGTCCGGTGAGGGTCCGGAACTTCTTCGGATCGTCGAGATTGATCATCAGACAAGCACGCTTCCTTCCATGACGCCGACCGCACGCAGGTCGCGGTACCACCGTTCGACCGGGTGCTCCTTGACGAAGCCGTGGCCGCCGAGCAGCTGGACGCCGTCGAGGCCGATCTGCATGCCCTTGTCGGCGCACAGCTTGCGGGCCAGCGCGACCTCGCGGGAAAAGTCCTTGCCGGCCGCGGCGCGTCCGGCTGCCTTGTAGGTGAGCAGTCGCATCGACTGCAGCTCGATGGCGATGTTGGCCACCATGAAGGCCACCGACTGGCGGTGAGCCACCGGCTCACCGAAGGCCTCACGCTCCTTGACGTACGGCGTGACGTAGTCGAGGACGGCCTGGCCGGTCCCGACCGCGAGGGCGCACCACGCCAGCCGGGAGAGGCGCACGCACTCCGCGTACGTCGTCCCGTCGGTGGCACCCAGCACGGCCCCCGCGTCGACGCGCACGTCGTCGAGGGTGAGCCTGGTCAGGGAGGCGGCGCGGACACCCATGGCGGGGTCCCCGGCGACGGAGAGTCCGTCGGTGCCCGACTCGACCAGGAACAGGACCGGCTGGCCGTCGAGCTCGGCGCCGACGACGAACAGCTCGGCCTCGGCTCCGCGCGGGACCAGGCTCTTGACGCCGTTGAGGACGAAGGCGTCGCCCTCGCGCACCGCGGTCGTCGAGGGCTGGAGCACATCGAAGAGCACCGTGGGCTCGTTGAGGGCCAGGGCGGCGGCGGGGACGTCGTCCCCGGCGAAGGCGGGCAGGTAGGTGCTCTGCTGCTCGTCGGTCCCCCACAGCCCGAGCGCGGTGGCGACCGAGCCGGGCGCCAGTGCGGAGACGGCCAGGCCCATGTCGCCCTTCGCGAGTGCCTCGGCGACCAGCGTGCCGGCCATGGCGGAGCGTTCCTCCGAGATACCTCCCAGCGCCTCCGGGACGCCGAGGATCGGCAGGCCGATCTCGAGGGTGGCCTTCAGCAGCTCGTCCGGCGCGGCGCAGGCGTCGTCGGCGGCGGCGGCCGCGGGACGGACCATCTCCTCGGCGAACTCGCTCACCACGTCGACCAGCATCTGCTCGTCCTCCGTGGGCGTGAGGTCGAAGACGCCGCGGGACCGGGTCGGTGAGACCCGGACGCCGGGCTTGCCGCGCTTGCCCCGCCGGGCGAAGGTGCGACTGGCGCTGGTGACCGTCGCGAAGCCGCTGCGGGTCACGGTGAAGACGGTCTGCTCGGCCTGCTTGCGCAGCCCGATCCGGTCGAGCACGTCGCTCGACGCCAGCTTGTTGAGCGCGGCGACGGCGAGCCCGATGGGGTCACGGCTCTCCTTGGACGAGATGCCGTGGCGACCGCCGGGACGGAAGGGCTTGGTCAGGGACATGCCGATAATGTAACTCTGAGTTACAGGTAATGCCACCACCCGCGCGGTGTCCCCCGTCACACGTGATCGGCCAGCCCTCGACCCGCCCCGTCGCGCCCTCCTTCGTCGGTCGCGGGGCTTGCTCGAATCGCCCGCGACGCCGTGACCCTTCGTCGGTCGCGGGGCTTGCTCGACCTTCGCTCGCGACGCCGTGACCTCGTTCCTCGGTCACAGCTGCTCGCTCGCTAGGCTCCGCTCCATGCCGCAGCCGCCAGAGCCGCCCGCCCACGCGCCTTACGGCCCGCTCCCGGAGGGCGGACGGGTCCGGACGATGACGCGGTGGGGCACGCCGGTCATGCACCGTCCCCAGCAGCCGGTGACCGCCTACGACGAGGAGCTGCGGGCCCTGGTCGCGGACATGGTCGCGACGATGTACGCCGCCGACGGGGTCGGCCTCGCCGCCTGCCAGATCGGCGTCGACCTGGCCGTCTTCGTGTTCGACTGCCCCGACCAGTCGCTCGAGCGCACCGTCGGCCTCGTGTGCAACCCCGTCCTCACCCTGCCCGAGGGCCGGGACCGCAAGCTGGACGTCGCCGAGGAGGGCTGCCTGTCGTTCCCCGGCGCGTTCGTCGAGTGCCCGCGTCCGGACTTCGCCACGGTCACCGGGAACGGGCTCACGGGCGAGCCGGTCACGTTCTCCGGCGACGGCCTGCTCGCCCGCTGCCTCCAGCACGAGACCGACCACGTGCGGGGAACGGTCTTCGGAGACCGCCTCTCCACGAAGCTCCGGAAGAAGCTCCAGAAGCAGCACGACCAGGCGGTCGAGGACTACCCCTCGAGGTGGCCGCTCGAGGAGTCTCCCGCAGACGCCTGAGCGGGAAGCTCGAACCACACAGTGGTTCCCGCACCCGGGGTGCTGTCCAGGCCGATCCGGCCGCCGTGCGACTCGATCATCCGCCGCACGGTGTCGAGCCCGATCCCCAGGCCCTCGACGGCATGGGCTGCCCCCTCGTCCACCCGCACGAAGGGCTTGAAGACGTCCTCGAGACGATCCGCAGGGATCCCGATGCCGGTGTCTCGCACCCACATGCGCGCGCGGTCGTCCTGGACGCTGCACCCGATGGCGATCTCGACCGGCCCGTCACCGGCGTACTTGACGGCGTTGTCGACGAGGTTCAGCAAGATGACGTACAGCTGCCCGGCGTCGGCGAGCACGGTCGGCAGCGACCCGACGTGGACGGTGGCACCGCGCCGGCGCAGGGCGGGCCCCAGGTCGTTGAGGACGCTGGCGACCAGGACCTCGAGATCGGTGTCGACGAGTCGCAGCCGACCGGCCACCTGGGCGTAGTCGAGCACCTGCTCGATCATCGACTTCATCCGCAGGCTCGCGGCCACCACCCCGTCGGCGAGCGGGGCCACGCCAGGGTCGGAGGCCACCGCCGGCTCCTCGGCCAGCAGCTCCGCGTACGCCAGGATCGAGGTCAGCGGAGTCCTCAGGTCGTGCGAGACCTGCCCCGCGAAGGCGGCCAGGTGCTCGTTGGAACGGCGGAGCTGGTCACGGGTGCGTGTGAGCTCTGCGAGCGACGACTCGAGCTGGCTGGTCCTGCGCCGCAGCTCCAGCAGGTCGGTGACGTGCCGGGCGAGCAGGTCGATGGCGTCCTTCTCCTGGTGCGTCAGTGTCCGGGGGGCCCGGTCGAACACGCACAGCCGACCGATGGTTTCGCCGTCCGGACTGAGCATCGGCGAGGAGGCGTAGAAGCGGACCGTGTCGATCTCTCCGGTGACGAAGGGGTTGTCCGCGAACCGTGCGTCGCGACTCGCGTCCGGGACGGCGATGGTGGGCTCCTCGAGCACCGCCGCACACATGGAGTCCTCGCGGGCGCAGACCGAGGGCTCGAAGCCGGCGGCCGCGATCTGGTGCTGGTGGGTGTCGGTGATCAGGTTGATCGCGGCGGTCGACACCCCGACCACCTGGGCAGCCAGGTTGACGATCGCCTGCAGATCCTGCGGCGGCACCTGCTCCAGGATGTCGGCGTGCTCCAGGCCGACCCGTGGGGTCTGGTGGGTCCCGAGATCCATGCCGGCGTTCCTCCCTTCTGCTGGCTGCCTGCGAGGCGGCCCGTCGGCCGCTCGGGGACACAGGCTAGTGCTCGGAGGGGTTCTGGGAGCCAGAAGGCGCCGACCCGGAGTGTGCGGTGAGCAGCGGAAGCTTCAGCACGAACGACGTGTGACCTCCGGTCCCCACGGTGAGGTGCCCCCCGGCCGAGGCGGCGAGCTCGGCGGCGCGCGGGAGCGGGGACTGGCCGTTCGCGCCGGGGTCGTGCAGGAGCTCCGTGCCGTGCGTCCGGAGGCTCTCGTCGCTCACGCGCACCTCCAGGTAGTCGCTCGTCCTCCGCGCTGCCATCTCCACCCGGCCCTGCCCGTGCTCCAGTGAGTACCGGACCAGGGTGTCCACCACGTCGGTGACCGCTGCCGGAGAGAGCCGGGCGGAAAGTTCACCGGTGACGCTGAGGCCGAGCTCACGTCCGCGGCGGGTCAGGGTCGGCCGCCACCGGTCGGCAGCGCTGGTGAGCAGGACGCTGACGTCGACGACCTCGGCGGCCGCCGCGCGGGAGGCCCGATCCCTCTCCAGGAAGGCGGACACGGCCGAGTCGAGCCGCGACAGCTCGGCCAGCGCGACCGCGAGCTCGGCGGACGTCTCCGGACTCGTGGTGGGCCACTGGGAGAGGTCCTCGAGGTGGAGCCGCACCGCGGTGAGCGGCGTGCGCAGCTCGTGCGACGCATTGACCGCGAAGTCGCGCTCGCGCCGGACCAGCTGATCGAGGCTGCGGGCGCTGGTGAGGAGGGCCTGCCCGACCTCCTCCGCCTCGGGGACGTCGTAGTGGGGGACGTCGAGGTCGAACCGCCCCGAGCCGAGCTGGCGCGCGTGCGAGGCCAGGTCCTGGAACGGAAGCGCCAGGTTTCGCGCCAGGACCAGAGCGGCCAGCCAGGCCAGTGCCACGACCAGCAGGCCGATCAGCAGCAGCGGGAGCACGGCCGCCTGCACCCGCTCCGAGATGGCCGCCTGCGAGTAGTCGAGGGTCAGGGAGCCGCCACCGCTCACCTGCTCGGTCGCCTCGACGCCCACCTCCCGGCCTGCCGAGTCCCCTGCGGAGACCACGGTGCCGTCGGCGGCGGTGTACTCCACGCGCTCGCCCGGGCGCAACAGGGGTTCGAGCGCCTGCGAGGTGACCGGCTCGCCCGCCTCCTGCTCGGACTCGACCAGCGCGGCCAGGAGCTGAACCGACTGGTCGACCTGCTCCTGCTCGCGATCGTGGACCTGGTCGGCACGCAGGAGGGCCCGGGGGACGCCGTACAGCGCGACGACCAGGACCGCCAGCCCGACGAACGCCAGGACCAGGCGCTTACGCATCCGCGCGACCCGGCTCGAGGCGGAAGCCGACGCCTCGCACGGTCACGATCTGTACCGGTGCCGCGTGGCCGTCCAGCTTCTGACGCAGCCGTGCCATGGTCACGTCGAGCACCTTGGTCGAGCCGAACCAGTTCTCGTCCCACACCTCGTCCATCAGCTGCTCGCGAGTGACCACCGCACCTCCGTGCTGGTGCAGCTGGGCAAGCAGGTCGAACTCCTTGGCGTTGAGCGGGACCTCGTCACCGGAGACCCACACCTGACGGGTGCTCGGGTCGACGCGGAAGTCGTCGGACGGGGGGCCGGCATGGGATCCGCCGGCCCCGGGGTGGCCGGCGGTGGCGACCGTCCGCCGAAGCAGCGCACGGACCCGCGCCAGGAGCTCGCTCAGCATGAACGGCTTGACGAGGTAGTCGTCGGCACCCACGTCCAGTCCGAGCACCCGGTCGAGCTCCCCTCCCCGGGCGGTGACAACGAGGATTCCCCCCGCGAAGCCACCTTCGCGCACCCGCTGGCAGACATCGAGTCCATCCATGTCCGGCAGCCCGAGGTCAAGGATCACCATCTCGGGCTCATCGCCCGGTTGCCGGACCCGCTCCACGGCGTCACTTCCAGAGGCGACCCGCTCGACGATGTAGCCGTCCCGCTCGAGGGTCCGCACCAGGGGCATCGCGATGCCGTCGTCGTCCTCGACGAGCAGCAGCCGGTGGGTCATGGCGCCGAGCATAGGGGCGCAGCCGCTCCCGAGCGGTCACCGTGCCGCTCGGCCCGCGAGGTGTTGCCGAACTGTGGTCGGGCTGAGGGATCTGTGTTGCCCGGCTGTGCCCCGGCGCTCCCTAGCGTTCTGTCCATCGAAATGAGCAACCCGCTCACCGCAGACAACACGCAGGAGTTCAGCATGAGTCGCACGTCCACCACCCGCGGCCGGATCCTCGTCGCCGTCGCCACTGCCCTGACCGCCGGCGCCCTGGCCGTCGGTTCGGGTGCCTCCTTCGTCGCGGCGACCGACAACCCCGGGAACGAGTACCGGGCCGGCACCCTGACCCAGGCCAACAGCCTCTCCGGTGCGAGCATCTACAACGTGCAGGGCATGAAGCCCGGCGACACCGTCAACGGCAAGGTGACCATCACCAACAGCGGTTCGCTGCCCGCCAACATCAAGCTGACCGAGAGCGGCGTCACCAACGGTTTCGAGACCGGAAAGCTCAAGACCACCATCACCGACGTCACGGTGCCCACGGCTCCCGTGGTGGTGAAGAACGGTGTCGAGTACGGCACCGTCGGCGCGGTCAACCTCGGCGCGCAGTGGGCTGCCGGTGAGTCGCGCACCTACGTCTTCAGCGTGACCCTGGACGGCTCGGCCACCAACGCCAGCCAGGGTGCGGTGGCCAACGCCACCTACACCTGGGACTCCACCCAGGACACCACCCCCACCGTCACCAACCAGCACTTCTGATCCGCCGACGGGTGGGTGGCGCCGCGGGGCGCCGCCCACCCGAGGCATTCCCCCCTCGAGCATCCAAGGAGCCTTCGATGCAGGTCCGTCTCGCGACACTCTCCGGCCTGACCTCGAGGCTCACGCGCTTCGTCGCGACCCTCGGCCTGGTCGCGGTGGTCCTCGTCGCCGCGGGCTTCGTGATCCCGGGGCTGATGGGCTTCGAGCGGTACGTCATCGTCGGGCAGTCCATGTCAGGGACCTTCGAGCGCGGCTCGGTCGCCTTCGAACGCGTCGTTCCTGCCGATGAGCTGGAGGTCGGAGATGTCATCACCTACCAGCCCCCGGCCGACTCCGGCCTGACCACCCTGGTCACCCACCGACTGGTGTCGGTGAAGGAGGCCCGTGACGGCTCCCGGGTCTTCCGCACCAAGGGTGACGCGAACGCCGACGTCGACCCGTGGACGTTCCGGCTCCCGCAGGGCGAGCAGCCCCGGGTCGAGTTCACGGTCCCGCTGGTCGGGCACGCCTTCATCGCGTTCGCCGACCCCGGGACGAGGGTCCTGCTGGTCGGAGTCCCCGCCGGTCTCATCTGCCTGGTCAGCCTCGTGGAGCTGGTCCGGATCCTGCTCGACTCCCGCCGCCCCACCCCGCGGACCACCCGCATGACCCGGGAAGCCTGAACGCCGTGACCCGCCGCATGCTCCTCCTCGTCGCCTCGGCCCTCGCGCTCGGTGTGATGGGCATGGGCATGCCCTCGTTCTCCACCGCGTCCTACACCGGACGCACCACCAACACCGGCGCGCTCGTCGGGGCCGCCGACTGGACCCCGCCGAGCGTGAGCCTCCCGGACCCGGGCTCGCCGCTGAAGGGCACCGTGACGGTGACGGCAACCGCCACGGACGCCGCCTCCGGGATCCGGGACGTGACCGTGCAGTACCTTCCCTCGGGCGGTAGCAGCTGGACCTCGATCTGCACCGCCACCACGGCGCCGTACTCGTGCGCGTGGAACACCGCCTCCCTGGCGGACGGCGCCTACCAGCTCCGGGCCGTCGCCACCGACCGCGCCGGCTACTCCACCACCACCGAGACCGTCTCCACCACCGTCGCCAACAACCTCCTGGTCGTCCTCGGCAACCCGGGTGAGGTGATCCGGGGGACCGTGTCCCTGCCCACCACCCTCTACAGTGCCGGGACCACCACCTACACCGTCCGGGTCGAGTACACCCCGGCAGGAACGACCAGCTGGAAGACGGTCTGCACCAACCTCTCCTCCCCCTACTCCTGCAGCTGGAACACCACCGGCTTCGCCAACGGCGATTACGACCTGCGCTCCGTCGCCACTGCCGGGGCCACCACCACCTACTCCGCAGTCGTCGATGCGGTCCTCGTCGACAACCTGGCCCCCACCGTCGCGATGGTGGACCCCGGGACGCCGCTGGCCGGCGTGGCCACGTTGAGCGCCACCGCGAGCGACACGCACTCCGGCGTCTCGCAGGTCGTCCTGCAGGCCGCGGTCACCGGGACCAGCACCTGGACCACCCTGTGCACCGTCGCCGCCACGCCGTACTCCTGCAGGTACGACACGGCCCAGCTCTCCGACGGAAGCTACAGCCTGCGCGCGGTGGCCACGGACGCCGCCGGCAACGTGACCACCTCGGCCACGATCGGCAACCGGGTGATCGACAACACCGTGTCGGCGGTCTCGATGAACGACCCCGGCGCCTACCTGACCGGCACCGTCGCCCTGACCGCGAACGCCAGCTCCACCGCCGGCGTCACCTCGGTCCGGATCCAGCGCGCCCCCAGCGGCACCTCCACCTGGACCGACGTGTGTCTCGACGGCACCGCGCCCTGGGGCTGCACCTGGGACACCCGGACCGTGACCGACGGGCTCAACGACTTCCGCGCCATCCTCGTCGACGGGACCGGCAAGGTCACCACCTCGGCCACGATGGGCGCCCGACGGGTCGACAACAGCCCCCTGCGGGGAGTCGACGTCCAGACCGCCAACGGCGGAGCCACCCCCGGCAAGCTCGAGGCCAACGACACCGTCACCTTCACCTACAACGGACAGGTCAACCTGTCCACGGTGACCCCCGGATGGGCTGGAGCCTCGACCGCCGTCCGGGTCCGCGTCCGCGACGGGAACGTGCTGGGCCTCGGCAACAAGGGAGACACCCTCGACGTCCAGCTGCCCGGCGGATCGACCGTCAACGTCGGCACGGTCAACCTCAAGGACGACTACGTGAAGACCAACAAGACCGCGGTCCTCAACGCGACCATGACGGCCGGCACCACCACCGTGGCCGGCGCCACCGCCACTGTGGTCACCCTCAGGATCGGCACGCTGGCGTCCGGCTCGGGCCTCCGCACGGCCAGCGCCGGTGCCGGCATGGTCTGGACGCCCTCCTCGGCCGCCACTGACCTCGTCGGCACGAGCTGCTCCACCGCACCGGTCACCGAGACCGGCCCGGCCGACCGAGAGTTCTGATGGACCGGACCATCCTCCTGGTCGAGGACGATCCCTCGCTGGCCGCGGTGCTGCAACGCATCCTGCGTCGCCTCGACGCCCGCGTGGATCACGTCGCGTATGGTCGCGAGGCCCTCTGCAGGATCGCCCGGAACGACCTCGACCTCGTCGTCCTCGACCTCGACCTGCCCGATCTCGACGGAACGGAGGTGTGCCGGGCAGCCCGCGTCGGTGGCTACTCCGGGCCTGTCCTCGTCCTCACCGCCCGCCACGGGGAGGAGCCTCGGGACGAGTCGCTCGACGCCGGTGCCGACGACTTCCTCACCAAGCCCTTCAGCGTGGCGGAGCTCATGAGCCGACTGAGTGTCCTGTTGAGCGAGGACACGGGAGTCGGGCGCGGCCGAGCGGTCTGAACGACGCCTGGCTGTCCTCCGGCGACTTCAGGGTCCCGGGAACGCCTCTCCCCCTCCGGATGCCAGCGACTCGGCGACGATGCGCAGGTGCTCGGCCCGCAGGTCCTCAGGCAGCGCGGGCAGTACGTCGTCCCAGAACGCCAGCATCGCCCCGCGGCCCTGCATCATGCCGGCCGGTCGGGCCAGTGCCCACAGGTGGAAGTGCTCGGAGCCGTCGCCCCAGCGCGAGAAGTGGCACCGGGCGACACCCGGGATCGACTTGACCGCGGTGCTCACCCGCTGGAGCAACGGCCCGAGCGTGGTGAGCAGGTCGAGGGGGGCATCCTCGAGGCGGTGGTGCTCACGCGGAGCGATGCCGCCGACGTAGGGGAGCCCGAAGCGGTCCCACCCCGACCGCACCTGCCACAGGTCGTCGGCCCAGATGGTGTGCTCGGACGGACGGCAGTGGCCGCACTCGGCGCGGTCGAGCTCACCGGCACGCGGCCGCTCGGGCACCAGCATCGGCGCAAGCGCCGACAGCGTGACGTCGTCGAAGCACGACAGGTCGTCCTCGACCAGCGGCCGGGCCGACAGTCGCTCCCCGATCGGGAGCGTGCGGTGGTAGGCGGAGTCGGCGGGGGCGGTCTCGTAGTCACTCATGCCCGAAAAGTAGCGAAGCCGACTAACGCCGCGCGGTGACGTAGCAGGCCACCGCGGTCGCGGCCGCGACGTTGAGGGAGTCGATGCCCTCGCGCATCGGGATCACCGCCCGCCGGTCGGCCGAGGTCTGCCAGCGCGGAGACAGGCCGTGGCCCTCCGAGCCGAGCACGAGCGCCACCCGGTCGACTCCCGCGACCGCGTCCTCGATCGGGACCGCGTCGTCTCCGAGGGTCAACGCGATCGTGGTGAAGCCGGCCGCCGAGAGCGACGGCAGCGCGTCGTACCAGTCGGGCAGGCGGGTCCACGGCAGGCTGAAGACGGCCCCCATGGCGACCTTGATCGCCCGGCGGTAGAGCGGGTCGGCGCACCGGGGGGCCAGCAGCACGGCATCGAAGCCCATCGCGGCGCCCGAGCGGAAGATCGCCCCGACGTTGGTGTGGTCGACGATGTCCTCCAGCACCAGGACCGACCTGGCTCCGGCCAGCACCGACTCCACGGAGGGAAGCGGGCGGCGTTCGAGCGAGGCCAGGGCGCCGCGGTGCACGTGGAAGCCGGTGACCTCCTCCGCCAGCGCCTCGGAGACGACGAAGCAGGGTGCCGCCGAGGCGTCCAGCACGTCGCCGAGCCCCTCGAGCCAGCGCGGCGCCATCAGGAACGAGCGGGGCGTGAAGCCGGCCTCGACTGCCCGGCGGACGACCTTCTCCCCCTCGGCGAGGAAGAGCCCGTGCTCGCTCTCGAGGTGCTTGCGCAGCTCGACGTCCCGCAGGTCGCGATAGTCGGCGAGGCGCGGGTCGTCGGGGTCGGTGACCTCGTGCAGTTCGGCCATCAGGCGTAGTGGCCGGGATGCGCGATGGCCACCACGTCGCCCACCACGATGATGGCGGGCGGCCTGACCTGCGCCGAGGCGAGGTCCGCCTGGAGGCCCCCGAGGGTCGAGAGCACGGTCCGCTCCCCCGGCATGGTCCCGTCGCAGACCACCGCGACGGGGGTCGCCGCTGGCCGTCCGCCAGCGACCAGGGCGTCGGCGATCGCGGCGGCGTTCTCGACCGCCATCATCAGCAGGATGGTGCCGTCGAGACCGGCGACGGCCTTCCAGTTGACCAGGGAGTCGGGGTGTTCCGGGGGCAGGTGGCCGGAGAGGACCGTGAACGCGTGGGCCACCCCGCGATGGGTGACCGGGATCCCGGCGACCGCCGGGACGGCGATCGGGCTGGTCAGGCCCGGCACCACCGTGACGGGTACCCCGGCCTCGCGGCAGGCGAGCACCTCCTCGAACCCGCGGCCGAACACGAAGTTGTCCCCGCCCTTGAACCGCACCACGCGCTGACCGGCCCGGGCGCGCTCGACGATGATCCGGTTGATCTCCTCCTGCTGCGCCGACCGGCCGCGCGGCAGCTTCGCGACGTCGATCAGCTCCACGTCCGCGGGCAGCTCGCCGAGCAGCTCGCGCGGGGCCAGCCGGTCGGCCACCACCACGTCGGCCTCCATGAGCGCCTTGCGTCCGGCGACCGACATCAGCTCCGGGTCACCCGGCCCACCACCGACCAGGACGACCCCGGGCGAGCGGTCGCGGTGGTGCCGCGCCGTGATGGTGCCCTCGCGCAGACCCTCCAGGATCTCGTCGCGGACGCCGGCCGACCGTCGCGGGTCACGGTTGCCGAGCACCGCCACGGTCACGCCGGCGTGCCGGCCGACGGCCGGGGTCCAGGCGGTCGCCGCGGTGGCGTCGTCGGCCCGGACGCAGAAGATGCGGCGGGACTCGGCGCCGCGGCTGACCGACTCGTTGACCCCATGGTCGTCGGTCGCCGCGATGACGTACCAGGCGCCGTCGAGGTCGTCGTCGCGGAAGCCGCGGTCGGCCCACTCGACCTCACCGGCACCGATCAGGCCTTCGATGGCGGGGGTCACCTGCGGCGAGACCACGTACACGTCGGCGCCGGCCGCGATCAGGGCAGGGATCCGGCGCTGCGCGACCTGGCCCGCGCCGACCACCACGACCCTGCGGCCGGCCAGGCGCAGCCCGGAGGGGTACGTCGCGAACTCCACGCCGCTCATTCTCCCGGCTCGGCGATCGGGGGTCGTTCCGCTCGCTCACCCATCGGACTAGGTTGACGGACGTGGCCGGGACCGGATCCCGAGCCGTGAGTCGAACTGTGAGGAGCCCGCACATGAGCCTGGACCGCCCGGTACACCCGAACCCCTACGACCTCCTGCCCGAGGTGCCGTCGTTCACGGTGACCAGCGAGGACGTCTCCGACGGCAAGCCGCTGAAGGACGACCAGGTGGCCGCAGCGGGGAACACCTCCCCCCATCTCGCGTGGGAGGGAGCGCCGGAGGGCACCAAGAGCTTCACGATCACCTGCTTCGACCCCGACGCCCCCACGCCCAGCGGGTTCTGGCACTGGGTGCTCGTCGACGTCCCGGCGGACGTCACCTCGCTCGACACCGGCGCCGCGGCGGGCGACCTTCCCGGATCGGCGTTCCACTGCCGCAACGACGGCGGTGAGAAGGGGTTCATGGGCGCCGCTCCCCCCGAGGGTGACCAGGTCCACCGCTACTTCTTCGTGGTTCACGCGGTCAAGGAGGAGAGCCTCGGCGTCGATGCCGACGCCTCCCCCGCCGTGGTCTCGTTCAACCTGGCGTTCAAGACCGCCGGGCGGGCGATCATCCACGGCACCTACCAGCACTGACCCGCCGGAAACTTTCGGGCGGGTCAGCGGTCGGTGGCGCGGCGCAGGAGCTCGTCGAACGGGACCGGGTCCTCGAGCTGGTCCTCGAAGGAGCGCCGCTCGTCGGCGGACGACGTGCCCGGGGGCCCGGCCTCGACGCCGATGAGTGCGGCGAGCTCCCCCGCAGCTCGCCGCACCCGCTTGTCCAGGTGACCCTCGTCGGTGCTGCCGAAGTCCTCGCTCGCCGCGAAGACCCCGGTCGGCGCCACGACGGCGCGCAGGTGGGAGAAGAGCGGCCGCAAGGCGTGGTCGAGCACCATCGAGTGACGGGCGGTGCCACCGGTGGCGGCCACCAGCACCGGGGTGCCGTCCAGCGTGCCGGGCTCCAGGACGTCCACGAAGGTCTTGAACAGCCCCGAGTACGACGCCGAGAACACCGGGGTGACGACCACCAGGCCGTCGGCGCGGCGGACCTTGGCGAGGGCCTCCGCCAGCTCTCCGGTGGCGAAGCCGGTGAGCAGGTGGTCGGCCAGCTGGTGGGCGAGCGGGCGAAGCTCGACGTGCTCGACCTCGACCGTCGACCCGCGCGCCTCGGTCGCCGACACGACCGCGTCGGCCAACCGGTCCGCGAGCAGCCGGGTGGAGGACGGGACCGACAGTCCCGCCGAGATGACGACGAGCCTCCTCATCGGGCCGTCACCTCCTGGGTGGTGCCCTCCGCAGCGGCGACGCGGGCGGCGTGGGTCGGAGCGGCAGGGACGTGGTCCGGCCTGAGCGCGTCGAACTCCCTCCGCAGCACCGGGACGACCTCCTCGCCGAGCAGGTCGAGCTGCTCGAGCACCGTCTTGAGCGGCAGCCCGGCGTGGTCCATCAGGAAGAGCTGGCGCTGGTAGTCACCGACGTACTCCCGGAAGCCGAGCGTCCTCTCGATCACCTGCTGAGGGGAGCCCACTGTCAGCGGCGTCTGGGCCATGAAGTCCTCCAGGGAGGGTCCGTGGCCGTAGACCGGGGCATTGTCGAAGTAGGGCCGGAACTCGTTGACGGCGTCCTGGCTGTTGGGGCGCATGAAGACCTGTCCGCCGAGTCCCACGATGGCCTGGTCCGCGCGGCCGTGGCCGTAGTGCTCGAAGCGCCTGCGGTAGAGGCCCACCATCTGCGCGGTGTGGGAGGCCGGCCAGAAGATGTGGTTGGAGAAGAAGCCGTCACCGTAGTAGGCCGCCTGCTCGGCGATCTCCGGGCTGCGGATCGAGCCGTGCCAGACGAACGGAGGTACGCCGTCGAGCGGCCGCGGCGTGGAGGTGAACCCCTGGAGGGGAGTACGGAAGCGTCCCTCCCAGTCGACGACGTCCTCGCGCCACAGCCGGTGGAGCAGGGCGTAGTTCTCGATCGCGAGGTTGATGCCCTCGCGGATGTCCTTGCCGAACCACGGGTAGACCGGCCCGGTGTTGCCCCGGCCGAGCATCAGGTCCATGCGGCCGTCGGTGAGGTGCTGGAGCGTTGCGTAGTCCTCGGCGATCCGGACCGGATCGGTGGTCGTGATCAGCGTGGTGGAGGTCGACAGGATGATCCGGCGGGTCTGGGCGGCGATGTAGGCCATGGTGGTCGTCGGCGAGGAGGCCACGAAGGGAGGGTTGTGGTGCTGTCCGACCGCCACGACGTCGAGACCGACCTCCTCGGCCTTCTGCGCGATGGCGACGGTGTTCTTGATCCGCTGGTGCTCGCTCGGGGTCCGGCCCGTGGTCGGGTCCGTCGTGACGTCGCCGACGGTGAAGATGCCGAACTGCATCGCCACTCCTCCTGTAGTTGAAAGTGCAACCAATGCTGCAACCACGCGAAGGGGACGACTATTCCACCCGGTCGCCGAGCGGGAACGGCCGAACGCGGCCGCTCCCTGCTGG
>NZ_DASSXS010000019.1:0-13351 GCF_035703625.1 Nocardioides sp. | reverse complement strand
CGGCGGTCAGCCTCCGCTCGTCGTTGATGATGTCGCGCAGGTGCTCGGTCGCGCCCGCGTGCGAGCGGTCGAGCAGGTCCTGCAGCCGGCTGAGCTCGTCGTCCGTCTCCAGCATGGGAGGGACGCTACGCCGCCGCAGGCGCCTGAGGCAGCAAGAGCAGCGGCCCTCAGTGGGTGGGGCCGGACTCCTCGGCACGCTTGAACGACGCACGCACCTCGGCCTCGGCCTCGTCGCGACCGACCCACTCGGCCCCCTCGACGGACTTGCCGGGCTCGAGGTCCTTGTAGACCTCGAAGAAGTGCTGGATCTCGAGGCGGTCGAACTTCGAGACGTGGTTGATGTCGCGCAGGTGCTCCAGCCGCGGGTCGTGGGTCGGCACGCACAGCACCTTGTCGTCGCCGCCGGCCTCGTCGGTCATCCGGAACATCCCGATCGCACGGCAGGCGATCAGGCAGCCCGGGAACGTGGGCTGCTGGAGCAGGACGAGCGCGTCGAGCGGGTCACCGTCTTGGCCGAGCGTCTTCTCGATGTACCCGTAGTCCGCGGGGTAGGCCGTCGAGGTGAAGAGCATCCGGTCCAGCCGCATCCGTCCGGACTCGTGGTCGACCTCGTACTTGTTGCGCTCACCCTTCGGGATCTCCACGAGTACGTCGAACTCCAGCACGTCTTTCCTCCACCCTCGTCACACGTCAGGTCTCTTCGTCGGGCCCGGGCCGGGTCCGGGGACCAGTCTCGCGCACAATGGGCCGGAACACGCAGCCGAAAGGGGCAGCAGGTGGGCAGAGGTGACCGACGCCACGGTCGTGGCGCTGTCGGGCGCTGGTTTCCCTTCCTCCTCGTCCTCGCGATCCTCGCCGGCGCCGCGGCGGCGTACCGCTACGACCTGGGGGCTCGCTGGCTCGGCACCGGGGAGCCGGACCCGGCCACCGAGCCGGCCGCCGTCGAACCCCCTTCCGGGCTGGAGCTGCCGGCCCTCACCAGGCCCGCCGACGTCGCGACCCCGGTGCCGGCCGCAGGCGCCCTGGCTCCGGCCAAGGTGCGGCGAGCGGTCGGCCCGTTCCTCCGCGACCGGGACCTCGGGAGGTCCGTGCACGTCGTGGTCGCCGGCATGCAGGGCCCGCCGGCGCTGTCGGTGGGCGCCGGCCCGGCCATGCCGGCCTCGACGACGAAGCTGCTCACGGCGGCCGCGGCGCTCGACGTGCTCGGCCCCGGCCACGAGTTCGAGACCACGGTGGTCCAGGACGGACCCGGCCGCGTCGTCCTCGTGGGCGGCGGCGACCCCTTCCTCGAGCGCCGACCGGTCCAGGACTGGCCGCGTCGCGCCGACGTCGCGACCCTGGCCCGGCAGACTGCCGCGGCGCTCGACCGGCGTGGGCGCGGCAGCGTGCGCGTCGCCTACGACGACTCGTTGTTCTCCGGGCCGGCCGTGAACCCGAGCTGGCCGCAGGACTACGTGCCGGACGCCGTCGTGTCGCCCATCACCGCGCTGTGGGTCGACGAAGGGGTGGACCCGTCGGGCTTCGGGCGGGTCGCGGATCCGTCGGCGGATGCCGCGGCCGAGTTCGTTCGTGCGCTCGAACGAGCCGGGATCCGGGTCGTCGGCACACCGGTGCCGCACCGCTCGCAGTCGCGCGACCGGGTGCTCGCGCGGGTCACGAGCGCCCCCGTGGGCCAGATCGTCGAGAGCGTGCTCGAGCTCAGTGACAACGAGGGTGCCGAGGTGCTGGCCCGCCACGTCGGGCTCGCGGTCTCGGGGAAGGGTTCGTCGGCCGCGGGTTCCGACGCCATCCTCAGCACCCTGCGCGGACTCGGCGTCGGCACGGCAGGCGCCGTGCTGTACGACGGCAGCGGGCTGTCCCGCAAGAACCGGATCGACCCGGACACCCTCATCGATGTGCTGCGGGCCGCCGCCGGCGAGGACCACCCCGACCTGCGTGCCGTCGTCACCGGGCTGCCGGTCGCCGGGTTCACCGGCTCGCTGGCCTTCCGGTTCGTCGACGCTCCGGTGCCCGGGCGGGGCCGGGTCCGCGCCAAGACCGGGACCCTGACCGGGGTCAGCGCGCTGGCCGGCGTGGCCACCGACCTCGACGGCGTACCGATGGTCTTCGCGCTGGTCGCCGACCGGGTCAGGCTGCTGGACACCCTCGATGCCCGGGAGGCCCTGGACGACATGGCCGCGGCTCTCGGCGCCTGCCACTGCGCCTCCTGACGCCCGCGGGATTCCGTGGTTCGGTAGCGACCGCCACGTAGGGTCGCCACATGAGCGCACAGATGGTGGACTGGGACCTGGCGGTCGCGATCGGGTCCCGGGTCGCCGGGGAGGGCCCCCAGGTCACCCGCGAGGTCGCCGACCAGGTCGTCGAGGAGCTCCGGGCCGATGCGGACCGGTCCACCGGGCTGGTCCGCGAGTTCACCGGGCTGGTCGCCGAGGAGCGCTCGGCTCCGGTCCTCGCCGTGGACCGGCCGGGCTGGATCCGGGCCAACGCCGACGGCTTCGCGACCGTGCTCGGCCCGGTCGTGGACAAGCTGTCCGAGAAGAAGGGGCCGCCGAGCGGGCTGTCCCTCGCCATCGGCTCACGGGTGACCGGTACGGAGGTGGGCCTGCTCCTGGGCTTCCTCTCCAGCAAGGTGCTCGGTCAGTTCGACCCGTTCTTCGAACCCTCCGGCCGGCTCCTGCTGGTGGCGCCCAACATCGTGCACGTCGAGCGGGAGCTCGCCTGCGACCCGACCGACTTCCGGCTCTGGGTCTGCCTCCACGAGGAGACGCACCGGGTGCAGTTCACCGCCGTCCCCTGGATGCGCGCCCACCTGTTCTCCGAGATGAACGCCATCGCCGACACGATGGAACCGGGCAAGCTGCTCGACGACGTCGTCGGGCGACTGTCCCAGGCGATCCGCGGGGACGGCAGCCTGCTCGACGTCCTCGGGTCGCCGGAGCAGAAGGAGATCGTCGACCGGGTCACCGGCGTGATGTCCCTGCTCGAGGGCCACGCAGATGTCGTGATGGATGGCGTGGGGCCCACCGTGATCCCCTCCGTCGCGGACATCCGGCGCAAGTTCGACCGACGGCGCAAGGGCGTCGGAACGCTCGACCGGTTGCTACGCCGGCTCCTCGGCCTGGACGCCAAGATGGCGCAGTACCGCGACGGCGCCCGCTTCGTCCGCGGGGTGGTGGACAAGGTCGGCATGCACGAGTTCAACGCGGTCTGGGAGTCGCCCGCCAACCTCCCGACCAAGGCCGAGATCGCCGACCCCTCCGCGTGGGTCGGTCGGGTCCTCTAGCCGGATGGGACCGCACCCCGCGGTCGCGGCCGTGCGGCTCGCCGTACGCCGCACGCTGGTCGCGCTCCCGGGCGAACCCAAGGTGCTGGTCGCGTGCAGTGGCGGCGCCGACTCGTTGGCGCTGCTGTCGGCGACGGTGTTCGAGACCCGGAGCCGGCCCGGCCGGGTGGTGGGCGTGACCGTCGACCACGGCCTGCAGGAGGGGTCGGCCGAGCACGCCGACCGCGTGGTGGCCCAGATGGCGCGGATGGGCGCCGACGAGACGGCCGCCGTCCGGGTCACCGTCGATCCTGGCGGCAGGGGAGTGGAGGCCGCGGCCCGTGAGGCGCGGTACGCCGTCCTCGAGGAGGTCGCGTCGCGGATGGGCTCCCGGACCGTGCTGCTCGGGCACACCCTGGACGACCAGGCGGAGACCGTCCTGCTCGGGTTGACCCGCGGCTCCGGCGGCCGGTCGATCGCCGGCATGAGACCGGCGTTCGACTGCTTCCACCGGCCGCTGCTCGCCCTCACCCGCCAGGAGACCGAGGAGGCGTGCCGGGCCGAGGGGCTCGAGTTCTGGAGCGACCCGCACAACGCCGACCCGCGCTTCACCCGCTCCCGGATCCGGCACCGGGTGATGCCGGTGCTCGAGCAGGAGCTGGGGCCGGGAGTCGCCGCCGCCCTGGCCAGGACCGCCGGTCAGCTGCGACCCGACATGGAGGAGCTGGACCGCCAGGCCGAGGAGCTGCTGCTGGCGGCGCGGGATGCCGAGGGCCTCGTCCTGGCCCGGCTCGACGGGCAGCCCGAGCCCGTCCTCGGACGGGTGCTGAGGCTGGCCTCCCTGGATGCGGGGGCGCCCGCGTCGGAGCTCTTCCACGTCCACGTCGAGGCCCTGCGCGGCCTGCTGCGTGGGTCACTGCGCGGCGACGTGCAGCTGCCGGGCCACCTGACCGCCTACCTCGGCGAGGACCACCTCCGCTTCCGCCGGACCTCTGTGGAATCCTGAGCGACCATGGATGCCGCCCACGTCGAGTCCGACCTCGTCAACGTGCTCTACACCGAGAAGCAGATCCAGGACCGGCTCGCCGAGCTGGCCCGGGAGATCGAGGTCGACTACGAGGGCGATGACCTGCTGATCGTGGGCATCCTCCGCGGGGCCGTCATGGTCATGGCCGACCTCGCCCGCAGCTTCACCCGCCACCTCGAGATGGACTGGATGGCGATCTCCTCCTACGGCTCGGGCACGAAGTCGAGCGGCGTGGTCCGGATCCTCAAGGACCTCGACACCGACATCACCGGGCGCCACGTGCTGATCGTCGACGAGATCATCGACACCGGTCTCACCCTCTCCTGGCTGACCTCGAACCTGACCTCGCGAGCGCCGGCCAGCGTCGAGATCTGCACCCTGCTCCGCAAGCCCGAGGCCCTGCAGATGCCGGTGGAGGTCAAGTACGTCGGCTGGGACATCCCCAACGAGTTCGTGGTCGGCTACGGCCTCGACTACCGCGAGCGTTACCGCAACCTGCGTGACATCGGCACCTTGGCGCCGCACGTGTATTCCTGACCGAGCCGACGTCGGCTGGGACGCTGCGCACTTTCCGGGCCACGAGTTCGTGGTCGGCTACGGCCTCGACTACCGCGAGCGTTACCGCAAGCTGCGTGACATCGGCACCCTGGCGCCGCACGTGTATTCCTGACCTGTCACCACCGGCCCCCACCTGCGACAATGGGAATTGCCGCGACGTGTACCGTCGTAGGTTCAAAGATTCGTCCGTGACGTCAGGTGCGCACGGCCGGAACGACACGCTCGAGAGAAGCCTGTGAAGCGCATATTCAAGGGTCCCTGGCTGTGGAGCCTCCTCGCCGTCGTCGGCGTGCTCCTCGCCCTGCAGTTCTTCGTCGCCACCGACGAGTACGACGAGATCTCCACGTCGAGGATGAACGACTACATCGCCGCCGGCGAGGTGTCGGAGATCAAGTTCATCGACGGTGACCAGAGGATCGAGGCCGTGCTCGACTCCGGCGTCGAACGCGACGGCGGGTCGAAGGTCAGCACCTACTGGCTCAGCGAGACCCAGGACGAGATCGAGCAGGCAGTCGCCGAACAGGTCGACGCCGGCGAGATCGAGAGCTACACGACCGAGGTGGCGCAGCCCAGCGTCGTCGGCTCCATCCTCAGCATGCTGCTGCCACTGCTGATCATCATCGTCGTCTTCCTGTGGCTGATGAACAGCATGCAGGGAGGGGGCGGCCGCGGCATCATGCAGTTCGCCAAGTCCAAGGCCAAGCTGATCACCAAGGACATGCCCAAGACCACCTTCACCGACGTCGCCGGGTGCGAGGAGGCGATCGAGGAGCTCGGTGAGATCAAGGAGTTCCTGCAGGAGCCGGCCAAGTTCCAGGCGGTGGGCGCCAAGATCCCCAAGGGAGTCCTGCTCTACGGCCCGCCCGGCACCGGCAAGACCCTGCTGGCCCGCGCGGTCGCCGGCGAGGCCGGTGTGCCGTTCTACTCCATCTCCGGGTCCGACTTCGTCGAGATGTTCGTCGGCGTGGGCGCGTCCCGGGTCCGCGACCTGTTCGAGCAGGCCAAGGAGAACGCCCCGGCGATCGTGTTCATCGACGAGATCGACGCCGTCGGCCGGCACCGCGGTGCCGGCATGGGTGGCGGCCACGACGAGCGCGAGCAGACCCTCAACCAGCTCCTGGTCGAGATGGACGGCTTCGACGTACGAGGCGGCGTGATCCTGATCGCCGCGACCAACCGGCCCGACGTCCTCGACCCCGCCCTGCTCCGGCCCGGTCGCTTCGACCGGCAGATCCAGGTCGACGCGCCCGACCTCAACGGCCGGCACCTGATCCTCAAGGTCCACTCGCGTGGCAAGCCGATGGCCTCCGACACCGACCTCCTGAGCGTCGCTCGCCGTACCCCCGGCTTCACCGGAGCCGACCTGGCCAACGTGCTCAACGAGGCCGCCCTGCTGACGGCCCGCCAGGACCAGAAGCTGATCGGCAACGAGTCGCTCGACGAGGCCATCGACCGGGTGATCGCCGGGCCGCAGCGCAGGACCAGGCTGATGAGCGAGAAGGAGAAGCTGATCACGGCCTACCACGAGGGCGGCCACGCCCTCGTCGCCGCCGCGCTGCCGGGGACCGACCCCGTGCACAAGGTCACGATCCTGCCGCGCGGCCGGGCGCTGGGCTACACGATGGTGCTCCCCGACGAGGACAAGTACTCCCAGACCCGTTCCGAGATGCTCGACAAGCTCGCCTACATGCTCGGTGGCCGCGCGGCCGAGGAGATGGTCTTCCACGACCCGACCACCGGCGCCGGCAACGACATCGAGAAGGCCACCGAGCTCGCGCGCGCCATGGTCACCCAGTACGGCATGACCGAGCGGCTCGGCGCGATCCGGCTCGGTGAGGGCAACTCCGAGCCGTTCCTGGGCCGCGACCTCGGCCACGCCCGCAACTACTCCGAGGACGTGGCGGCCGTCGTCGACCAGGAGACCAAGAAGCTCCTCGCCGCGGCCCATCAGGAGGCCTTCGACATCCTCGAGGAGAACCGCGACGTCCTCGACAACCTGGTCCTGGAGCTGCTGGACCAGGAGACGCTGGACAAGGCCGAGGTCGCGCGCATCTTCGAGCCGCTCCGGCTGCGCGGCGTCCGCCCCGCCTGGACCGGCTCCCCCGACCGCAGCCCGTCCGCCATCCCGCCGATCGAGATCCCGCAGGAGATCCGCGACCGGGTCCGGGTCAACGGCGCACCCGGAGCCGAGGAGGGCGAGGGTGGCGTCGTGATCACCCCACCGGGAGCCGGCGGCGACGTGCACGGCGACCCGGGACTCGGGGCGCCGCCGAGCGACCCACCGGCCCCTCCCGGACCCGACAGCTGAGCCATGACCGATCCGATCAGGCTGCCGGAGCGCACCGGGGCCATCCCCCGGTTCGACCACGCCCGGGCCGAACGCGCGATCCGTGAGCTGCTGATCGCGATCGGTGAGGATCCCGAGCGCGAGGGGCTGAAGGACACACCGGCGCGGGTCGCCCGCGCCTACGCCGAGCTGACCTCCGGCCTGCGGCTGGAGGCCGAGGACGTCCTCACCACGACCTTCGACCTCGGCCACGACGAGATGGTCCTGGTGCGCGACATCGAGCTGTGGTCGATGTGCGAGCACCATCTCGTGCCGTTCACCGGGGTCGCCCACGTCGGCTACATCCCCGCCGAGAGCGGGAAGATCACCGGACTCTCCAAGCTGGCCAGGCTGGTGGACCTCTACGCCAAGCGACCCCAGGTCCAGGAGCGCCTGACCACCCAGGTGGCGGACTCGATGATGGAGCTGCTCGAGGCGCGCGGCGTGATCGTGGTCATCGAGGCCGAGCACCTCTGCATGACCATGCGCGGGGTCCGCAAGGCCGGCGCCCGGACCATCACCTCCGCGGTGCGCGGCGTGATGCACAACGCCGCCACCCGCTCCGAGGCGATGGCGCTGATCCACCGGAACAGCTGATCCCGGCGATGCTCCCTCGGCTGCCGCGACTGATGGGGATCGTCAACGTCACGCCCGACTCCTTCTCCGACGGTGGCCGGTGGGCCGACCCGGAGGCCGCGATCGAGCACGGCCGGCGGCTGCTGGCCGACGGGGCCGACATCCTGGACATCGGGGGCGAGTCGACCCGCCCCGGGGCGACCCGCCCACTAGTCGAGGAGGAGCTCGGTCGCGTGGTGCCGGTGATCTCCGCGCTCGCGGCGACCGGTGCCGCCGTGTCCGTCGACACGATGCGGGCCGAGGTCGCCCAGGCCGCGATCGACGCGGGGGCCTCGATCGTCAACGACGTGTCCGGAGGTCTGGCCGACCCCGCCATGCTCCCGGTCGTCGCGGCCTCCGAGGCGACGTACGTCGCGATGCACTGGCGGGCCCACAGCGACCGCATGCAGGACTTCGCGTCGTACGACGGCCCCGGCGGCGTGCTCGCCGCCGTCCGCGAGGAGCTCTCCGAGCGGGTCGGGGCGATGCTGGACGCCGGCATCGAGCGCCCGCGGATCGTGCTCGACCCCGGCCTGGGGTTCGCCAAGCAGGGTGAGCACAACTGGGAGCTGCTGCGGGGCCTCGACGGCCTGGCGGAGCTGGGGTTCCCGATCCTCGTCGGCGCCAGCCGGAAACGGTTCCTGGGCGCTCTCCTCGCCGCGCCCGACGGCACCCCCCGCGGCGTCGACGAGCGCGAGTACGCCGGCGCCGCGCTCACCCTGCTCCTGGCCCAGCGGGGAGTGTGGGGACTTCGGGTCCACGACGTCCGCGCGAGCCGCGACACGCTGCGGGTGCTGGCCCGCATGACGGGCTGCCATGAGTGAGATCCGACCCGCCGAGGGGCCGCTGGACGAGCTGACGATCCAGGGCATCGAGTGCCATGGGCACCACGGGGTCTTCGAGTTCGAGCGCGCCCAGGGACAGGTGTTCGTGGTCGATCTCACCCTCGGTCTGGACGTCCGGGCGGCGGCGGCCTCCGATGACTTGCGTGACACCGTCGACTACGGGAGTCTCGTCATGCAAGTGAAAGCAGCCGTGGAGACGGACCCGGTCGACCTGATCGAGACCCTGGCGGAGCGCATCGCGGACATCTGCCTGTTGGACGACCGCGTGGGCTGTGCCAAGGTGACGGTCCACAAGCCGACCGCCCCCATCCCAGCGACGTTCGCGGACGTCGCCCTGACGATCACCCGGAAACGCGAGGGCCGACCGTGACTGAGACTCCGAACCCGCACATCGTCGACACCGACACCCTCACCGGTGAGATGCGCCCGATCCGCCGAGCGGTGCTGGCGCTGGGGTCGAACCTCGGCGAGCGGATGGCCAGCCTCCAGGGCGCCCTCGACGCGATCGCGGACACCCCGGACGTGTGGATCACGGGCGTCTCCCCGGTCTACGAGACCGAGCCGGTCGACTGCCCCGAGGGCTCCAAGAACTTCCTCAACGCCGTGGTGCTCATCGACACCGCGCTGTCCCCTCCCCGCCTGATGGAGCGGGCGCTCGCCATCGAGGACGCCTTCGACCGGATGCGCAGCGAGGTGCGCAACGCGCCCCGCACGCTCGACGTCGACCTGGTCGTCGTGGGCGACCGGCACAGCGACGATGAGTCGCTGCAGCTGCCGCACCCGCGAGCCGCGGAGCGTGCCTTCGTCCTGCAGCCGTGGTACGACGTCGACCCGGAGGCGGTCCTGCCCGACGCCGGACCCGTGGCCGACCTCCTCGAGCAGGTCGACCGCAGCGGCATGACGCTGCGCGAGGACCTCACCTTCGACGTCTAGTCGCTGGGGAGCGACCTCCGCCAGTGAGCACCGACCCCGCTGACGACGAGCAACCGCCCGGGGGGCACCTGCGCCCCACGTCGCCCGGCCTCGTGACCGCCTGGGGCGTGGCGGGGCTGCTCGGGGGATGGGTGCTGCACCCGGTGTCCGAGCGGGTCAACGGCACCGCGCCCGTGGTGACGTGGCTGCAGCCGATCGCGCTCTTCCTGGTCGCGGCCATCGTCGGCGGGGCGGCCTGGGCGACCTGGCGGACCGTCCAGGTCCGCCGCGAGTGGCTCGAGCCGCAGCAGGCCGTCAACCGGCTCCTGCTCGCCCGGTCCTGCGCCCTGGTCGGTGCGCTGGTGGCCGGTGGCTACCTCGGCTACGCCGTCAGCTGGGTCGGGGTCGACTCGGCGCTGGCCGCCCAGCGCGGGTGGAGATCGCTGGCGGGAGGTGCCGCGGGCATCCTGATCGTCGTCGCAGCGCTGCTCCTCGAGCGAGCGTGTCGCGTCCGTTCGGAGGACGAGCACCCCTAGCCTTGCCCCATGTCTTCCCCACAGGCTCGTCGACGACAGCGGAGCACCAGGCTCACCGTCGCTGTCGTACTGATCGCTCTCGCGGCGCTGGCAGTTGCCGGCGCCGTCTTCAGCCATTCGTGGTTCCTGACCGCGACCGCTGCCGTCCTCGGGGTGGTGCTCGGCGCCGCTGCCACCCGCATCACCCACTCCGAGCTCCTGCAGACCCGGCGCGACGCCGCCCGGGACCGGGCCGAGCAGGCTGACGCCTACCGCGCGCTCACGGTCACCCGCACCGCCGAGCACGCGGAGTTCACCGCGACCATGCAGGCGCGGCTGGACGGGCAGGCGACGGCGCTGGCGGAGCTGGAGGTCGCCCTGGGCTCGGCCCAGAAGCGGGCGGCCGAGGCGACCCGCCGGCTCAACGCCGAGGCCCGGCGGGCCGAGCTGGCCGAGCGTGAGGGCCAGGAGGTCTCGACCCGGCTCGAGGAAGCGGAGCGTCGTGCCACCGAGGCGACCCTGCGGGTCTCCGAGCTGGAGCTGAAGATCGACGCGCTGCAGGCCGAGCTCACCGCCTGGGAGGCCATGCCAGAGGTACGACGGCACGCCTGACCCGGTACCGGTGGCGGATCGCTGGCAGAATCACGTTGTGATCATCCCCGAAGGCAGCCGATTCGAGAGCGACCCCGAAGAGGTCCTGCCGAGGATCTCGTTGCCCGACGACTGGACGGTCGGTCAGCCCGACCCTGCCGACCCGGCGGATGTCGACCGGCTGACCCACCTGCTGCGGGCGCACGAGCGCCACGGCCGCGGCTGGGCCGGGGCCTCGGTCGACGACGTGCTGGTCGAGGTGTCCGAGCACGGGCTGCGGATGCGCGAGAACGTCGTCCTGCGTGACGGCGACGGCGAGATCCGCGCCTGGGGCAGCGTCCACGACCGCTCCGTCGGCCGGATGCTCTTCGTCCACATCGTCGAGCGCGACCTGCCCGAGGAGCTGGCGGACACCTGCTCCGACATCCTGATCGAGTGGGCGGTCGGACAGGCCCAGGAGGTCGGGCGCGCCCGCGGGCTCGAGGTCCAGCAGATCGACACCGGCGCCTTCGCCGACGACGAGCGCCAGCACGCCTGGCTGGCGCGGTGCGGCTTCGACCGGGTCCGGACCTGGTGGCAGATGAGCCGCCCCGTCAGCCCCGACGAGGCCGGCCTGGTGGAGTCACCCGACCACTGGGAGGAAAAGGGCGTGGTGTTCCGGCTCGTACGCCGCAGCGGCAGCGGCAGCGGGATGCCGGACGAGAGCGACCTCCGTGAGGTCCACGAGGTGCTCGAGGGCGCCTTCGTCGACCACTT
Source organism: Nocardioides sp. (assembly GCF_035703625.1). GTDB lineage: Bacteria > Actinomycetota > Actinomycetes > Propionibacteriales > Nocardioidaceae > Nocardioides. Next base: position 1,944 of record NZ_DASSXS010000019.1, on the reverse strand, counting down.
CAACTCCAGCGAGGAGACCTTCGAGGAGTTCCTGTTCCGGCTGCGGGAGGATCCCGGCCACCGGTGGGACCACTGGTGGCTGGCGGAGCTCACTGACGACGAGACGCCGCAGCCCGTGGGCGCCCTGATCGGGACCGTGTCGGAGAGCGCCAACGGGCCGGACGGCTCGTACGTCTCCTACCTCGGCGTCCTCGAGGCCGCGCGGGGCCGGGGCGTGGCCAAGGGGCTGCTCCGCACGATCATCGCCGACGCCGCGGCCCGCGGTCGGGACCGGGTCGGGCTCGAGGTCGACGCCGACTCGCCGACCGGCGCGGCCGGGCTCTACACGTCGATGGACTGGAAGACCAAGTACGTCACCGAGTCCTGGCACCGCGACGTGCCGGTCCCCAGCTGACGCCGACCCGCCCGAAACTTTCGGGCGGGTCAGGGGGTGAGCAGCTCGGCGGGGAGCCCCGGCTCCTCCGCGAAGGGGTGCTCGACCACCTCGCGGTCGCCAGCCCTGCGCCGGGGCAGCCCGCCGGGATGCCGGTCGATGAAGTCGATCATCACGGCCAGGTCCGAGCGCCGTCCCTGACAGACCAGCCAGCCCATCAGCCGCTGCCGCAGGGGGAGCGTGGTCTGCTCGAAGGGGACCGTGGCGGGGTTCCAGAACTCCGTCGTACCGGCGCGCAGCAGCTCCCAGTACTCGTCCGAGCAGCCCGGAACCGCCCGGAAGTACTCCCACATGTCGATCGGCAGCACCCGCCCGAACCACACCTCCTGGGTGGGCCCGCCGGTGCCGGCACGCACCGTCTCGGTGCTCCAGCGCTTGGTGAGCAACCGGTCGGAGAGGTCGCGCACGTCGTCCCTCTGCTGGCTGATCGAGCTCCCGTCGGAGCGCACCCGCCACAGGTACACCGGCTCGGAGAGGACGTCGATCGCGTCCGCCGCGATGAGAGCCCGGGTCATGGCGGGCTGGTCCTCGTAGCGAACGTCCTCCGGGAAGGACAGGTCGGCGGCGTCCCAGAACGACCGGCGGAACACCTTGTTCCAGGCGAACACGTCGGCCAGCACCAGCGGGGCCTCCTCGATGCCGACCCCGAGCCGCGGGCGCTGGTGGTTCTCCCGCATCAGCGGGGTCATGAACCTCTCGCCATCGCGCAGCCGCTCCACGGCCCCGATGCTGAGATCGGACCCGGTGCGCTCGAGCGCCCCGACCATCGCCGCGTAGGCGCCCTCGACGAGGAGGTCGTCGCTGTCGGCGAAGGCGAGGTAGGTGCCGGTGCTCCGGCGCACCCCCTCGTTGCGGGCGGCGCCGAGCCCGGAGTTGGCCTGGTGGACCACCCGCACCCGCGGGTCCTCCGCCGCGAACCGGTCCGCGATCTGGCCGGTCGCGTCGGTCGAGCCGTCGTCGACGACCACGACCTCGAGCGCGGCGTGCGACTGGCGCAGGATGCTGCGCAGGCAGTCGGCGAGATAGTCCTCGACGTCGTACGCCGGGACGACGACGCTCAGCAGCGGGGAGGTGGCGTCGGGCGACTGACGTCGACGCCGGCTGAACATGGACGGAGTCTACGGAGGGTGCAACGGGCCCCGCTGCCGTGCCGAGACAGTCGGCTTCGTCACATCGGCACATGGTTCCGCCGGGGCGTGACTCCCGCGTACATTCGGAGTTGTTCAACGAAGCAACGTCCGGTACCCACACCGGCCCTGAACGCAGGGCGTCGGAGGGACGGGAACGAAAGGTTCGATCATGAGCAGCAGCACCCCTGCGCCCGCGTGCGGGTACCGCATCGGCGTCATCGGTGCGGGCCGGGTCGGCGGGGTCCTGGCCGCGGCCCTCCGCGAGGCCGGACACGAGATCGTGGCGGCCGCAGGTGAGTCCGACGCCTCCCGTCACCGGATCGCCGACCTGCTGCCCGGCGTACCGAACGAGAAGCCGACCGCGGTGGCCCGCGCCTGCGA
>NZ_DASSXS010000030.1:0-7888 GCF_035703625.1 Nocardioides sp. | reverse complement strand
CCGCGGTCCGAGAGCAGCACCAGGCCGGTGTGGCACGGCAGCTCGCGGGCGGACTCGAGGTCGAGGGAGCCGTCGTCGTACAGCTCGTCGAGGTCGGCGGCGGCGACGTCGAGCTCGGCCATCCCGGTGTAGCCGGAGTCGGAGTCGCTGATCGCCTCGGCGCGGTACTCCTCGGCGTCGAGGCCGACCGCGGACGCCTTGATCCGCAGCGGCAGGTCCTTGGAGACCAGGGTGACCGCGCGCCCCTCGTTGGCGAGGTTCCGCGCGACCGCGAGGATCCGGGTGTCGTTGTCGCCGAGCCGGAAGCCGGACGGCAGCGACTCGGCGTCGGTGTGGTTGAGCTCGACCCGGATCGTCCCGCCCTCCTCGCCCACCGGCACCGGCTCGTCGAGGCGGCCGTGGGTGATCCGCAGCTCGTCCAGCATCCGCAGCGCGGAACGCGCGAAGAACCCCAGCTCCGGATGGTGCCGTTTGCCCTCGAGCTCGGTGATGACCACGACGGGCAGCACCACCTCGTGCTCGTGGAACCGCCTGAGCGCACCGGGGTCGGCCAGCAGGACGCTCGTGTCGAGCACGAACGTGCGGGCAGACGGTGTGGCGGCGCTGGTGGCCTTCGACTTCTTCGCCGTGGACGGCACGATGTGACACCTCCCGTTCCGACGAGCTTCCCCACTCGTCGTTACGACGGAAAGTACGCCGCCACGGCCCCCTACCTGCCACGACACGCCCGAACGGAGGGTGACGGGCGGGTGACGGGTTCACGGCAGCCGCTCGCGCCGCCTCAGGATCCGAACCGGCGCTCCCGCTGGGCGTAGGCCCGGATGGCACGCAGGAAGTCGACGCGACGGAAGTCGGGCCAGTACGCCTCGCAGAAGTAGAACTCACTGTGCGCGCTCTGCCACAGCAGGAACCCGCCGAGCCGCTGCTCCCCGGAGGTGCGGATCACGAGGTCGGGATCGGGCTGGCCCTTGGTGTAGAGGTGCTCGGCGATGTGCTCGACGTCGATCACCTCGGCGAGCTCCTCCAGAGTCATCCCCTTGCTGGCCTGCTCGTGGAGGAGGGCCCTCACGGCGTCGGCGATCTCACGTCGGCCGCCGTACCCGACGGCGACGTTGACCAGCAGCCCCGGGGCGTCCTGGGTGGCGTCCTCGGCGGCCTTGAGCTTCGCCGCGGTGGACGCCGGGAGCAGGTCGAGCGCCCCCACGGGGTGCAGCCGCCAGCGCCCGGCCTCGGCGAGCGTGGCCACCGCCCCCTCGATGATCGACAGCAGGCCGGCGAGCTGCTCGGGCGGCCGGTTGAGGTTGTCGGTGGAGAGCAGCCACAGCGTCACGACCTTGACGCCCACCTCCTCGCACCAGTCGAGGAGCGGTTCGATGTTGGCCGCGCCGGCCTGGTAGCCGTGTGCGGTGTCGGCGCCGACGGCCTTCGCCCAGCGCCGGTTGCCGTCGAGCATGACGCCGACGTGCTGGGGGATCTGGTCGGCCGGCAGGGCCTTGACCATGCGTGACTCGTAAGCGGGGTAGAGCATGCGTCTGATCCCGCTCTTCCAGTCCGTCACGCCTCCGATGCTACTGCCGTGCTCAGGGGCCCGTGATCGGGTGACGTGCGCCGCGTCGAGGTTTCCCGTGACCCGTACTCGGGTAGGTTCTAGCGCAATGAACAACGCCATCCGCTCCGGCCTGGACCATGTCGTCGAGAACGTCACCGAGACGCTCCACGACGTGAAGCCGAAGCTCCGGGGCTGGCTGCACCTGGGGATCGTCCCGCTGACGGTCGCCGCCGGGATCGTGCTGATCGCGCTCTCCCCCACCGAGACGACCCGGATCGGCTCGAGCGTCTTCGTGGCCTCGGCGCTGATCCTGTTCACCGTCTCCGCGATCTACCACCGCGGCACCTGGTCGCCCCGCACCTGGACTCTGCTGCGCAGGTTCGACCACTCCAACATCTTCATCCTGATCGCCGGGTCCTACACCCCGTTCACGCTCATCTTCCTCGACGGCAAGGACCAGGTCGTGCTGCTGGCGACCGTGTGGACCGGGGCCGTCCTCGGCGTGCTGTTCCGCATCTTCTGGACCGACGCTCCGCGTTGGCTGCACGTCCCGATCTACTTCGCCCTGGGCTGGGCCGCGGTGTTCTTCCTCCCACAGTTCGCGGACGGTGTGTCCCGGATCGGGATGGGCACCGGCGTCGCCGCGCTCGTGCTCGTCGCCGCCGGCGGCATCTTCTACACCCTCGGCGGCGTGGTCTACGGGTTCCAGCGACCCAACCCCTGGCCGAGGTGGTTCGGCTTCCACGAGGTGTTCCACACGTTCACGATCCTCGCCTTCGTGAGCCACTACGTGGGCGTGTCCCTGGCGACGTACTCCCTGCGCTGACCACCTCCTGATGCGCGCGGTCAGGCGGGTCGTCCTGGAGTTGCTCGGCTGGGCTCTCGTGATCGGCGGCATCGCCGCACTGGTGCTCCCCGGGCCCGGCCTGCTCGCCCTGTTCGCCGGCCTCGCCCTGCTCTCCCAGCAGTACACGTGGGCCGAGCGGCGGGTGGAGCCGGTCAAGGAACGCGCCCTCAAGGCCGCCGCCGACGGGGTGGAGACCTGGCCCCGCATCCTGTTGTCGCTCCTCGGCGTGCTCTGGCTCATCGGCACCGGCGTCATCTGGGCCGTGCGACCCCCTGCCCCGGAGTGGTGGCCGTTCGCGGAGCGCTGGTGGCTGCTCGGGGGCTGGGCGACCGGAGTCACCCTGGTCGTCTCGGGACTGGCGGCCGGCGCAGGAGTCCTCTACGCCTACCGCCACTACCGGTCCCCCCGCTAGCGCACCACCCGATCAGCGCTCGCGACGGACCCGGCGCCGCAGCTGCAGGATCCGCAGGGCACCAGCGATGACAGCCACGATCATGCCGCTGGTGGCGGCGATCAGGAGCGCGACGGCCAGCGGGGCCTGGCCCGACCAGCCGAAGAAGGCGACCTGGACGTCCTGGGTGTTCTGGCCGATGAAGATCACCAGCAGGAGAAGCAACACGACCAGCCCGATCACAGCCACCCAGGTGGTGCTCGTGCGGGAGCCGCGCAGCGGATCGGTGCCCCCCGCGGGGGTGGACGGCTTGGTCTGTTCCTGGTCGGTCATCTGGGATCCCCCTCGTCGGCGCTCCTCCAGCCTAGGTCAGCGGGGTCCGTCACCGGGCGCTCGCACACCAGTCCGCGGCACACGTACGCCGCCGGACGGCCGTCCACCGCGGTCCGCCCGCTCAGGAGCGGGATGTCGTCGCGCGGCCCGTCGCTGACGACGACCACCGACCCGAGCATCCGGCGCGCCCGGTCCTCGAGGGCGCGGCGCTCGGGCCCGGACGGGCCCACCACCGCGATCTCGAGCGGCCCGTCGAGCATGGCCTCGGCGGCGGCGAGCGACCAGCCCGCGAACCGGGGAGCACGATCGGCGAGGACACGGGTCGTGGCCAGCGCCTCCTCCGCGGCCTGACGGTGCCGTCCGGAACCGGTGAGGGCGGAGTACGACGCCAGCGCGTGGACCATGGCGGACAGCCCCGACGGGCTGGCGTTGTCGGAGGGGTCCCGGGGCCGGGCCACCAGGGCCTCGGCGTCGTCCGCGGTGTCGTAGAAGCCGCCGTCGTCGGCCCGGAAGTGATCGAGGGCGACGTCGAGCAGCTCGCCCGCCGGGGCGAGCCACCGGGACTGGCCGGTGGCCTGGACGAGGTCGAGCAAGCCGGCCGCCACGCACCCGTAGTCGTCCAGCACGCCGGCCGGGGAGCCCGCGACGCCGTCCCGCGAGACCCGGCGGAGCCGACCGTCGACGAGATGGGTACGCAGCAGCAGCTCACCGGCCGCGACGGCGGCGTCGACGTAGGCGGGGATCCCGAGGACGGTGCCCGCGACGCAGAGGCCGCTGATGGCCAGGCCGTTCCACGCCGCGACCACCTTGTCGTCCCGGGCCGGCCGCTCTCGTTGCTCGCGCGCCTCGCGCAGCCGGCGCCGGCAGTCGAACCACCGCTCGAGGTCCTCGGGGTCCTCGCGCAGCTGGAGGGTGGACGCACCGTGCTCGAACGTGCCGGTCTCGGTCACCCACAGCAGACGGGCCGTCCACGGACCGTCGTCCGGGCCGAGCACGTCGACGAGCTGCTGGGGGGTCCACACGTAGAACGTCCCCTCGGCACCCTCGGAGTCGGCGTCGAGGGCGGAGGCGAAGCCGCCCTCGGGCGTCCGGAGCTCACCGAGGAGGAAGTCGGCGATGCCCTCGGCCGCCCAGACCCCGATGTCGCTGTCACCCACGCCGGCCCACTCGGCGTAGACCCGCAGGAGCTGGGCGTTGTCGTAGAGCATCTTCTCGAAGTGGGGCACCATCCAGTCGGCATCGACGCTGTAGCGGGCGAAGCCGCCAGCGAGCTGGTCGTGGATGCCGCCGCGGGCCATCGCCTCCAGCGTCCAGGCCGCCATCAGCCCGGCCCGGTCGGTGCCGTGGCGGAGCAGGAACTCGAGCACCATCGACGGCGGGAACTTCGGGGCGCCCCCGAAGCCGCCGCGCTCGGCGTCGTAGTCCTGCTCGATGTGCGCGACGGCCGCGTCGAGGACGTCGCGGTCGAGGCTGCCGGAGGGCAGGGTCGCCGTGCGCCGCAGGTGCTCGCGCAGGTCGCCGGTCACCCGGTCGATGTCGTCGCGCCGGTGCTGCCAGGCCTCGGCGAGTGCCTCCAGCACCTGCCGGAAGGCCGGCTGACCCTGCCGGGGCTGGTCGGGGAAGTAGGTACCGGCGAAGAACGGGTTGCCGTCGTGGTCGAGCACGCAGGTCATCGGCCACCCGGCGTGCCCGGTCATCGCGGTGGTGGCGGTCATGTACACCGCGTCCACGTCGGGTCGTTCCTCACGGTCGACCTTGACGCTGACGAACCGCTGGTTGAGGTAGTCCGCGGTCGCCTGGTCCTCGAACGACTCGTGGGCCATCACGTGGCACCAGTGGCACGCGGCGTACCCGACGCTCAGGAGCACCGGGACGTCGCGCCGGCGCGCCTCCGCGAAGGCGTCCTCCCCCCACTCCCACCAGTCGACGGGGTTGTCGGCGTGCTGGAGCAGGTAGGGACTGGTCGCGCCCGCCAGGCGGTTCGCCATGCCATCACTCCTGTCCCGGAAGGGCTCCGGACACCTCCCGACCACCCGAGTGTGACGCAGACCGGGTGGCGCCTTCACGCCGCGGTGTTCGCGGACCGAACTTCCGGGGCCACCAGAACCACTCCCCCAGGCCGACCGCGATGGCCGGCACGAGCACCGTCCGCACCAGCAGCGTGTCGAGCAGGACACCGATCCCGATCACCACGCCGAGCTGCGCCAGCACCACCAGGGGGAGCACGCCGAGCACCGCGAACACCGCCGCCAGCAGGATCCCGGCGCTGGTGATCACCCCGCCGGTCGCCGTGAGTGCACGGAGCATCCCGTCCCGGGTTCCGCTGCCGGGCGACTCCTCGGCTGCCCGGGTGACCAGGAAGATGTTGTAGTCGACGCCGAGAGCGACCAGGAACAGGAACGCGAGCAGCGGCATCCCGACGTCGATCGCCTCGAAGCCCAGCAGCCCGGTGAACACCCACCAGGAGACCCCGAGAGCGGCGAGGTAGGTCCCCACGACGGTGGCGACCAGGATCAGCGGCGCGACCACCGACCGCAGGAGCAGCATCAGGACGACCAGGACGAGCAGCAGCACCAGGGGGATCACCACCCTGCGGTCGCGGGCGGCTGCATCCGCCTCGTCGATCGCCTCCGCCTCGGCGCCGCCGACGTAGGTCTCGTCGTACCCGCCGAGCGCGGAACGCAGGTCGAGCACCGCCTGCTCCGCGGCAGCGCTGCCGGGCACCGCGTCGAGGACGACGGTCAGCCGGCTCCAGCCGTCGGTCCCCGCCACCGCCGGTCCGGGTGCCGCGCGCGGGACCGCCGCGACGGTCTCGGCCACCTGGTCGGGATCCTCGGCGGTGACGACCACCGTGGGCTCGGACGCACCGGCCGGGTAGCTCTCCGCGAGCCGGTCGGCCGCCGCGATCGCCTCCGGCTCGTCGAGGAACTGCTCGGAGGTGGAGAGTCCCGTCTCCACCTGGGTCAGCCCGGCCGCCATCACCGCCAGCAGCAGCACCGAACCGGCGACCAGCCGGCCCGGCACCCGCCCGACGACGCGGCCGACCCGTCCCCAGAAGGAGTTCGACTCCACCAGCGTCTGCTGCCCCACGCGTGGCACGACCGGCCAGAACACCCATCGGCCACAGAGCACCAGCGCCGCGGGCAGGAGGAGCAGGGCTCCGGCTGCGGCCACCACGATGCCCACCGCGCTGGCCACACCCAGACCGCGCGTCGTCGGGAACGAGCAGAGCAGCAGCGTGAGGACGCCGACCACGACGGTCGAGGCGCTGGAGAGCACCGCCTCGGCGGTCCGCCGCCAGGCCCTGCGCATCGCGGCGTAGCGGTCCTCGTGGAGGCGCAGCTCGTCCCGGTAGCGCGAGATCAGCAACAGCGCGTAGTCGGTTCCGGCGCCGAACACCAGCACCGAGAGGATGCCCACCGTCGACTCGTCCCACGGGATGTCGACCGCGGCGAGCGTCTGGGTCGCCAGGACGGCGGCCAGCCGGTCGGCGAGCCCGACCACCGCGAGCGGGATCACCCACAGGATGGGGCTGCGGTAGGTGAGGATCAGCAGGACCGCGACCACGCACGCGGTCACCAGCAGCAGGCGGGTGTCGGCTCCGTCGAAGACCGCCGACAGGTCGGCCTGGATCGCGGCCGGACCGGTGACCTGCGCACTCACGCCCTCCGGCAGGTCTCGGGCGACCTCGGTGCGGAGCTCGGCAACCCCGTCCGAGATCGCCGCCGAGCCGGTCCCGGGCACGGTGGTCACCCCGATCGCCGCCGTACCGTCGTCACTCAACCGGAGCGGTGCGGGACTCCCGGTGGCCTCGCCGAAGCCACGTTCGAGACTGGCGACATCGGCCGGCGACAGCGTCCCGGTCTCGGTGGCATAGAGCACCACCGCGGCCTGCTCGCCGCCGTCGGTGAACTTCGACTGGAGCTCCAGCACCCGGGTGCTGTCGGCGCCCACGGGCGCGGTGTCGGTGACCCCGGGCGTCAGTTCCGCCTCGCCCAGGACGCCGATCAGCACGCCGGCGCCGAGGAGCCCGAGCAGGACGGCGGCAACGGCGCGCGCCGGGGTGAGCCCACGAGCATCGGCACTCATCTAGAATTACCTCACAAGGTTTCTCACAAGATTGCTAAGTTGGTGAATGATTCTAGCGCATCGTCGTCGCCGCGCTCGGCCGAGGAGCATGCCGGTCTTCCGAGCGAGGCGCTGCAGACGAGCACCCTGCTGGCGCTGCGCGAGCTGCTGGACGTGGCCGGTCGCGTCGGCCCGACCGTGGCCCGTCGGGCCTCCCTCAGCCACACCGAGCTGCAGACCCTGGAGCTGCTCTTCGAGGGGCCGATGGGTCCCGCGGACCTGGCCCGCCGCCTCGGGGTCAGCACCGCCGCGTCGTCGGGGATCGTCGACCGCCTGACCGCACGCGGTCACGTGGTGCGCGTCCCCCACGAGTCGGACCGGCGGCGTACCCACGTGACCATCACGGAGTCCGGGGCGGCCGAGATCATCGGCCACCTCACCCCGATGTTCACCGCCCTGCACGAGCTCGACTCCGGTCTCGACGACCAGCAGCGCCAGGTGGTCGAGACCTACCTCCGGGGGGCCATCACGGCCCTACGCCGGCTCCTGGCCTGACCTGGTACTCGATCGTGGCGCGGTAGCGATCGCCGGGCTCGAGCACGGCCGAGGGCCACTCCGGATGGTGGGGCGAGTCGGGGAAGAGCTGGGGCTCCAGGGCGATGCCGTCGCCCTGCCGGTAGAGCCCCCCGCTGGTCGAGGG
>NZ_DASSXS010000038.1:0-5588 GCF_035703625.1 Nocardioides sp. | reverse complement strand
GAGATCAGCCTAACGGGACCGCCACCCTCGCTAATCTCTAGCCGTGACGCTGTACGCCGCCTACGGGACCAACCTCGACCCGGCCCGCATGGGCGAGCGCTGCCCGCACTCCCCGCTGAGCACCACCGGCTGGCTCACCGGGTGGCGGCTCACCTTCGGCGGCGAGGAGCACGGCTGGGACGGCGCGCTCTCCACGATCGTCCAGGACCCGCTCGATCAGGTCTTCGTGGCCATCTACGACATCACCCGCGAGGACGAGGCCGCGCTGGACGGCTGGGAGGCCGCCGACCTCGGCCTCTACCGCAAGACGCGGGTCCGGGTCTCGACCCTCAACGGCGAGATGGTGGTGTGGACCTACGTCCTCGACGCCTTCGAGGGCGGTCTGCCCTCGGCGTCGTACCTCGGGGTGCTGGCCGAGGCCGCCGAGGCCGCCGGCGCCCCGGCCGACTACGTCGCGGCCCTGCGCCGCCGCCCCTGCCGCTCCACCGGCCTCTGACCCCCTCTCGTTGAGTCGGGGATTCCCGCTCCTCGAGTTGGGGTTTCGTGACCGTTGAGTCGGGGATCAGGCGCCGTCGCCCGTGTGGCAGACCGCTTCGAGGTTGTTGCCCTCCGGGTCCCGGACGAACGCGCCGAAGTAGCGCTCGTGGTACTCCGGCCACAGCCGCGGCTCGTGCAGCACCTCCGCGCCCCGGGCCACAGCCGCATCGAAGAAGGCGCGTACGCCGTCGGCGTCGGGGGCGGTGAAGGCGACGTGCACCTCCCGGTTGGGGCCGACCCCCTCGAACGTCGACAGCCAGAAGTCCGGTTTGTCGGTGCCGTATCCGATCGCGACCTCGAAGTCGAGGAGCCGGCGATGGCCGAGGGTGGCCAGCACCTCGTCGTAGAACGAGGCGGTCGCCTGGAGGTCGGTGCAGTTGATGCCGAGGTGATCGATCATGCCGGTGATCGTGCCGCAGGCGAGCCCGGATCGACAATCACTAGAGTCGCCCCCGTGACCGACACGACCACGCCCTCCGCCCTGGCCGCCGACGCGGCCGCCCGACTGCGCGAGCTCACCGCGGTCGAGACCCACGACACCGCGCTGGTGCTCGGCTCCGGCTGGCTCCCGGCCGCCGACGCGCTGGGCGAGACCACCGCCGAGCTGCTCACCACCGACCTGCCGGGATTCGCGCCGCCGGCCGTCGAGGGTCACGCGGGCAAGATCCGGTCCGTGCGCGCCGGTGACCGGCAGCTGCTGGTGTTCCTGGGCCGCACCCACTTCTACGAGGGTCGCGGGGTCGCGGCCGTGGTCCACAGCGTCCGCACCGCCGCGGCTGCGGGCTGCCGGGCCGTCGTGCTCACCAACGGCTGCGGTGGGCTCAACGAGTCGTGGGCGCCCGGGACGCCGGTGCTGATCCGCGACCACATCAACCTGACCGCGACCAGCCCGATCGAGGGCGCGAACTTCGTGGACCTCACCGACCTCTACTCGCCGCGGCTGCGCGACCTGTGCCGCGGCGTCGACCCCAGCCTCGAGGAGGGCGTCTACGTCCAGTTCCCGGGGCCCCACTACGAGACGCCGGCCGAGATCGGCATGGTCCGCGCGATCGGCGGCGACCTGGTCGGGATGAGCACCACGCTCGAGGCGATCGCGGCCCGGGAGGCCGGGATGGAGATCCTCGGCATCAGCCTGGTCACCAACCTCGCCGCCGGCATCACCGGCGAGCCGCTGGACCACGAGGAGGTCCTGGCGGCCGGCCAGGAGGCGGCCACGCGGATGGGCAAGCTGCTCGGCGAGGTCGTCCCGCGGATCTGAGCATCCGTTGACAGCCGGTGGGTACGTCGCTTGCATGAACGGACACCACCCGACGGAGGACCGATGACTGACGCGGACGACAAGGAACCCCAGGACGACAGCTCGGGCGACGACCCGGCCGCCGAGGAAGGCAGCGCCGGCAGCGCCGACCCCAGTGCGACGTTCCGCGAGAACCCTCCCGACGAGGAGGAGCAGAAGGAGATCGAGGAGGAGCGGGAGCGCCGCCTCGACCCCGAGAACCGGCCCGAGGGGGCGGAGGTCGACAACACCCAGCGCACCTTCGACACCGACGACTGGAAGTTCGACGACGACGAGGGCGGCGGCGGTGGCATCGTCGACCCGACCGAGCCGGCCGCCGAGCGCGGGCACGGCCCCGACAACGACGACGACGGGTCGAGGGACGAGTCCGACCAGGAGGAGTCGGCCTGACCACGGGCCCTGGCCGCTAGCGTTTGGGCCGTGCGAGTACTCCTCACCGGCGCCGCCGGCAGCATCGGACGCGTGGTCACCGTCGGCCTGGCCGACCGCGGCCACCGGGTCATCGGCCTCGACCGGGTCGTCGAGCCGGAGGGCTTCGACGGTCCGTGGCACAGCGTGGACTGTGCCGACCCGGACGCCGTCGCCTCGGTCTTCGAGGCCGAGTCGCCCGAGGCCGTCGTACACCTCGCGGGGCACCCGGACGAGGCCAGCCTGCCCGACAGCCTGACCTCCCACGTCGTCACCACCGCCGCGCTGCTCGACGCGATGGTCGAGAACGACGTGCAGCGGATCGTCTACGCCTCGTCCAACCACGCCGTCGGCCGCACGCCCCGCCCCCGGGACGCCGCGGCGCAGGTCGGCGACGACCTGCGCCCCCGGCCGGACACGTTCTACGGCGTGGGCAAGGTCGCGGCCGAGGCGCTGCTCAGCCTGTACGCCGACCGCTACCCGCTGGACGCGGTGTCCTGCCGGATCGGGTCGTTCCTCCCCCAGCCCGAGACCACCCGGCACCTGTCGACCTGGCTCTCCCACGACGACTGCGTGCGGATGTTCGACGCGGCCCTGACCGCACCCGCCCCCGGGTACGCCGTCCTCTACGGCATCTCGGCCAACACCCGCCGCTGGTGGGACCTGGAGCCCGGGCGCCGGCTGGGCTACGAGCCCGTCGACGACGCCGAGGAGTTCGCCGAGACCGTGTCCGCCCGGTCCGAGGACGAGTTCGAGGCCGCCCACGTAGGTGGGCCGTTCGCGGGCGAGGCGTTCTACCGCCCGGCGCTCGACCGGGCCTGAGCGCCGTCCGTCATCCCAGCCGGGCGTGCAGCCCGGCCAGGCAGCCCTTCATCATCCGCTCGTGGTTCCACACCGTCAGCGGGCGGGCCGCGCTCGCCGCGACGCGCAGGAACCGGCCGGTGGCCGCCACGTCCTGCTCGAAGTCCATCCGGGTCTCCGGCCCGAAGTCGGCGAGGTACCACCGGACGACGCCCTCGAGGTCACCGCTCAGCGTCGTCTCGAGGTGGGTGGGGTCGCGCCGCACGGCGTGCAGGGTCAGGTTGAGCGAGTACGGCAGCGCCGACCGGCAGACCACCAGCGCGTCGTCCTCACCGAGGCTGGCCACCGCCCGCACCTGCGGCCACCACTCCGGGTAGCGCTCGAGGTCGACCAGCAGCGCGTGCACCCGCGCGAGCGGGAACGGAACGGTCCAGGAGCGGCGGAAGGAGTACGACGGGCTCACGCCCGCACCCTTTCATCGTGGGTCTCAGCCGGAGGACTCGACCTGCACGACGGCCGACCCGACCGTGCCGACGACCGGTCGCTCGGGCGATCCGGGGATGGTCAGCGGGAGGTCGAGCGGGGCGCTGACCTGCACGACCACACTGCTGTCGGCCGGGTCGAAGGAGACGACGTACCGCAGGCCGGGATAGCGGGACCGGGCCTCGGTGCGGACGAGGTAGTCCTCGACGGCGGCCCGCGCGAGGGCCTCGGCCTGCTCGAGACGCGGCTGCGCACCGACACCGGAGCCGTAGATGGTCTCGAGGTTGCGCGACCCGGCGTCGGCTCCGGCCAGGGCCGCGCCGTCGGCGACCGTGTCGAGCCCCTGCCGCTGGAGGAACGCGGCCGAGGCGTCCACGACCACCACGATCGCCATGAGCAGGAAGCCGGCCAGCCCGACGATCAGCACGGTGGTCTGCCCACGCTCGTCCCGGGTCACTGGGTGTCCCTGAACTGGCCGATGGGGACGGTGTGGCTGGCATCCACCGCAAAGCTGGGCGACCCGCCACCGAGGACGTCGGGCAGCAGCGGGAGGTCCACCTGCGACCCCAGCTCGACGGTGACCACGGCGCCCGGGGCGTGGCAGTCTCCGGCCGGCGCACAGGTCACCTTCATCCCGAGGGGCTGCTCACCGATCCCGTGGTCGACCAGGACCTGTCGGGCCGCCGCCTCGGCCCGCGCCTCCCCGACTGCATCGGTGGGGGCCAGGGCGTAGGCCCGGCCGGCCGCGCGGGCCGCGCCGCTGACCGCGAACGCACCTCGCTGCACCTCGAAGACGGACAGGACGATCCACAGCAGGGGCACCAGCAGCAGGAGCCCCAGCCAGGTCAGCTCGACCAGCGCACTCCCCCGCTCGTCGCGGCGCGTCACGGCTGCTCCTCGATCGCGTGGCCGGTGACCGTCAGGGACACCCCCGGCCCGCCGATCCCGAGCGCCGGGACCGTGGCGTGCACGGTGACCCGGACCGCGGGGGCGCCGTCGACCAGCACCGTGTCCGCCTCGACGTCACGGGCAAAGCGTCCGGCGATCGCCCGGTCCACCTGCTGGCGCGTCCGGGCCACCCCGTCCTCCGGCCCCCGGTCGAGCGTGGCGGCGTAGCGCGCGCCCTCGGAGGCCGCCGAGGCCAGGGTGTTGCGCACCATCAGCACCAGCGCGACCTGGAGGATGCCCAGGAACAGCGGGGTGATCACCAGCAGCACCAGCACGAAGTCGACCACCGCGGAGCCGCGCTCGGCCGGTGGCCTCGCGAGCGGTCGCCGGACGGCGGGCATGGTCAGTTGCGCACGGAGTTCAGCGCGCTGCGCAGCAGGTCGATCAGCTGATCGTCCGCCACGCCCCAGATGACCGCGACCAACCCGGCGGTCATCACGGTGACCAGCACCCAGCCGGGTACGTCGCCGCGTTCGTCGCGGACCCGAGGAGCGGCCGGAACGGCGTACCGTCGGGCGATCGTCGCGATGGGTTGGTGCATCGGGTGTCCCCGTTCTCGTGGAGTGGTGGTCATGGGGTCGTGAGGTTGAGGCCGATGACGCCCGGCCAGAAGGCGAAGAACACGGTGACCGGCAGGATCAGGAACACGACCGGCACCATCATGAAGACCTCCTTGCGGGCGGCGATCTCGATCAGCTCGCGGCGCCCCGCCTCGCGGACGTCGGCGGCCTGGGCGTGCAGCACGTCGGCCAGGGGTGTGCCGCGTTCGAGGGCGACGGCGATTCCCTGGGCGAACCGCGCGACCAGCGGAAGCCCGGTGGTGGCGGCCCACGCGTCGAAGGCGGAGCCGACGGGCTCGCCGGTGCGAACGGCGGCGAGCACCTTGCGGAGATCCCGGGACAGCTCGCCGCCACTGCGGTGGCAGACGCGGTCCAGCGCCGCGACGGGGCTCTCGCCGGCGGCCACTGCCAGGGCCAGCAGCTCGGCGATGGTCGGGAACTCGGCGAGGATCCGGCGTTCGCGCGCCCTCACCTGGCTGGAGAGGTAGTTGTCGCGGCCGATCACCCCGAGGGCGAACGCCACCCCGCAGAGCAGCAGCGACGAGAGGGTGCCC
>NZ_DASSXS010000103.1:0-11266 GCF_035703625.1 Nocardioides sp. | reverse complement strand
GGACCGTCGTGAGAAGACGATGTCCGAGCGCCTGATGAACGAGATCCTCGACGCCTCCAACGGCCTCGGTGCCGCGGTGAAGAAGCGCGAGGACACCCACAAGATGGCCGAGTCCAACAAGGCCTTCGCCCACTACCGCTGGTGATCGCGCCGGCGGCTCCCCTGCCGGGGGATCCGCCGCGCATGACCACCCCACCCACTTCCTAAGGAACGCTGACAGTGGCTGTCGACATCACCACGGACCTCAACAAGGTCCGCAACATCGGCATCATGGCGCACATCGATGCCGGGAAGACCACCACCACCGAGCGCATCCTCTTCTACACCGGCATCACCTACAAGATCGGTGAGGTCCACGAGGGCGCGGCCACGATGGACTGGATGGAGCAGGAGCAGGAGCGCGGCATCACCATCACCTCCGCCGCGACCACCTGCTGGTGGAAGGACCACCAGATCAACATCATCGACACCCCTGGTCACGTCGACTTCACCGCCGAGGTCGAGCGCTCGCTGCGCGTCCTCGACGGCGCGGTCGCCGTGTTCGACGGGGTGGCCGGCGTGGAGCCCCAGACGATGACGGTCTGGCGGCAGGCCAACAAGTACTCCGTGCCCCGGATGTGCTTCGTGAACAAGCTGGACCGCACCGGTGCGGACTTCTTCCGCTGCGTCGACATGATGGTCGACCGGCTCAACTCCACGCCGCTGGTCCTGCAGCTGCCGATCGGTGCCGAGAGCGACTTCCTCGGGGTCGTCGACCTGGTCGGGATGCGCGCCCTCACCTGGCGCGGCGAGACCAAGATGGGCGAGGACTACGAGGTCGAGGAGATCCCGGCCGAGATGGCCGAGCAGGTCGCGGAGTACCGCGAGAAGTTCCTCGAGACCCTGGCCGAGGCCGACGACGACATCATGGAGAAGTACCTCGAGGGCGAGGACATCTCCGTGGAGGAGCTCGAGGCCGCGATCCGGCGCGCCACCCTGGCCGACAAGGTCAACCCTGTCCTGTGCGGCACCGCGTTCAAGAACAAGGGCGTCCAGCCCCTGCTCGACGCGGTCGTGAAGTTCCTCCCGTCGCCGCTCGACATCGAGGGCATCGTCGGCCACTCGGTCAAGGACGAGGACGAGGAGATCGTCCGCAAGCCCTCCGACGACGAGCCGTTCTCCGGCCTGGCCTACAAGATCGCCTCCGACCCCCACCTCGGAAAGCTGATCTACGTCCGGGTCTACTCCGGCAAGCTCGAGGCGGGCTCGACCGTGACCAACTCGGTCAACGGCCGCAAGGAGCGGATCGGCAAGGTCTACCAGATGCACGCCAACAAGCGTGAGGAGATCGCGTCGGTCGGCGCCGGCCAGATCGTGGCCGTCATGGGCCTCAAGGACACCAAGACCGGGCACACGCTGTGCGACGCCCAGCACCCGGTCGTCCTGGAGTCCATGACCTTCCCGGCCCCCGTGATCGAGGTCGCCATCGAGCCCAAGACGAAGGGCGACCAGGAGAAGCTCGGCATCGCGATCCAGCGGCTCTCCGACGAGGACCCGACCTTCACGGTCAAGGCCGACGAGGAGACCGGTCAGACGATCATCGCCGGCATGGGCGAGCTGCACCTCGAGATCCTGGTCGACCGGATGAAGCGCGAGTTCCGCGTCGAGGCCACCGTCGGCAAGCCGCAGGTGGCCTACCGCGAGACCCTCCGCAAGGAGGTCTCCAAGCACAGCTACACGCACAAGAAGCAGACCGGTGGCTCCGGCCAGTTCGCCAAGGTCGTCGTCTCCCTCGGGCCGAACGTCGACCCGGAGACGGGCGCCGGCGCGGGCTACGAGTTCGCCAACAACGTCACCGGTGGCCGGGTCCCGAAGGAGTACATCCCGTCGGTCGACCAGGGCGGCCAGGAGGCCATGGAGTTCGGCGTGCTCGCCGGCTACCCGATGGTCGACGTGAAGTTCACGCTCGAGGACGGCGCCTACCACGACGTCGACTCCTCCGAGCTGGCCTTCAAGATCGCCGGCAACCAGGCCTTCAAGGAGGCCGCCCGCATGGCCAAGCCGGTCCTGCTCGAGCCGATGTTCGCGGTCGAGGTCACCACTCCCGAGAACTTCCTCGGGGACGTGATCGGCGACATCAACAGCCGGCGCGGCCAGGTTCGCAACATGGAGGAGAGGCACGGCGACCGGGTCGTCGACGCCCTCGTCCCGCTGTCCGAGATGTTCGGGTACGTTGGCGACCTGAGGTCGAAGACCTCGGGGCAGGCGTCGTACTCGATGGAGTTCGACTCGTACGCCGAGGTTCCCCAGACCATCGCCGACGAGATCATCAAGAAGGTCCGCGGCGAGTAGCCTCGTCAGGATCCTCGGCACAAGTAAACGCAACACGAGTCAGGTAACAACCACACCAGGAGGAGCCCACAGTGGCTAAGGCGAAGTTCGAGCGGACCAAGCCGCACGTGAACATCGGCACCATCGGTCACATCGACCACGGCAAGACGACGCTGACCGCAGCGATCACGAAGGTCCTGCACGACAAGCACCCGGACCTGAACCCGTTCACGCCGTTCGACGAGATCGACAAGGCACCCGAGGAGCGTCAGCGCGGCATCACGATCTCGATCGCGCACGTCGAGTACCAGACCGAGAGCCGTCACTACGCGCACGTCGACTGCCCCGGTCACGCCGACTACATCAAGAACATGATCACCGGAGCGGCTCAGATGGACGGTGCGATCCTCGTGGTCGCGGCCACCGACGGCCCGATGCCCCAGACGCGTGAGCACGTCCTGCTCGCCCGCCAGGTGGGTGTTCCCGCCCTGGTCGTCGCGCTGAACAAGTGCGACATGGTCGACGACGAGGAGCTCGTCGAGCTCGTCGAGATGGAGGTGCGCGAGCTCCTCTCGGAGTACGAGTTCCCCGGCGACGACATCCCGGTCGTCAAGGTCGCTGCCTTCCCGGCGCTGAACGGCGACGAGAAGTGGGGCGAGTCCATCGCGGAGCTCATGCAGGCCGTCGACGACTACATCCCGACCCCGGAGCGCGAGACCGAGAAGCCGTTCCTGATGCCCGTCGAGGACGTCTTCACCATCACCGGTCGCGGCACCGTGATCACCGGTCGCATCGAGCGCGGCATCGTGAAGGTCAACGAGGAGGTCGAGATCGTCGGCATCCGCGAGAAGTCGCAGAAGACGACGGTCACCGGCGTCGAGATGTTCCGCAAGCTGCTCGACGAGGGCCAGGCCGGCGAGAACGTCGGACTGCTGCTCCGCGGCACGAAGCGCGAGGACGTCGAGCGCGGCATGGTGGTCATCAAGCCGGGCACCACGACCCCGCACACCAACTTCGAGGCCTCGGTCTACATCCTCTCGAAGGAGGAGGGCGGCCGTCACACGCCGTTCTTCAACAACTACCGCCCGCAGTTCTACTTCCGTACGACGGACGTGACCGGCGTGGTGACCCTCCCCGAGGGCACCGAGATGGTCATGCCGGGTGACAACACCGAGATGTCGGTGGAGCTCATCCAGCCGATCGCCATGGACGAGGGCCTGCGGTTCGCGATCCGTGAGGGCGGCCGCACCGTCGGCGCCGGCCGGGTCACGAAGATCACGAAGTGATCCCCGCCGGTCACTGACCGGTTGAACCACCAGTTCGGCCCCGGAGCCTCGGCTCCGGGGCCGAACTGCGTCTCGGGCGGGCGAACCCCTAGCGTGGTGGGCATGACGCTGAGGCTCGGCATGGTCACGATCGACACCACCGACGCGGAGGGACTCGCCGGGTGGTGGGCCGGGAGGCTCGGCGCCGCGGTGACCGAGACCAACGGCGGCTGGTACGTCGTGCTCGCCGGAGGCGGGCTGCCGGCGCTGCTGTCCTTCCAGAAGGTCGACGACCCGACCCCCGGCAAGAACAGGCTGCACCTCGACCTGGTCGCCGCCGACCTCGAGTCAGCGGTCGACGAGCTCGTCGACGCCGGTGCCACGGTCGTCGGACGGCGCGACGAGGGCTTTCCGTGGGTCACCCTCACCGACCCGGGCGGCAACGAGTTCTGTGTCTCCGCGCACGAGCACTCGTCGGTGCCTCTGGACTCCTAGCCGGGAAGCGGCAGCGACCGCCACACCGACCTCGGTGTCACGGTCGGCATCGGACCCGGTGCGGGGGTCGGCGAAAGGCGTGGTCCTCGTCCTCGCGGCTCTTGAGAAGATGGCCGGATGGTCGAGGAACGAGTCCGTCCGGGACGCCCGCATCATCGGCTGACCGACGACGGGCGGCGGATGCGCGAGGTGCTCTCCTACTCCCGACGGGGCAGTCGCTTCACGCCGACCCAGGCGGCGGCCTGGGAGGCGCACCACGAGAGGTGGGTGATCCCCGAGGAGGCGCTGGACGACCCGGCTTTCTCCTGGCGCTCGTGGTTCGGACGCGACGCCCCCCTGGTCGTCGAGATCGGGTCCGGGGTCGGAGAGGCCACGGCGGCGCTGGCCGCCGCCCGGCCGGACCACGACGTGCTCGCGCTCGAGGTGTGGCGCCCGGGAGTCGCCGACGGGCTGGGTCGGGTGGCGGCGGCCGGGGCCAACAACGTCAGGTTCTGCTCGGTCGACGCGGTCTGGGCGCTGGAGCACCTGGTCGCGGAGAACTCGCTGGCCGGGCTGTGGACCTTCTTCCCGGACCCCTGGCCGAAGACGCGGCACCACAAGCGGCGACTCGTCACCCCGAGGTTCGCGCACCTCGCCGCGACCCGGCTGGCGCCCGGTGCGACCTGGCGGCTGGCCACCGACTGGGACGACTACGCGCAGCAGATGAAGGACGTGCTGGACGTCGAGCCCCTGCTGTCAGGCGGGGTCACCAACCGGTGGGAGGAGCGCCCGCTCACCCGCTTCGAGCGCAAGGGCGTCGCCGCGGGGCGCGCGATCACCGACCTCGCCTACACCCGCCTCGGCGAGGGGCTCAGCGCTCCCGGAACCTGATCCCGGCCCGCTCGAGCTCGAACTCCAGGCGCAGCCGCTCGGACTCGCGCTCCACGCCCTCGGGCAGCCCCGGGAGGTCGGTCGGCAGGTCGAGGGCACGGCAGGCGTCGAGAAGCGCGTCGTCGTAGGCCGCCATCATCCCCCTGAACTTCGCCATCGGCATGCCCGGCGGGTGACGGCGGACCTCGCGGTGCAGCCGGCGGAGATCGGCGGCGATCCGTTCCAGCGGCATGCCGACGGGGGCCGGTGGCGGCGGGGGAATGAGGTGCAGGAGCCGGCCCGCCCGCACGGTCAGGGCCACCATCTCTGCGAAGTAGAACACCGCGCCGAAGGCCACCGCCGCGACCGCCGTGGCGACGGCGATGGCCAGCACCCCACCGACCGGGCCGTCCAGCATGCTCCGACGGTAGGTCCGTACGGGACGGCCTGCAACGGGTCGACGGCCCCTCAGCGGCGTGCGGTCAGGCGGGCTCGCAGCGCTGCTTCCCTGGCCAGCCTTGCCGCGTCGCGCTCTCGGCGTGACGCCAGGACCGCGCAGAGGAACTCCTCCGGGACGGTGCCCGACGGCGGCGCCGGGGCGACGTACGCCGCGACCTCCTCGGCCAGCCTCGCACCGATCCTCGCCCGCGATGCGGGGTCGATCGTGGGCAGTCGGCCCAGGTACTGGCGCACGGCCAGGACCAGTCCGGCCGGGGGTGCCGCGATGTCGGCGGACCTCGCCCAGGCAGCCAGACGGGGCGGCATCGGCGGTGGTGGCGCCAGCCGCAGCCGCACGCGTTCGCGGACGACGTAGGTGCCGGCCGCGAGGTCGCCCAGCCGCTTGCCGCGCGAGTTGACCAGAGCACAGAAGAACGCCGGCACGCCGGTGAAGAGATACACCTCGACCACCGCGACCAGGGCCCGGACGAACGACTGCTGGAAGGAGACGGGACCGGCGTCGTCGCGCACCGCGCGCAGGCCCATGGCCAGCTTGCCCAGCGACTTGCCGCGGGTGAGCGTCTCGAGGGTCGTGGGCAGGATCAGGAAGACGGTGATCAGGGTGCCGATCCACGCCACCCACTGCAGTGCCTGGTCGGTCTGCAGGCTGGCCGTTGCGTAGAGCATCACGATGGCGACGAGCAGCAGGAGCGTGGCGGTGACGTCGATGAGGCCGGAGACCATCCGGGTCCCGAGGCCGGCCGGGGGGAGGTCGAGGGCGACGGCCTCGCCGGTGACGAGGTCGTCGGTGGTGAGAGTCGCGAACTCGGGCCCGGCCACGGGATCAGTCTAGGTGCGGGCGCAGCGTGGCGAGCAGGTCCGGCCAGTGGCGCAGCAGAGCGGCGAGGTGGGTGGTGTCGGGGCGGACGACGTGCCGCGCGCCGAGGCGTGCGGTCAGCCTTGCGGTGTCGGCGGCGGGGGCGTTGGTGTCCAGCTCCCCGGACCAGGCATAGGCCGGGCACCGGACGTCCTCCGGCGGGTGGGGCCAGGGCCGGAACGCCACCGCCGCGTCGCGCAGGAACCCCTCGTGCTGGGCCAGCGCCTCGCGCGCGGCGGCCGCGACCTCGGCATCCGGCATGTCCGCGAGCAGCGCCGCGTCCTGCTCGGGCAGGGACCCACGCCACCGGGCCGCCAGCGCGGAGTCGTCGGGGTCCTCCGGCCGGATCGTGGCCACCCACGCCGCGAACTCCGGCCGCGCCGCCTCCATCGTCTGCTCGACGGTTCCCGGCTCCTGGCGGTACTGGGTCGACACCAGACCGAGCACCTGCACCCGGTCGGGATGCCGCGCGGCGAGGGACACGCCGTACCCGCCGCCGATGGACATGGCGAGCACACCGAACCTGCCGATCCCGATCCGGTCGAGGACGGCGACCACGTCGTCTGCCACGGTGCCTGCGTCGGGCGGGTGGTAGGTCGAGTGGCCGTAGCCCGGGCGGTTGACGCACAGCAGCCGGACCCCGGCCGCGCGCGCTGCGCCCTCGCCGGTCATCGCCGCGTGCCGGGTGTCCGGGCAGCCGTGCAGGAACACCACGACCGGACCCTGGTCGGCCCCGCCGAGCCACAGCTGCGCCGTACGGCCGTCCGGCAACGTCGTCGTCGTCACGCCCGTCACCCTAGGCTGGCCGCGTGGATCTCGACGCCTACGTGCTCGCGCACGCTCACGAGTGGCAGCGGCTGGAGTCGCTCGTGGCGCAACGCCGGCTCAGCGGTGCCGAGAGTGACGAGCTGGTCGAGCGCTACCAGCAGGTGGCCACCCACCTCTCGGTCGTGCGCACCTCCGCGGCCGACGCGTCGCTGGTCGCCCACCTGTCCTCGCTGCTGGCCCGCGCCCGCAACCGGGCCACCGCCACCCACGTGACCACCTGGCGGGGCGTCGCGGCCTTCTTCACCGACCGGTTCCCGGCCGCGCTCTACCGCCAGCGATGGTGGTGGATCGGGGTGCTGGCGGCCAACGTCGTGGTCACGGCCGTGATGCTGCTGTGGCTCCTGCAGCACCCGAGCGTCGAGCAGAGCATGATGTCGCCCGCCGAGATCGAGGACCTCGTCAACGAGGACTTCGAGGGCTACTACAGCGAGTTCGCCGCCAGCCACTTCGCCGCCCAGGTCTGGATCAACAACGCTTTCGTGGCAGCCCTGTGCGTGGCCTTCGGCATCCTGGGCTTCCCGGTCGTCTACCTGTTGTTCTCCAACGTCGCCAGGCTCGCGATCATCGGCTCGATCATGCATCGGGCCGGGCACGGCGAGCACTTCTGGGGCCTGATCCTGCCGCACGGCCTGCTGGAGCTGACCGCGGTCTTCGTGGCCGGCGGGGTGGGGCTGCGCCTGTTCTGGTCGTGGGTGGACCCCGGCGAGCTGACCCGGTCCCAGTCGATGGCCCGCGAGGGACGCACGGCCGGGACGGTCGTACTCGGGCTGGTGGTCGTGCTCCTCGTCAGCGGCATCATCGAGGCCTTCGTGACGCCCTCCGGCCTGCCGACCTGGGCGAGGGTCGGCATCGGGATCACCGCCGAGGCGCTCTTCTTCGCCTACGTCTTCGTCCTGGGCCGGGCGGCCGTCCGCCGCGGCCACACCGGTGACCTCGACCCGGCGCTCCTGGAGGACCGGGTCGCCACCCAGGCCTAGCCCTACAGCAGCCCTCGAGCCTTCAGGTCGAGGTACAGGTCGGCCAGCGCCGGCGGCAGTCGGTCCGCGTCGGTGTCCACCACGTGCACCCCGAGGGTGTCGAGCAGCTCGGCGGTCCGGCGTCGCCGGAGCAGCACCTGCTCGGCGGCCGCGGCGTCGTACACCTGCGCGAGGTCGTCCCGGGAGCCGGCGAGCCGGTCCAGCGCGGGGTCGCGGACGGAGGCCAGCACGACCCGGTGGTGACGGGTCAGGGTCGTGAGCACCGGCAGCAGCCCCTCCTCGACGGCGGACGGCTCCAGCGGGGTCAGGAGCACCACGAGCGCGTGCCGGCGGCCGAGCCCGGTGACGGCGCCCGCGAGCGCCGACCAGTCGGCCTCCGCGATGACCGGTTCGAGATCGGCCATCGCGTCCTGGAGGTTGTGGGCGACGTCCCGGCCGCCGGCCGACCGCAGGCGACTGCGGACCCGGCGGTCCCCGGCGACGAAGTCGACGCGGTCCCCGGCCCGGGAGGCGAGCGCGGCCAGCAGCAGGGCGGCGTCCATCGCCGAGTCCAGCCGGGGTACGTCGTCGACGCGGCCGGCCGAGACGCGGGAGGTGTCGAGCACCAGCACCACCCGCCTGTCCCGCTCGGGCTGCCAGGTCCGCACCACCACGCCGGTGGAACGGGCGGTCGCCCGCCAGTCGATCGACCGCACGTCGTCGCCGCGGACGTACTCGCGCAGCGAGTCGAACTCGGTGCCCTGTCCTCGCACCCGCACGGCCGAGCGGCCGTCCAGGTCGCGGAGCCGGGCCAGCCGGCTCGGCAGGTGCTTGCGGGACTCGAACGGGGGCAGCACCCGGACACTCCCGGGCACCTGGCGGGTGGCCTGCCGCGCCGCGAGCCCGAGCGGGCCCGGCACGCGGACGGTCACGCCCACGACCCGCAGGTCCCCACGACGCCGCGGGTGGAGCGGTGTCCGCAGCAGCGTCCGGTCGCCGGGCGCCAGCCGGATCCGGTGCCGGTTGTCGGAGGCCCCGGCCGTGGGTTGCCACGCGTCGCGCACCAGGGCCCGCATCCGGCGCGGGGAGTGGTTCGCCGCGACCAGCACCGCCTCTGCGGGCTGGCCGAGCCGGACCGTGCCGAGCGGTCGACGCGCGAGCGACAACCGGGCGGGCCGGGGGGCGAGCGCCCAGTCCACGAGCGTCAGCACGACGACCAGGAGGACCCACAGCCAGACCGTGCCCATGCTCGGCCGGAGCACGACCGGCACCAGCCCCAGCAGCAGGAGGAGGGGCAGCCTCCCCGAGAGCGCCATCAGTTCCCGGCCATCAGCTCGTCACCGGGGCACCGGGACCGAGCCGAGGGCGGACGACAGGACCTGGTCGACGTCGACCCCGTCGAGCTCGGCCTCGGGCCGGAGCCCCAGCCGGTGCCCCAGCGTGGCGTGGGCCAGGGACTTCACGTCATCGGGCGTCACGAAGTCCCGTCCGCTCAACCATGCCCAGGCCCGCGCCGCCCGGAGCAGGGCGGTCGCTCCTCGCGGGCTGACGCCCAGGCTCAGCGACGGTGACTCGCGGGTGGCGCGGGCGATGTCGACGACGTACCCGGCGACGTCGGAGGAGATCGTCACCTCGCGTACGGCGGCCTGACCGGCCTCGATGTCCACGGCGCCCGCCACGGCGCCCACGCCGGCCGCGGAGATGTCGCGCGGGTCGAAGCCCTCGGCGTGACGGCGCAGGATCTCCAGCTCGGCGTCCCGGTCGGGGATCGGCAGCACGACCTTCACCAGGAACCGGTCGAGCTGGGCCTCCGGCAACGGGTAGGTGCCTTCGTACTCGACGGGGTTCTGGGTCGCTGCCACCAGGAACGGTCGGGGCAGCCGGCGGGAGACCCCGTCGACGGACACCTGGCCCTCCTCCATGGCCTCGAGCAACGCGGACTGGGTCTTGGGTGGGGTCCGGTTGATCTCGTCGGCGAGCAGCAGGTTGGTGAAGAGCGGGCCCTCCCGGAACGACAGCTCGCCCTGCTTGCTGTCGATCACCATCGAGCCGGTGATGTCACCGGGCATCAGGTCGGGCGTGAACTGGACCCGACGCGCGTCCACCGACAGTGCGGCGGCGAGGGTGCGGACCAGCAGGGTCTTCGCCACCCCCGGGACCCCCTCCATCAGCACGTGCCCCCCGCACAGGAGGGCGACGAGCAGTCCGGAGACGGCGGAGTCCTGGCCGACGACCGCCTTGGCGACCTCGGTGCGTACCGCGCCCAGCCGCTCCCGCGCCCCGGAGTGGTCGTGGTCGACCGTGGTCGAAGTGACGGGCTCGGTCATGTGCGTCGTACCTCTCTGTCGAGCTCGGCCAGCCCTCGGGCCAGCGTGATCAGGTCCCGGTCGGTGCCGGGCGGTGCCCCCGGCCCGAGCAGCGCGGCCACGTCGGCCACGTCGCGGCCAGTGTGCCGTGCCACGTCGCGGACGAGGGCATCGTCATCGGGGCCCTGGAGGCCGAGCCGGTGGGCGGCCCTGGCCCGGGTCGCCCGCCTGAGCGCCTCCGCGGCATGAGGTCGGTCGTGGGCCCTGCGGTAGAGGCGCCCGCGGGCCCGGGTGGTCTCGATCGCCTTCACGACGACGGGGAGGGGTTCCGTGGCCAGCGGACCGAGCCGGCGGGCCCGCCACGCGATGAGGGCGATGGTGGCGACCACCGTCAGCCACAGACCCGGCACGATCCAGCGGGGGAGCAGGGTCTCGAGGCTGACGCCGTCGCCGGCCGGGAGGTCGGCGATGGTGGGGACGTACCAGACCAGCCGGTCATCCTGGCCGAGCAGGCGTACGGCGGCCGCGGCGTTGTCGGCCCGCAGGACCTGGTCGTTGGTGAGCGCCTCGGAGATCCCGAACAGGGTGACCTGGCCGTTCTCCACGACCAACGAGCCGTCGTCGTCCGGGAAGCAACCCCTCCCCGGGTAGGCCAGTGCGCGGTCGACCTCCACCGTGAGGTCGGCGAACAGCGGGTCGGAGCACTGCGCGTCCCATCCACCGTCGCGGGTGACCCGGCGGGGCGGCTCGAAGGTGCCGAGCGTGTCCACGAGTCCGGGGCCCGCATCCACCAGCACCAGCGACGCCCCGCGGGCGTGCGCCAGCAGCCGGGTGGTGGTCGTCTGGCCGAGCTGATCGGTGGAGGTCACCACGACGGTGGTGTCTGCGGCCACCTCGGTCGCCTCCAGGGCCTCGGCGTCGCGGGCGACCGTGACCTCGACG
>NZ_DASSXS010000161.1:0-2419 GCF_035703625.1 Nocardioides sp. | reverse complement strand
CTGCCCCGGCTGCGGCCCGGCGGACGGATGGTGATGGTGGTGGGGAAGAACCTGGGCGCTGACTCCCTGCAGCGCTGGCTCGGCGAGCAGGGCTACCCGACCGACCGGGTGGCCAGCGCGAAGGGGTTCCGGGTGCTGGAGTCCAGGCGCGCGGAGGAGGGACGCGTCACCTGACCCGGATCCGCCAGGCCCGGTCGCTGAGGCTCCGGCCGAAACGCTCGTCCGCCGGGATCATTGCCCGGTAGCTGTACTCGCCGGCTCGGAGGCGGGAGGTGTTGATGGTGAAGTGCCATCCGGATCGGGCATCGGTGACGTCGACAGCGACGATCCGCCACGCACACGACGCGCAGTTGCGCCGCTGGAGCGTCACGCTTCCGTCGAAGCGGGGTTCCACGGACCCGGCGTAGACGAATCGGGAGTGGCTGACCTGTCGCATCGAGTCCGGCATCCAGCGGGTCACGTCGACCTGCCGGGTTCCCTCGCTGGCGGCGAACGTCAGGGTCCCGGAGTAGACGGCCCGATACGTCGTCGTTCGAGTGGGGAGGAGGCAACCGAACGCGAACACACCGGTGTCGTCGTCGGAGGTGGTCGAGGCGACCAGGATCCAGTCCTGTTCACCGCTGCTCCGGGCGAAGAGGTCGACATCAGCGCCGGCGATCGCGCCATCCTCGGTCACGACCTGCCCCTCGAGCAGCGCGGTGTCGCCGTGTGTCACGCGCTTGGACACCCGGGTCCAGTGGACGGACGTCTCCGTCGTGACGGGCGAGGTCGCAGCGGCCACCGGCTCCAGGGGTGACGGCGCGATCGTGGCAGGTGGGGGCGCGCACGTACGTGCCGTGGCCGGCGCCGACAGGGGCACCAGCAGCGACGTCGCCACGGCGACCGCCACCGCCATGAGTCGCAGCATCATTTCGATTCCCTCCCGCTTGCCCGATCGGCACTTCAACGACCGGTCAGGTCGCGAGTTACGAGGCGGTCCAGGCCCGGCCGTGAGGCGTACCCTCGATGCAAAGCCTTCCTGCTGCCGGAGGTCGTCGTGGACGTCCTGCTCTACTTCCTGGCTGCGCTGGTCGTCGTGGCCGGCGTCGGGTTCGCCATGAGCGCCAAGGTGGTCAAGCAGATCGAGCGCGGAGTGGTGTTCCGGCTCGGCCGGGTCCAGACCGACCCCCGGCCCCCGGGGTTCACCATGATCGTCCCGGTCGTGGACCGCATGAAGCGGGTCAACGTCCAGGTGGTGACCATGCCGGTGCCGGCCCAGGACGGCATCACCCATGACAACGTGACGGTCCGCGTTGACGCCGTCGTCTACTTCCGTGTCCTCGACCCGGTCCGGGCCGCGGTCGAGGTGCAGGACTACGAGTACGCCATGGCGCAGGTGGCACAGACCTCGCTGCGCTCGATCATCGGCAAGAGCGATCTCGACGACCTGCTGTCCAACCGTGAGCACCTCAACCAGGGGCTCGAGGTCATGCTCGACACGCCCGCGGCGTCATGGGGCATCGACATCGACCGCGTGGAGATCAAGGACGTGGCGCTGCCGGAGTCCATGAAGCGGTCCATGTCGCGGCAGGCGGAGGCCGAGCGTGAGCGCCGTTCGCGGATCATCACCGCCGACGGCGAGTACCAGGCCTCGCGCAAGCTCTCCGAGGCCGCCGCCGCGATGTCCGGCACCCCGGCCGCGCTCCAGTTGCGGCTGCTCCAGACGATGGTCGAGGTGGCGGCCGAGAAGAACTCCACTCTCGTGCTGCCCTTCCCCGTGGAGATGCTGCGCTACTTCGAGGCCGTCGCCACCGGTAAGCCGGCGGTTCCGCGCGGCGACGAGAGCGACGGCGAACCGGTCGCCGGGCCGATCCTCGAGGAGCAGGAGCCGCCAACACCCCTCGGGCGACGCAACCGCGCCGCCGAGGGGTGAGCCTCGCCCGGTCGAGCCGGGCGTTCAGCAGCAGGCAGCCGCCCTGGCTGTCTCCGTCTCCGTCGCCGTGTCGTCGGTGCAGCAGGACTCCTCGCCGCTGTCGGCGGAGAACGTCTCGCTGTCCTCGAGCACGGTGTAGATCTCCCAGCGCTCGGCGTCGGGAGCGCCCTCCACCCAGAACTTGTCCTGCTTGGCGTAGCAGCAGGTGGTGTCGCGCTCGTCGGTGGAGGCGAGGCCCTCGGCGGCGAGGCGCGCCTGGGTGGCCTCGACGGTGGCCGTGTCGGCAACCTCGACCCCGAGGTGGTTGACCGACCCGCCCTGGCCCGGGTTCTCGATGAGCACCAGCTTCAGCGGCGGCTCGGTCACGGCGAAGTTGGCGTAGCCGGGCCTGGTCTTGGCGGGCTCGACGCCGAAGAGCGTGCGGTAGAAGGCGACCGAGGTGGCGAGGTCGTCGACGTTGAGTGCCAGCTGGACACGGGACATGCGAGGCTCCTTGTATCGATGGAT
>NZ_DASSXS010000330.1:0-18918 GCF_035703625.1 Nocardioides sp. | reverse complement strand
AGCGTGAGCGCAGCGAGCGGTTCCGTGGGGTGAGTCATCTAGCGGAACCTCAGGGTGTCGAGGTAGCCCTCGGCGTTGCGCCGGGTCTCCTGCACCGAGTCGCCGCCGAACTTCTCCAGGACGGCGTCGGCGAGCACCAGGGCGACCATCGCCTCGGCGACGATGCCGGCAGCCGGCACGGCACAGACGTCCGAGCGCTGGTGGTGGGCGACGGACTCCTCACCGGTGGCGACATCGACGGTCCTCAGCGCCCGGGGCACGGTCGCGATCGGCTTCATCGCGGCCCGGACCCGCAGGACCTCCCCGGTGGACATGCCGCCCTCCGTGCCCCCGGACCGGCCGCTGGTGCGGCGGATCCCCTCGGCGGTGGGCACGATCTCGTCGTGGGCCTGCGAGCCCGGCGTCGCCGCGAGGTCGAACCCGTCGCCGACCTCGACACCCTTGATCGCCTGGATGCCCATCAGCGCTCCGGCCAGCCTCGAGTCGAGCCGGCGGTCCCAGTGCACGTGGGAGCCCAGGCCCGGCGGCAGCCCGTGGACCACCACCTCGACCACCCCGCCGAGAGTGTCGCCGTCCTTGTGGGCCTGGTCGATGGCGGCCACCATCGCCTTGGCCGCGTCCGGATCCAGGCACCGGACCGGGTCCTCGTCCAGGCGTGCCACGTCGTCCGCACCGGGCACCAGCCCGGCCGGAGCCGGGACCCCGCCCAGCTCGACGACGTGCGACACGATCCTCGCCGCCACCGACTGCTCGAGGAAGTTGGCGGCGACCCGACCGAGCGCAACCCGGGCCGCGGTCTCGCGCGCGGAAGCCCGCTCGAGGACCGGCCTGGCCTCGTCGAAGTCGTACTTCTGCATGCCCACGAGGTCGGCATGCCCCGGCCGCGGCCGGGTGAGCGCCTGGTTGCGGGCGAGCGCCTCGAGCTCGGCGGGGTCGACCGGGTCGGCCGCCATCACCTTCTCCCACTTGGGCCACTCGGTGTTGCCCACCTGGATGGCGATCGGTCCGCCCTGGGTGTGACCGTGTCGGACGCCGCCGATGAGCGTGACCTCGTCCTGCTCGAACTTCATCCGGGCGCCGCGGCCGTAGCCGAGGCGGCGACGGGCGAGCGCGTCGACGATGTCGGTCGAGGTCACCGCGACGTGCGCCGGCATCCCCTCGAGGATCGCGACGAGTGACGGTCCGTGGGACTCGCCCGCGGTGAGCCAGCGCAGCATGGGCGTCAGTCTCCCACTCCCTGCGTCGCGGTCGCTCAGGCCCATGCCGGGAAGAGACCCGACCACACCACGGACCCCACCAGGATCCCGATCAACCCGCCCGCGAGCATGAACGGGCCGAAGGGGAACGGCGACCTCAGCAGCGCGCGGTCGCGCCTGGCGATCGCGAGCAGCAGGCCCGGGAGCCCGAAGATCAGGAAACCGGAGTAGACGCCCACGACCACCTCCGCCCAGCCGAGCTGGCCGAGCGCGAAGCCGAGCATGGCGGCCAGCCGGACGTCGCCGAAGCCCATCCCGGCGGAGTGGAACCACCACAGCACCCAGAAGACCGACCGGACCACCACCAGGGCGATCGCGGCGCGGACGAGGTCGTCGGGATCGCGGGTGACCGCCCAGCCGAGCAGCCCCAGCAGGATGGCGGCCCCGGTCGCCGGCAGCACCAGCCGGGTCGGCAGCAGCCGGGTCCGCCAGTCGATCACGGCCAGGGCGACCGACACCGGCACCAGCGGCACCAGGACGACGAGGGCCCACTCACGTCCCACCGCCAGACCGACGAGCGCCGCGCAGGCGGCGGAGACGAGTGCCGACTTCCAGGCCAGACCGGGGAGCGCCGCGATGTCCGCGTAGGGCTCCTTCCGCTCCTCGGGCGCCTTCTCCGGGTCCGGGTCACGCGCCGGCTCCGGGAGCCGGCCGACGAGGGCGGGGACGAACCAGCCCCCGGCTGCGCCGCACACGGCCGCCACGAGGGCCGCGTCCAGGTGCATGGCGCGACCCTATCCGGCGGACTCGTCAGTGCTGGGGCAACGCGGCCCGCATGGCCTCCACCGGCGCGCCGAGCCCGGTGAACCTCTCGAACTGCAGTGCGGCCTGCCGCAGCAGCAGGTCGTGGCCGGTGACCAGCGGCCGGTCTGCCGCGGACGCCGCCAGCGGGGTCGGCCAGGGGTCGTAGACCACGTCGAACACCACGGGCACCCGGGTGCAGCGCTCGACGAGGTCCTCGGACTGTGCCTCGTGAGGGAGCGTCGACACCACCACGTCGCCGACCACCGGGTCGTCGGCCAGCGATCCGACCGTGACCTGCGGTCGGCCGGGGTGCCGGTCGAGGGCCGCGAGGGTGTCGGCCGCACGGCCCGGTGAGCGGACCAGCAGGGTGATCGACCGGGCTCCGAGCTCGCACAGCGCCAGGGCCATCGAGGCCGCGGTCGCTCCGCCGCCCAGGACGGTGCCCCCGGTGACCGGGCCGTCGTACCGGGAGCGCAGGGCGGAGACTGCTCCGGGGACGTCGGTGTTGTCGGCATGCAGGGCGTCGCCGACGATCAGCAGCGTGTTGGCCGCACCGGCCAGGCGAGCGACCGGCGAGGCCTCGGCGGCGAGCTCGAGCCCCTCGCGCTTCAGCGGCATGGTCAGCGACAGGCCCCGCCACGACGGGTCCAGTACCTCCACGAAGGCCCGCAGCCCGCCTGCGGCCACCCGATGGGCGTCATAGGTCCAGTCCAGCCCCACCGCCGCGTAGCCGGCGCGGTGCAGCGCGGGAGAGAGGGAGTGGGCGATCGGGTCACCCAGGACGGCGCACCGCATGGCCGCGCTCAGCAGGCGCCCTGGGACTCGGTCTCGCAGTACTGCTGCAGCTCGTCCTTGTACCCGAGGAACTCGTCGTAGGTCTCGGCGAACTTGGTCTCGCCGGTCCGCAGGTT
The DNA here is from genome assembly GCF_035703625.1 of Nocardioides sp. GTDB lineage: Bacteria > Actinomycetota > Actinomycetes > Propionibacteriales > Nocardioidaceae > Nocardioides. Next base: position 16,007 of record NZ_DASSXS010000330.1, on the reverse strand, counting down.
CACCGTCACGTAGTAGTACCAGCCGCCCTCGGCCGGATGGGCCGCGGCCTCGATCGCGGCGTCTCCCGGGGCCTCGATCGGGGTCGGTGGGAGCCCGGGGTTCTGGTAGGTGTTGTACGGCGAGTCGATCTCGAGGTCCTCGGTGGTCGGCACCGCCCCGAGCTCCTGGTCGGCCGCGTAGTTGACCGTCGCGTCGATCTGGAGGAGGCCGTTGGTCTCGTCACCCTCCAGCCGGTTGTAGATCACCCGCGCCACCTTGGCGCGGTCCTCGTCACGTGCGGCCTCCGACTCGACGAGGCTCGCCACCGTCATCAGCTCGCCCGGGGTGTAGCCGAGCTCGGCGGCAGCGGACTCCAGGTCCGCCTCGGCGGCGGCCTGCTCCCACCGGTCGACCATCATGGTGAGCATGCTCTTCGGCGACTCCTTCGGGCCGAAGTCGTAGGTGGAGGGGAACAGGTAGCCCTCGGCGTTGCCCTGGGCGTAGTCGGGCAGCCCCAGCTGGTCGGGGTTGTCGAGGACCTGCTGGAACTGCTCCGGCTTGTAGTCGGTGTGGTCGGCGAGGATCGCGATGATGTCCTCCACCCGCAGCCCCTCGGGGATGGTGACCGTGTTCTTGAGGATGTTGCCGGGGTCGACCAGGATCTCGAGGGCGTCCTCGGCCGCCATCTGCTTCTTCATCTTGTAGGCGCCGACCTGGATGCTGGTGGACTTGGGATTGCCCGCCGCCGCCTCGGTGAACGCCTCGACCGAGGCGACCACGCCCTGCGCCTTGAGTCCGCGCCCCATGGCGGCGACGCTGTCGCCCTCCTCGACCTCGAAGAGCACCGAGCCCTGCCCGGGGCCGGAGAAGTCCTCAGGGGAGGCGAACCGGTCCTCGATGGCAGCGATGCCCTTCGTCGCCACGAAGTACGCCCCGCCCAGCACCACGGCCAGCGAGACGAGCACCGCCAGGCAGCCGGGGAGGCGGCTGCGCCGACGACGCCTCCGGCCGGCGACGGGGCGGTCGTGGTCGTACCCGACGATCGGGTCGTCAGTCATCGGTCTCCTCGACGATCTCTCCGGGCGGATCCCCGGTCGTGCGCTCACGGTCCAGTGCCTGCTGGAGGATGAGCACGGCCGCGGCTTGGTCGACCACCGCGCGTCGCTTCCCTCCCTTGCGCCCCCGGTCGCGGAGCATAGCCTCTGCCGAAATCGTGGTCATCCGCTCGTCGCACAGCCGCACCGGGATCGGTGCGATCCGCCGCACCAGCTGGGCCGCGAACTGACGTACCTTGGCGGCGGCGGGGCCCTCGCCGCCGGACAGTGAGCGCGGGAGCCCGACGATCACCTCGATCGCGCCCTCCTCGTCGGCCAGGGCCGCGATCCTGGCCAGGTCCCCGCGGCCACGCCGGACGGTCTCCACCGGGGTCGCCAGCACCCCGGACGGGTCGCTGCGGGCCACGCCGATCCGGGCGTCCCCGGGGTCGATCCCGAGGCGTACGCCGTGGCGCATCAGCCGCCCGTGATCCGGGCGATCTCGGAGCGCACCACGCCCAGTGCCTCGTCGATCCGCGAGGGGTCGCTCCCGCCTCCCTGGGCGAGGTCGTCCTTGCCCCCGCCGCGGCCGCCGACCACCGGGCCGACGGCGCGCACCAGCTCGTTGGCGCTCACGCCACGGCCGCGGGCGGCGTCGTTGACCGCGGCGACGACCGAGACCTTGCCGGACTCCTGGCCGATGATCACCACGGCTCCCGCCTCACCCGCGGGCAGGCGCCCGCGGACGTCGAGCGCCAGCGTGCGCACGTCGCCTCCGCCGGCGCCGTCGGCCCGGTGAGCGACCAGGTGGACCCCACCGACGTTGTCCGCCTCCGCGGCCAGCGCGGCACCGCCGGCCAGCAGCTGGGCCACCCTGACCTTCTCGATCTCCTTCTCGGCCGCCCGGAGCTTCTCGACGATGCTGTTGACGCGCTCGGGCAGCTCCTCGGGCCGCACCTTGAGTGCCTCGGACAGCTGGGCGACCAGCACGTGCTCACGCGCCAGGAACCGGTAGGCGTCGCCCCCGACCAGGGCCTCCACCCGGCGCACGCCCGACCCGATGGACGACTCGCCCAGCAGCTTGATCACCCCGAGCTGGCCGGAGCGGCCGGCGTGGGTTCCCCCGCACAGCTCGCGGGCCCAGTCGCCCACGGAGATCACGCGGACCTCGTCGCCGTACTTCTCACCGAACAGGGCCATGGCGCCCGACTTCACGGCCTCGTCCTGACTCATGATCTCCGCGTGGACGGAGAGGTCGGCGAGGACCAGGTCGTTGACCCGGGCCTCGACGTCGGTCATCACCGAGGCGGGTACGGCGCCGAGCGCGGCGAAGTCGAACCGGAACCGGCCAGGTGAGTTCTCCGACCCCGCCTGGGTGGCGGTGTCGCCGAGCGCCTCCCGGAACGCCTTGTGGACCATGTGGGTGGCGGTGTGCGAGCGCGAGATGGACTTGCGGCGCTCGACGTCGACCACGGAGTGTGCCCCGACGCCGACCGTGACCTCGCCGGAGACCACCACCGCGCGGTGCACGACCAGCCCGGTGACCGGCGACTGGACGTCGCGGATCTCCAGCCGGGCGCCGTTCTCGAGCTCGATGACGCCCTGGTCGGCGAGCTGTCCACCGCCCTCGGCGTAGAACGGGGTCCGGTCGAGGACGAGCTCGACCTCCTCGCCCTCGCGGGCGGACTGGACGACGCCACCACCGGAGACGATCCCGCGAACGGCGCCCTCGGTCACGATCTCGGAGTAGCCGGTGAACTCGACCGGCCGATCGAGGGAGTCGGCGACCTGGCGGTAGGCGGAGGCGTCACGATGGGCGCCCTTCTTGGACGCCGCATCGGCCTTCGCGCGGTCCCGCTGCTCCGACATCAGCCGGCGGAACTCCCCCTCGTCGACCGAGAGGCCCTGCTCGCCGGCCATCTCGAGGGTCAGGTCGATCGGGAAGCCGTAGGTGTCGTGGAGCGAGAAGGCCCTGGCCCCTGAGAGCTGGGACCCCCCGGATTGCTTGACCTCGGTGGTCGCGAGGTCGAAGATCGCGGTCCCCGCACGCAGGGTCTGCCGGAAGGCCTCCTCCTCGGCGTAGGCGACGCTCGAGATCCGCTCCCAGTCGCGGTGGAGCTCGGTGTAGGTCTCCCCCATCTTGTCGCGGCTGACCGGGAGGAGCTCGGGCAGCGACGGGTCGTCGTACCCGAGCAGTCGCATCGAGCGGACGGCGCGGCGCAGCAGGCGTCGCAGCACGTAGCCGCGGCTCTCGTTGCCGGGGGTGACACCGTCGCCGATGAGCATCATCGAGCTGCGCACGTGGTCGGCGACCACCCGGAACCGCACGTCGTCGTCGTGATCCGCGCCGTAGCGGCGGCCGGTCAGCTCCTGGGCCTTCGCGATGACCGGGAACATGACGTCGATCTCGTACATGTTCTCGCATCCCTGCGTCAGGAACGCGACCCGCTCCAGGCCCATGCCCGTGTCGATGTTCTTCTTCGGCAGCGAGCCCGCGATGTCGAAGTCCTCCTTGGACCGCACCGCGCTCAGCTCGTCCTGCATGAAGACGAGGTTCCAGAACTCGAGGTAGCGGTCCTCGGCGGAGAAGTCCCCATCGGGGCCGTAGGCCGGGCCGCGGTCGTAGAGGATCTCCGAGCACGGGCCACCTGGTCCGGGCACGCCCATGGACCAGTAGTTCTCCTTCGGGCCGAGCCGGATGATCCGGTCGTCGGGCAGCCCGGTGACCTTCTTCCAGAGCTCCAGCGCCTCGTCGTCGCCGTCGAGGATCGAGGGGTAGAGCCGGCTCTCCTCGAAGCCCCACCCGCCGTCGTCGCGGGAGCGGGTGACCAGATCCCAGCCGAGCTCGATGGCGCCTTCCTTGAAGTAGTCGCCAAAGGAGAAGTTGCCGCACATCTCGAAGAAGGTGCCGTGCCGCGTGGTCTTCCCGACGTCCTCGATGTCGGGCGTGCGGACGCACTTCTGGACGCTCACCGCGCGGTCGTACGGCGGGCGCTCCTGGCCGAGGAAGTAGGGCTTGAACGGCACCATCCCCGCGTTGACGAACAACAGGTTGGGGTCGTCGAGGAGCAACGAGGCCGAGGGCACCGCCTGGTGGCCGCCCCACTTCGAGCTGTTCTCGAAGTGCGCGACGAACCGTCGGCGGATCTCCGCGGTGTCCATCAGCTGCTGCCTTCCTCTCGTCGGTGCTTGCCGGTGCCGATCTCGGCCCTTCGGTTCGGCACGAGCCCATGAGGCACGAGCCCGAGCTGGTGGCGCAACTCGGTTTCCCGCTCCGCCTGGCCCTCGGCGACCTCGTCGCGGAACATCCGCATCCCCACCGTGAGTCCGCCGAGGCGGTCGCGCAGGCCGTCGGCGGTGAGGGCTTCGGCCGCGCGGCGGCCCCGCACCATCGCGTAGACGCCCGCACCCGCCCCGGCCACGAACCAGAGGGATCTGTTCACTAGGCGGCGTCTCCTTCGTCGTGTCGCCCGTCCTCGGTGCCTGCGAGGTCGGCACGCTCGCGGGCCCGGAACTCGCGCAGGGCCACCTTGAGGTCGGCTCGTCGCTGCTTGCGTGCGCGCTGGACCTCGCGCTTCATCTCGAACCGGATCCGGTTGCGGACCTCCGGCGCCAGGGCGCGGCGCAGGCCGTGGGCCAGGCCCGCGGCCTTGATGGCCGACTCCCGGGCGACGATGTCGACGAAGAGCCTGCCGTCGATCCGTCCGGGCACCGGGGTGGCGGCTGTGTCCGGTTGCTCGTCTCCGACGTGGGTGATCACGTAGCTCTCGGTGTCGTTCATCGTGGCGTTCCCGCGCGCCACCGACGCCTCGACAGCGGCGAGTCGCTCGGCCAGTGCCCTGGCCTCGGCGCGTGCTGCCTCCAGCTCCCGGCCGGCGCGAGCAGCGGCGCTGCGCGCCAGCAGGACGAGGGCCAGCAGTGCCAGCGCGAGGGCGCAGCCTGCCAGCACCCACAGCTGTTCGGAACTCACCTGCCCGACCCTATAACCCCGGCTCAGGAGTAATCGGCCCAGAGTCGCCGAGCGGCTCCGTCCACGGTGACGAACCCGCCGTAGGGCAGGATCCATTGCGGCCGGGTGTGGCCGAACGGCACGCCGACGACGACGACCGCACCGGGGTTGTAGCCGTGGACGGTCTCGAGCGCCACCTCCCGTTGCTCCGCCCGCCGCGCCGCACGCTCACGGGCGTCCGGACGGACCTCCATGCTGGAGGTGGGCGGTCGACTCACCAGCACCGCGTCGGCGGCCGCCAGCAAGCCGCGCTCGCCGAGGGAGCGCAGGATCCACCCGAACTCCCGGGCCGGGATCAGGTCCTCGGAGCTCTCGAGCAGGAGGACCGCGCCCTCGACCACCGAGGGGTCGGCCGGGAAGCGGCCGGCCGTCAGCATCCACTGCACCACCTCGATGCAGCCGCCCCAGGTGCGCCCGGTCACGGACTCCTCCGGCCCGGACCAGGCCCAGGGCTCGGTCGGCTCGCGGTCGCCGTACTCGCTCAGCGCCGCCGGATCGAGCCAGTCCTTGCCCAGGTCCTCGGACTCGCCGGGCTCGGTGACCTCCAGGCGTTCGCCGGTCAGCAGGGCGGCGCGCAACGACTGCGCGTGCACGGCGTCGACGTCCGGGCCGGGACCGAGGTGGACCTGGGTCGAGCCTCCGTGGAATCCGGCGACCCCGTGGCACCAGAGCCAGTTCAGGAGGTTGGTGTTGTCGCTGTAGCCGAGGAAGGGCTTGGGGTCCTTCCGGACCAGGTCGGCGTCGAGGTGTGGGACCACCGTGATCTGGTCCTCTCCCCCGATCGTGGCCAGCACCGCCCGGATCTCCGGATCTCCGAAGGCCGCGTTCAGGTCGGCGGCCCGGTCGACCGCGGCCGCATCGAGGCGACGCGTGGTCGGGTACTCGACCGGCACCAGACCGGTCACCTGCTGGAGGCGCTCCATGGCCTGCTCGTGAACCGCCGGGGCGAAACCCGGGGCGGCGAACGACGGTGACACCACGGCCACCTTGTCGCCGGGCGCTGCCTTGCGTGGGGAGACGATGGGTTGCTGCATACCGACACCCAACCGTCTGCGGTCGGGAGCGGTCCACCCACGTGGTCGAAAACCGGATCCGGAGGTCTGGTCAGTCACTCCGCGCGCGGCGAAACAGCGCGCAGGCGAGCGTCATCCCGCCGCCCAGGAACGCGGCGCCGACCGCGAATGCGGCGTAGAGCCACAGTGGCGGAGCGACAACGTGCACGGGCATGCAGGCACGGATGCCGTCGTCCAGCGTGATGCAGCTCGACGGGTCGGGTCGGTGCCACCACACGAACCCAGCACCCAGCACCCCGGCGACGACAGCCATGGCAGCCGAGGCCGCGAGGTCTCGCCTGGCCCACACGGTGACACCGTAGTGCGCCCGCGCCCATCGCTCGGCGACCGGGCGGCAGGAGTAGTGGGGGCCCTGCGCGGTCTCGGCCAATCGGCAAGGTGGACGAACCATCCGGGTGGCTTCGGGTCGGCCCTCTCGCAGCGAGCTCGATCGCGTAGAGCGCGGAGGTCAGCGTCCCCGGATCAGACGTCGGATGCGCTCCCAGCGCTCCTTCACCGCCGCCTCCGCGCCCAGCGCGGTCGGCTCGTAGTAGGTCGCGTCGGCGACCACGTCCGGCGCGTACTGCTGCTCCGCGATGCCATAGGGCTCGTCGTGGCTGTAGCGGTAGCCCTTGCCGTGCCCCAGCTTCTTCGACCCTCCGTAGTGGGCGTCGCGCAGGTGCGGCGGGACCGGCCCGATCTTGCCCGCACGGACGTCGGCACTGGCCGCGTCGATGGCCCGGGTCACGGCGTTCGACTTGGGGGCCACCGCCAGGGCGATGGTCGCCTGGGCGAGGTTGAGCCGCGCCTCCGGCAGACCGATCAGCTGGACCGCCTGGGCGGCGGCCACGGCCGTCGGGAGGGCGGTGGGGTCGGCCAGCCCGATGTCCTCACTGGCGAGGATGACCAACCGCCGGGCGATGAAGCGCGGGTCCTCGCCGGCCTCGATCATCCGGGCCAGGTAGTGCACGGCGGCATCGGCGTCGGAACCACGGATCGACTTGATGAAGGCACTGGTCACGTCATAGTGCTGGTCACCCTGACGGTCGTAGCGGACGGCCGCCTGGTCGACGGCGGTCTCCGCCGTCGCCAGGTCGATCGAGTCCGCTCCCCTGGAGGTGGCCGCTGCTGCCGCTGCCTCCAGGTAGGTCAGTGAGCGTCGAGCGTCGCCACCGGCCAGCCGCACCAGGTGCTCCCGGGCATCCTCGTCGAGGCCGATCGATCCGCCCAGGCCGCGCTCGTCGGCCAGGGCCTGCTCGAGGACGGTGCGCACGTCGTCGTCGGTCAGCGGCTCCAGCCTCAGCAGGAGACTGCGCGACAGGAGGGGCGAGATCACCGAGAAGAACGGGTTCTCCGTGGTGGCGGCGACCAGGGTGACCCACCGGTTCTCGACACCGGGCAGCAACGCGTCCTGCTGAGCCTTGGAGAACCGGTGCACCTCGTCGACGAACAGCACCGTCTCGCGCCCTCCGGCGACGAGCTCGCCCCGGGCCGCGTCGATCGCGGCCCGCACCTCCTTGACCCCGGCGGCGACGGCGGAGACCTCCACGAACCGTCGGTTGGTCTGCTGGCTGACGATGGCGGCAATCGTCGTCTTGCCCGTTCCCGGCGGACCCCAGAGCAGCAGCGACATCGACCGGTCGCCCTCGATCAGCTGGTGGAGCGGAGCGCCCTCCGCGCGCAGCTGCTGCTGGCCCACCAGCTCCTCGAGCGCCCGGGGACGCATCCGCACGGCGAGGGGCGCCGATGCGTGCGGGGCCGTCGACAGCGAGCCGCCGCCGGCGGCCCGGCCGCTCGGCACCGCGTCGAAGAGCCCCTCCACACCCGTCACAGTAGGTGACCGGCGATGGTCAGGCTCGCACCATCCTCTGTTGCTTGACGTCGTACCACTCGTCCTCGTACCCGGGGCCCACGGTGAGCTCCGTCGGCGACTGACCGGCACTCGGCGCGCCCTGGTGGTCGACGCCGAGCAGGTTGGCGGTCACCGGCGTGTTCGGGTGGTTGCCGAGCTCGCCGGCGAAGTGGCAGGCGACCTTGTGCCGCTTCCCGATCTGCAGCAGCGGCGGCTCGACCTTGGCGCAGATCTCCTGGGCGAGCGAGCAGCGGGTGCGGAACCGGCAGCCTGACGGCGGGTTGATCGGGCTGGGTACGTCGCCCTCCAGGCGGATCCGCTCGCGGCGACCCCCGATCGCGGCCTGCTTGACGTCGGGGACGGCCGAGAGCAGCGCCTGGGTGTAGGGGTGGTGCGCGTGGCCGTAGATCGTCTCCCGGTCGGCGATCTCGACGATCTTGCCGAGGTACATCACCGCCACCTCTGGGCAGAAGTGGCGCACGACCGCGAGGTCGTGGGCGATGAAGAGGAAGGCGATCTCGAACTCCTTCTGCAGGTCCTGCAGAAGGTTGATCACCTGGGCCTGGATCGAGACGTCGAGGGCCGAGACGGGCTCGTCGGCGACGAGCAGCCGGGGGTTGAGGGTCAGGGCGCGGGCGATGCCGATCCGCTGGCGCTGGCCGCCGGAGAACTCGTTGGGGTACCGGTTGTAGTGCTCGGGGTTCAGGCCCACGACCTGGAGCAGCTCCTGGACCCTCGGGAGGATCTTGTTCTTGGGCACGACGTTGTGGATCGCGAGCGGCGCGCCCACGATCGATCCCACCGTGTGGCGCGGGTTCAGCGAGGTGTAGGGGTCCTGGAAGATCATCTGCACGTTCTTGCGCAGAGGCTTCATCTGGCGGGCCGAGAGCTGGGCCAGGTCGTGGTCGCCGAACAGCATGGAGCCGGCGGTGGGGTTGTAGAGGCGGGTGATCAGGCGGCCGGTCGTGGACTTGCCACATCCCGACTCACCCACGAGGCCGAGCGAGCCACCCTTCGGCACCTGGAAGCTGATGCCGTCGACGGCCTGGACGTGTCCGATCGTGCGGCGGATGAGACCCGACGACTTCACCGGGAAGTACATCTTGAGGTTCTCGACCTCGAGCACCGGCGGCGCGGTGACGTCGAGCTCGGTGGCTGTGTGCCCTTGCTGCGCGAGCTCCGCGAAGGTCGCGACCTGCTGGTCCTCCACCGGCGCGGCTTCACCCGCGCCCGGGACGGGCTGGTCAGAGGAGGCGTCTGCCCGGTCAACATTCAGGTCGGACATCAGTTCTCCTCGACCAGCTCGGGGGCGATCTCAGGCAGCACCTCGGCCTCGTAGACCCGGTCGGGGTCGGCGAGGTGGCAACGCTTGAGGTGGCCACCACCGCGGCTGCCGGGCGTGAGCGCGGGCAGCTCCGTCGAGCACAGGCTACCGGGCACCTTGTCCATGTGGGCGCAGCGTGGGTGGAAGGAACAACCCGTCGGGGGGTTCAACAGGCTCGGCGGGTTGCCGGGGATGGGGATGAGCCGGGCGTCGGTGTCGGCGCCGACCTCGGGAACGCTGGAGAGCAGACCCCAGGTGTAGGGCATCTCCGGGTGGGTGAGGATCTCCTTGCAGGGGCCGTACTCGACCGCGCGTCCGGCGTACATCACCAGGACGTCGTCGGCCATCTCCGCGATGACGCCGAGGTCGTGGGTGATGATGATGACCGCCGAGTTGAACTCGCGCTGAAGGTCCTGCAGCAGGTCCAGGATCTGGGCCTGGACGGTCACGTCCAGGGCGGTCGTCGGCTCGTCCGCGATGAGCAGGGACGGGTCGTTGATCAGGCCCATGGCGATCATGGCGCGCTGCCGCATACCGCCCGAGAACTGGTGGGGGAAGTCGTCCACGCGACGGTCGGGCTGCGGGATGCCGACCCGATCGAGCATCTCGATGGCCTTGCGCCTCGCATCACGCTTGGTCGCATTGGGGTGGTGGACCAGGTAGGCCTCGGCCAGCTGCCCGCCGATCTTGTAGAACGGGTGCAGCGCCGCCAGCGCGTCCTGGAAGATCATCGACACCGCGTTGCCGCGCAGCTTGCGCATGCGCGCCTCCGACAGCCCGATCACCTCGGTACCACCGACACGGATGGATCCGCTGATCCGGCTGGACTTCGGGTCGTGGAGCCCGAGCACTGCCAGGCTGGAGACGGACTTGCCGGAACCGGACTCCCCCACGATGCCGAGCGTCTCCCCCATCTTGACCTCGTAGCTGAGGTCATGGACGGCGGTCAGCAGCCCGTCCTCGGTGGGGAACCGTACGGTGAGGTCCTCCACCACGAGGAACGCGTCGTCGCCGGAGGTGTCCTTGACCTGACGCTTCTCATCCCTGCGGTCGTCGGTCACGTGAGCCTCACTCTCGGGTCAAGAACGCTGTAGAGCAGGTCGACGATCAGGTTGGCGACGATGAGCATCGTGGCGCCGAACAAGGCGGTGGCCGACACCACGGCGAGGTCGCGCGCCCGGACCGCCTCGAGGCTCCAGAAGCCGATGCCGTCGATCTCGAAGATCCGCTCGGTGAAGATGGTGCCCGCCAGCAGGGTGGCGAAGTCGATGCCGAAGATGGTGACCACCGGCACCAGGGCGGCCCGCAGGCCGTGTCGGTAGACAACGGTCCGGGGCGGGAGGCCCTTGGCCTTGGCCGTCCGGATGTAGTCCTCGTTCAGCGCTTCGACCATCGCCCCGCGGGTGTACCGGGTGTACTGCGTGCACCCGAACACCCCGAGCGCCATCCAGGCCAGGAACAGGCCCGTGAACCATGACACCGGATTGTCGGTGAACGGGTGATAGCCCGTGTTGCTGAAGAACGGAACCTCGAAGATCACTGTCAGGTAGAGCCACGTGAGCAGTGCGAAGAGGTAGTAGGGGATGGAGCTGAGGGTCAGGAAGCTCGCGACGAGGGCCTTGTCGGCCACGCTGCCGCGTCTTCGCGCGGCCGCGACCCCGATGGGGACGCCGAAGAGCAGGTAGAAGAAGGCGCCACCGAGGGCGACGGAGAGAGTGGCGGGCAGGCGCTCGACCATCTCGTCCGAGACGAAGTTGTTGGTACGGGAGGAGATGCCCAGGCACGGCGCCTCGCAGTGACGCGGCTGCGTGCCGAGCTGGATCTCGCGTCCGACGAAGATGCCCTTGACCCACTTGCCGTACTCGACGTAGACGGGGTTGTTGTAGCCGAGCCGCTCCTCGTAGACCTTGAGCCGCTCGGGGCTGCACCGGTTGCTGGTCTGCTGGTCGCAGATCGGGCGGGCCGGGCTCTCGGGGCCGAACCAGAACAGCAGGAAGATCCCAGCCGACACCAGCGCCAGGACGACGACCCCGGCAAGCAGCCGCTTGACGATGTAGGCGAACATCCGATCCCTCTCCCAGGTTGAAAGACCGCCGAGCGGCCTGAGGCGGGGGCCCCCGGATTGACCGGGAGCCCCCACCCTAGTTGTGCGTCAGGCGATCAGCCACGCTCCGATCACTCGGAGACGAAGAGCCCCTTGTAGTAAGGGGCGCCGATGGCGCCGTCACCGGCCGGGTTACCGACCTTCGAGCCGAACACGAACAGGTCGTTCCGGAACGCGGTCGGGATGATCGGGAAGTACTCGGTCCCGATCTTCTCGTCCAGGGCGCCCCACGCGTCCGCCTGCTCGTCGAGAGGCAGCTCGGTGATGGCGTCCATCTCGTCGTCGATCGACGGCTCGGAGAACTGCTCGGTGTTGTAGGTGGCACCCGTGCGCAGCAGCGGCGGGATCATCGTCAGACCCGAGGGCCAGTCCGAGCACCAGTTGACGCCACGCAGGTTGAGCGTCTTGTTCAGCTTGTCATCCGGGTTGGTCCAGATGGTGTACGGGTCATCGCTGACCGCGACGTCGTTGACCTCGAAGCCAGACTCCTCCAGGCCCTTCACGATCTGCTTCTGGGCAGCAACCGCGAGCGGGTCGACTTCGTAGTAGATCATCTTGATCGGGTACGGCTTGTCCTCGTAGCCGGCTTCGGCCAGCAGCGCCTTGGCCTTGTCCGGGTTGTACGTGAACTGCTCGCCGTCGGCGAAGTAGTCGTGCTTGCCCGCCATGCCCGGGGGCATCACGGAGTTCGCCGGGACCCGGGTCACGCCCGGGACCTCACCTTGAGCCAGCCAGACGTCCTCGTAGGGGTAGGCCCACGCGAGCGCCTTGCGGACGTTGATGTCGCTGATCTCCTGGTAGTCGGGCGCCCAGAAGCTGGTGCACTGCGAGGTCTGCTGGACCAGGCGGTCACCGAGCTCGCTGTTGATGCGCTCGTAGTTGGTGGAGCCTGCCTGGGTCGACACGGTGGTCTGCGACGCGGTGTTGTCGCTGAGCATGATCTGGTCGACCTTGGCCTGGTCGGCGTTGAACTTGAAGATGAACTTGTCGGCGTACTGGTGCCGTGCCGGGTCCGACTCGGGGTTCCACTGGTCGTTCTTCACCAGCACGAGCTCCTCGCCGGAACGGAAGCTCTCCACCTTGTAGGGACCGTTCGACAGGATGTTCTGGCCGTAGTCCGGCGGGTTGCTTGCCGTGCCCAGCGGAGCGGGACCCATCGCCATGAAGGCGCCCCACCAGTCCATGTCGGGGAACGGCTTGGCCATCTTGATGGTGACGTCCTGGCCGTTGACCTCGGTGCCGCCCCACTTCTCGCAGTTGGGGTCGTTCTCGGAGTAGGGACCCTTGTAGTCGCCAGCGCCGAAGAGGAACTGCTGCGAGTACTCGGTGCCCGGGCCGGAGGGGAACTCGGTCGAGTCCATCGACCGGCAGATGCCCCACGCGACCTCTTCAGGCGTGATGGTCTCGCCGTTCTCCCACGTCGCGTCGTCGCGGATGGTGAAGGTCCACTCCGTGAAGTCCTCGTTGGGCGTGCCGAGGTCGGTGGCGAGGTCGGGAACGAGCTCCATCGCGCCGGTCTCGGGGTTCTTGGCGTACTGGGTCAGGGACCGGCTCGTCAGCGCCTGCTGGATCGAGTTTCCGGTCACCGACCAGCCGTTGGTCGGGTCCAGGTCGGTCGGACCGGGGTCACCTGGCAGGTGGACCGTGATGGTCCCGCCCTTGGTGGCTCCCTCGATCTCGGCCGCGGGCGCCTGCAGGTCGGGGTTCTTGGTGATCTCGTCGGCCGCGCCGAACTCGCGCGACTGACCGCCGCTGCCAGTCTCTGTTCCGCCCCCGCCGCCACACGCGGCGAGCGCGAACATCGCGACACCGGCGACTACCGCCAGTGGCTTGCTCCGTCTCATTGTCCAGCCTTTCTTTTCTGTGTTCGCGCCCCGAGGAGGCTCGCGGCGACGTCTGTGGGACCCGTCAGCGACGGGTCTTGGGGTCGAGGGCGTCGCGAACCGCGTCGCCGAGGAGGTTGAGGGCCAGCACCAGCAGCACCACACCGAGCAGGGGCTCGTAGAGGTAGAGCGGGTAGGTCTCGAAGAAGTCGACGGCCAGCGTGATCGTCTGGCCCCAGGAGGGCTTCTCCGTGACGCCGATCCCGAGGAAGGCCAGACCGGCCTCGAGCGTCACGAACGCCGGCAGCATCAGCGAGACCGCCACCACGATCGGGGCGGCCAGGTTGGGCAGCAGCTCTCGGAGGAGGATCCGACCGGTCGGCATGCCGAGCACCCGTGCCGACTGGATGAACTCCCGCTCGCGCAGCGAGAGGACCTCACCCCGGATCAGCCTGGCGATCGGCATCCAGCCGAAGACCGCGAGGACGGCGATGAGTGTCCAGAACTGGACCTCCCCGTAGTTCTCGCTCTCCCGGAACCGCTCGTTGACGATCGGAGCGATGGTCAGCGCGGCCAGCAGGAACGGGACGGTGAGGAACACGTCGGTGATGAACGAGAGGATGCGGTCGACGATGCCGCCCAGGAACCCGGCCGTCAGTCCGACCACGACGCCGGTGACCGCGGCGATCACCGTGGCCAGGCCCGCGATCGACAGGGAGGTGCGGCAGCCGTAGACCCACCAGGCGAGGTTGTCGTTGGCGGTGCGGGGGGCGATCCCGAACGGGTGCTCGATGGTGAACCCGCCGTTGGGTGGGCCGTACTCGGGCTTGGGAAGACCGCCGCCGAGCACGTCGAGGTACTGGCTGGCCAGCACGGTCTCGGTGCTGACGTTGAAGATGTTGCAGATGGTGCCCGCGAACATCGCGACGAGGATGAAGGCGAGGGTGACGAAGGCACAGGCAACAGCGATCTTGTCGCGGACCAGGCGGCCGAACGCGATCCGCATCGGCGACTTGCCGGCGATCTCCTTGGCGGCGGTGGGTGGTTGGTCAGACAGTGGCGGTCCATCGCTCGTGCGCCCTTCTGCTTCGGGCCCGGCGTATGCCGACATGCTCACCCCATTCGCTTCAAGGCACGGTGTTCCCCGCGCCTGCCTGTGTGCGCCGAGAGGTGACTCTATGTGACAGGGACCGCACGGACGATCACCTGAGCGTAACGATCTGGTCTCAGAGGATGGCTCTGCCGCCGGCCGGCCGCGCGTCGACTCCGGCCTCCTTGCGCTGCTCGACGGTGATGGGCGCGGGCGCCGCGGTGAGCGGGTCGAACCCGCCTCCGGACTTGGGGAAGGCGATGACGTCCCGGATCGACTCGGTTCCGGCGAGCAGGGCCACGATGCGGTCCCAGCCGAACGCGATCCCGCCATGAGGCGGCGCGCCGTACTTGAAGGCATCGAGCAGGAAGCCGAACTTCTCCTGCGCCTCGTCCGCCCCCAGGCCCATGACCTCGAAGACCCGCTTCTGCACGTCCTCCCGGTGGATACGGATCGACCCGCCGCCGATCTCGTTGCCGTTGCAGACGATGTCGTAGGCCCAGGCCAGCGCACTGCCGGGGTCGGAGTCGAACGCGTCGAGGTCCTGAGGCGAGGTGAAGGCGTGGTGCACGGCGGTCCAGGCGCCACTCCCGACCGCGACGTCTCCCGCGGCGGTCGCGTCGCCGGACGGCTCGAACAGAGGAGCGTCGACCACCCAGACGAACTCCCACGCTTCCTCGTCGATGAGCCCGCCCCGGCGGCCGATCTCCAGCCGTGCGGCGCCGAGCAGCGCGCGGCTGGCCTTGACCGGTCCGGCGGCGAAGAAGATGCAGTCCCCCGGCTGGGCTCCGACGTGGGCCACGATGCCCGCGCGCTCGTCGTCGCTGAGGTTCTTGGCGACCGGTCCACCGAGCTCGCCGTCCTCCTGGACGAGGACGTAGGCCAGCCCGCGAGCGCCACGCTGCTTGGCCCACTCCTGCCAGGCGTCGAGCTGCTTGCGGGGCTGCGAGGCACCGCCGGGCATGACCACGGCGCCGACGTACGGCGCCTGGAACACCCGGAAGGGAGTGTCCTTGAAGAACTCCGTGCACTCGACCAGCTCCAGTCCCATGCGCAGGTCCGGCTTGTCGGTGCCGTAGCGGGCCATGGACTCGGCGTAGGTGATGCGCGGGAACGGCGTCGCCAGCTCCACACCGACCAGCGACCAGAGGGCGACGAGGACCTCCTCCGACAGGGCGAGCACGTCGTCCTGGTCGACGAAGCTCATCTCGACGTCGAGCTGGGTGAACTCCGGCTGCCGGTCCGCCCGGAAGTCCTCGTCCCGGTAGCAGCGCGCGATCTGGTAGTACCGCTCCATCCCGGCGACCATCAGCAGCTGCTTGAACAGCTGCGGGCTCTGCGGGAGTGCGTACCAGCTCCCGGGCTGGAGCCGGGCCGGGACCAGGAAGTCGCGGGCCCCTTCCGGCGTCGAGCGGGTGAGGGTGGGGGTCTCGATCTCCACGAAGCCGTGACGGTCCAGCACCTCACGGGCGGCCCGGTTGACGCGGCTTCGCAGCCGCAGTGCCTCCCGGGGCCCGCTCCGCCTCAGGTCGAGGTAGCGGTGCCGCAGCCGTGCCTCCTCCCCCACGTCCACGTGCTCGTCGATCGGGAAGGGCAGCGCGGCGCTGGCGCTGAGCACCTCGACGTCGTCGGCGATGACCTCGATCTCTCCGCTGGGCAGGTTCGGGTTCGCGTTGCCCTCGGGGCGGAGGGAGACGGTGCCGGTGACCTTGAGGCAGTACTCGCTGCGCAGGCTGTGG
>NZ_DASSXS010000175.1:0-13606 GCF_035703625.1 Nocardioides sp. | reverse complement strand
CGTGACTCGTCGAAGTCGCCGCTGACGTCGCTGGCCACGAGGTTGAGCTCGAGCGTGCGTGCTCCGCCGCCGGCAGCGAGCTGGACGAACGCAGCCGCCGGGTAGACGACGCCCGAGGTCCCGATGGCCACGAACAGGTCGGCCGCGTGGAGAGCCTCGAAGATCCGGTCCATCTCGTACGGGACCTCTCCGAACCACACGACGTCGGGCCGCAGCTCACGCACCCCGCACCTCGGGCAGGGCGGGCGGTCGCCGAGGTCGCCGGTCCACGGCGTGCGGGCGTGGCAGGCCCGGCACAGGGCCGACCGCAGCTCGCCGTGCATGTGGACGACCCGCGCTGAGCCGGCGCGCTCGTGCAGGTCGTCGATGTTCTGTGTGACCACCAGGAGGTCGTCGCCGAGGTGCTCCTCGAGCCGGGCCAGGGCGAGGTGGGCGGGGTTCGGGTCGACCTCGGCGATGGCCGCCCGGCGGGAGTCGTAGAACCGGTGGACGACCGAGGGCTGGAGGTCGAAGGCGTCCGGGGACGCGACGTCCTCCACCCGATGGCCCTCCCACAGCCCGTCGGCGTCGCGGAACGTGGGCACACCGCTCTCGGCGGAGATGCCCGCCCCGGTGAGGACGACGATGTTCACGCCGACTCAACCCTTGAAGATGCCGGTGGGATCGGCCTCGATCTCGTCGAGGATCCGCGCGATCGGCTGGTGCGGGTCGATCAGGTCGTACCGGTGAGCCCGGGAGTTGCGGTCGAACCAGTAGAGAGTCCAGGCGCGAGTCGTCTCGTCGTACTTCATCCGCGCCTCGGGGAGCTCGGACCACTCCGGCCCGGCCGACCCCGACCACGGCGGGCGACACTCCACGATCGTGACGGTCTTGCCGCGCACGCGGCACTCGACGCGTATCTCGTGCGCGTGCCCGTCCGGGACCTGGGCCGCGCAGTAGCGCCGGATCCGGGCCAGGTCGGTGTCCGGCACCGCGCCGGGCATCAGCGGATCGGGATCGGGTCGGTCATGTGGCCGAGCCTAGTGAGCAGGGGATCCTGGTCGGTGGTCAGGACACCTGGGACTCGTAGAAGAGAAGCTCGGTGCCCGCCACCTCCTCGCCGTCGTCAGGGGCGGCGATGAGACGCAGGGTGTGGCCCTCGCGCTCCAGGGTGACCGGGTTGCGCGTGGCGACGTGGCCGGCGGTGGAGAAGTAGGGGAAGGGGACCTCGTGGAGCGTGCTGTTGTCGCGCAGGTCGATCAGGGCGAGACCCCCGAGCTCGTAGCTGCCGCCGCCTGCGGTCGGGAGGCCGGCGATGCCGGAGCACAGCTGCAGCCGGTCGCCGCTGTTGTCGCAGTCCTGGTAGTCGACGTAGTGGCTCTCGTTGGCGCCGGATCGCAGCAGCCTTCCGGTCGGGCTCCAGCTGAAGAAGGTGCGCGAACCCCAGCTGACGCCATGGACCGTTCCCGACGACGGGTCGCGCACCACGCCGCCGACGTGGTCGGCGTAGCGGAACCGCTCGGTGACCTCCAGGGTCCGGGGATTGATGGTGTAGACGATGGAGCGGCTGTGGGGGCGGTACTCCGCGACCGGTACCCAGACCGACGTGCCGTCGTAGTCGATGCCCCCGGGGTGGTAGACCGTGCCCTCGCCCACCACGATGTCGCGCAGGAGCCGGCCGTCGCGCGTCATCACGAACACGTGCCCGACGCCCCTGCCGGCGGACCGGTCGTAACCGTCCCGGGGTTCGGGGTACTTCACCGTGGGTTCGATGATCTCCACGCTGGACAGGAACAAGCGATCACCCACCCGGGCGAGGCCCTGGGGGTGGTAGGTCGGGAAGTCGAGGCGCACCTTGCGGGTCAGCTGCCACGGCGTGCTGCGCGTGGTGTGGCTGAAGGCCTCGGCCGCCGGGCTCATCCGAGCGGCGGCGGGAGTGGGCCCGGCTTCGGCGAGGCTGGGGATCGTGGCCGCGACTGCCGCGGCCACGACGACGAGGCACAAGGCCGTGAGTGAGGTTCGACGATGCATCAAGAGCTCCGATCAGGTTGTCGGTGCACGCTCAGCGCGCGTGCGGATCGAGGGTGGTGCTCCAGCGGATGGAGCCGTCGATGCCACGCAGCCGCACCGTCAGCTGCCCGGTGTCGCCGTCGATGGCGACCTCCCCGACGTACTGGTGCCCTTCGGCGGGGGAGGTGTTGGGGCGTGGGGGCGTCTCGCTGAACACGGCGGTGGGGCCGAAGGTGGCATCGAGCGCCGCCGGGCCGAAGCCGCCTGCGTTGAGCGGGCCGGACACGAACTCCCAGAACGGGTCGAAGTCGGTGAACGCCGCGCGCTCGGGCGAGTAGTGGTGCGCGGCGGTGTAGTGGACGTCCGCGGTCAGCCACACGTGGTTGCGGATGCCCTGCCGCTTCAGGAACGAGAGCACCTGGGCGAGGTCCAGCTCGCGGCCCAGTGGCCGGCCCGGGTCAGCGTTGGCGATCCCCTCGAAGGCCGTGGCTCCGTCGCCGACCACCAGCCCGATCGGCAGGTCCGCCGCGATCACCTTCCACACCGCCCTCGACGCACCCAGCTCGCGCTCGAGCCAAGCGGTCTGCTCCCGTCCCAGGACCCCGCCGTCGGCCACCGGCTCGCGGTTGCTGGTGTTGGGGTCCTTGCAGGAGCGCATGTCGAGAACGAACACGTCGAGCAGGGGGCCGTACCTGAGCACCCGATAGATGCGGCCGGCCGAGTCGCGGCGCGCGGGCGCGATGGGCTGGTACTCGTGGAAGGCACGGGACGCCCGGGCGGCGAGAACGTCGACCTCCTTGACGGTGTAGCGGTCGTCGTCGAGGACCTCTCCCGGATACCAGTTGTTGGTCACCTCATGGTCGTCCCACTGGTTGACCTGCGGCGTCCGGGCGAGGAACCGGCGCCAGTTGTCGGCGAGCAGGTTGTACTTGTACTGCCCGCGGAACTCGGCCAGCGTCTCGGCGACCTTCGTCTTCTCCTCGGTGACGATGTTGCGCCAGGTCTGCCCGTTGGGCAGTAACACCTCGCGCTGCACCGGTCCGTCGGCATACACGGTGTCGCCACTGCACAGGAAGAAGTCGGGGTCCATCGACAGCAACGCGTCTGCCATAGGGAAGCCCCCGAGATCCGGGTTGACCCCCCACCCCTGGCCGGCGATGTCGCCGGACCAGACGAACGAGATGTCCCGACGGCTCAACGGCGCGGTGCGCAGCCGGCCGACGAGCGGTTCGCCGTCCGTGCCGGCGTCGTCGGGATCGACCGGGCGGATCCGGTAGTGCAGCTCGGAGGCCGCCGGGAGGCCGCGCAGCTGCACCTTCCCGGTGAAGTCGGTTGCCGAGCTCACAACCGGCCCCGCCAGCCGGCGCGGGTTGCGGAACGCCGGATCGCGGCTCACCTCGACCAGCAGCCGGGATGCTCGGTCGGCACGTGCCCACACCGTGGCCGTCCGGGCCGTCACGTCACCGGACTGCACACCGTGGGTCAGCCCGGGCCGACCCGAGCGCAGCAAGGCCGGTGACCCCTTGGTCCCGGCGCCGAGCACCGGCGGTACGACGGCGCCCGACGCCAGCGCACCGGCCCCGACCCCCAGCCCACCCCGCAGCAGCGCCCTGCGGTCGAGTCCGGTCATGCCGCGGCCCCCTGGCCCTGGCGGCTCTGGAGGAAGGACTGCAGGCCCGCGAGGTCGTCGGTGTTGAGGTGGTCGACACCCGCATCGAGCAGCTCCGACCAGACCGCGTCGCGTTCGGGCCCGGGCTGGTCCGGAGTGGCCCACCACCGGATCCGGTAGCCGGCGTCGTGCGCCCGGTCCACGATGTCGTGCAGCTTGCGACGCTCCTCGGTCGGCATCTCGCCCTCGCCCTGCCAGGTGAAGTGCCTGGTCCAGTTGTCGCTGACCAGCGGCATCAGCGCCGGGGAGAGCCCCGCGCCCAGGTCGCCGAGCCGGCCGTCGTACCCGGCGAACCGGAGGTCCTGCTGCCGCATCGTCTCGAGGGTGCGGTTCCCGCTGATCACCGCGGTGACCGGGCCACGACGTACGGCCCGGCCGTGCGCGAAGGTGCTCATCAGGTGGGCGTGCGCCCGCAGCTCGCGGTGGACGGCCGCGTAGGTCGTCTCGGCCTCGCTCTTGATGTCGATCAGCAGCTGGAGGCTGCCCCGCCATCCCGAATAGACCGAGCCTCCGTTGGCGGCGACCCGCTTCTGCAGCGGATCGAGGTAGAGCGACTCCAGGGTCCGGCCGGGCCGGACGCCGGCGAGGTCGTGCGCGACCAGCAGCTCACCGTTGACCAGCCACACGTCGGCCTCGACGCTGGTGAAGCCGTGGTCGAGCGCGTCGTGCAGCGGCCGTTCGTGCTCATAGTCGTTGTGGGCATGCGCCTGCGCCAGCGGCTGGACGCCTGGACCACGGGCTGCCGATGCGGACGGTGGACCCAGGGCGCCGACAGAGGTCAGCGCAAGGGCGACAGCGAGCAGGGACCTGACGGCTGGCGTGGCGAACATGCGCCCAGACGAGCAGCGGCGCATGGCCGGCACGTGAACGACGGACGACGTGCTTCGGACAAGTTGGGATGAGCGACTCAGTAGTACCAGGGGTACGGCGACCAGTTGGGCTCCCGCTTCTCGAGGAACTGGTCTCGGCCCTCCTGGGCCTCGTCGGTCATGTAGGCCAGACGGGTGGTCTCGCCGGCGAACAGCTGCTGGCCGACCAGGCCGTCGTCGATCAGGTTGAAGGAGTACTTGAGCATTCGCTGCGCGGTGGGCGACTTGCCGTTGATCCTCCGCCCCCACTCCAGGCCCACGGCCTCGAGCTCGGCGTGCGGGACCACCTTGTTGACCGCGCCCATCTGGTGCATCTGCGCGGCGTCGTACTCCTCGCCGAGGAAGAAGATCTCGCGGGCGAACTTCTGCCCGACCTGGCGGGCCAGGTAGGCAGAGCCGAATCCCCCGTCGAACGAGCCGACGTCGGCGTCGGTCTGCTTGAACCGCGCGTGCTCGGCGCTGGCGAGGGTGAGGTCGCACACCACGTGGAGGGAGTGTCCACCTCCGGCGGCCCAGCCGTTCACCAGACAGATCACGACCTTGGGCATGAACCGGATCAGCCGCTGGCACTCGAGGATGTGCAGCCGCCCGAGCCTGGCCTGCTCGCCAGGAGTGCGCGCGTCGGCGACCTCGCCGCCGGTGCCGTCCTCGTACTGGTAGCCGGTGCGGCCGCGGATCCGCTGGTCGCCGCCGGTGCAGAAGGCCCACTTGTCGTGCTTCCGGCTCGGCCCGTTGCCGGTGAGCAGGACGCAGCCCACGTCGCTGGAGGTGCGTGCGTGCTCGAGGACGCGCAGCAGCTCGTCAACGGTGTGGGGCCGGAAGGCGTTGAGCACCTCGGGCCGGTCGAAGGCGACGCGCACGGTGCCGTGCGCCTTCGCGCGGTGGTAGGTGAGGTCGGTCAGGTCCCCGAAACCGGGCACGGGGTCCCAGGCGTCGGAGTCGAACGTCTGGGACACCCCGTCGATGGCGCTCATGGTGGAAACCGTAGTGCTCGCCGCCTCGATCTCCGGGCCCCCTCCGGATAGTCCCGCACGTTCCTGCTGTGTTTCCGGCCGCCACACGACCTTTTCGTACGGGACTATCTGAAGGAGCCGACGGAATCTGCCCGCTGCGGCCTGTGTTGTGAACACATGGCACTGACGGGAACCTACGAGCCCAGCCCCTCCGAGTGGGTCCGCGACCAGGTGGAGAAGTACGAGCGCTCGGGCGGGACCGAGGGCAACGAGATCATGGGCCTGCCGATCGTCGTGATCACCTCGCGTGGCGCCAGGAGCGGCAACCTGCGCAAGAACCCGGTCATGCGGGTCGAGCACGACGGCGCCTACGCCGCCGTCGCGTCGAAGGGCGGGGCGCCGGAGCACCCGGAGTGGTACCACAACCTGGTGGCCCACCCCGAGGTCGACCTGCAGGACGGCCCGGAGCCGGCGGCGTACGTCGCCCGGATCGTCACCGGTGAGGAGCGTGCCGCGTGGTGGGAGCGCGCGGTCGCGGCCTACCCGCCGTACGCGGAGTACCAGGAGAGGACCGATCGCGAGATCCCGGTGTTCGTGCTCGAGCGCACCTGACCCCTCAGCGGGCCGGCTTCGCGATCGACAGCGCGAGCCCGGTGAGGTGGCCGAGCCGGGCGAGCTCGGAGTCCAGGAAGTCCGGCCCGCCGCGCCGGGCCATCACGACGATCTCGTCGTCGTCGACACGGGTGGCGCAGGCGAGGTTCAGGTCGTCCTCGACCTCGATCCGCGTGGTTGCCCGATCGACGGGCACCCAGGGCACCTCGTCCGGCGCCGCCTCGCTGGCGTGCACCAGGCCGTCCGACCGGTGGACGCGGGCGCCCCAGTCGCACCGGAACACCCCGGGCAGCAGGTCGACCAGCCGGTCGAGCGCGCGTTCGGGGTGGGCGGTGAGGTCCTCGACCGCCTCGAGGTCGAGGAAGAGGTTGCCGCCGGCGGCGTACCGGCTGATCCACAGCACCTGCACGCCCTCGAGAGCGGTGCAGGCCGAGACGATCGCATCCGGCAGCGCGCCGGGCGTGAGCTCCAGCAGCACGTCGTCGATGGCGAGCCCGTCGAGCCCCTTCTCGATGATCTCGATGGCCTCGATGTCGCCGCCGGCCTCACCGATCGCGGAGGCGAGCCGACCCAGTGACCCGGGCACGTCGGGCAGCTCGACCCGCAGCAGGAAGGGCATGGTTCGAGCGTAGGGACGTCACCGGTCCCGGGCCGCGGCCAGCCGCTGGCTGAGACCGGTGGCGCGCTGTGCGTGGGTGTCGACCGCGGCCCGGACCGCCGCCTCGGAACCGACCACGCGCACCTGTTCCTGGGCCCGGGTCACCGCGGTGTAGAAGAGCTCCCGGGTCAGCAGCCGCGAGTCGGCCTCGGGCAGGAGGACGGTGATCCGGCGGGCCTGGCTGCCCTGGCTCTTGTGGATCGTCATCGCGTGCATGGTCTCGACAGCATCGAGGCGCCCGGTCGCGAAGTCGCGGAGCCCACCGGTGCCGGCGATCCTGGCCCGCAGCCGGCCGTCGTCGCGGCGCACGACCACCCCGGTCTCGCCGTTGTAGATCTCCATCGTGTAGTCGTTGGCGGTCACCAGGAGCGGCCGCCCGACGTACCACTCGGAGTGGAGGACCTGGCCCAGCTCCTCGCCCAGCCACAGCTCGACCTGCCGGTTCCAGTGGCGAACGCCGTGAGGTCCTTCCCGGTGGGCGCACAGCAGGCGGTGCTCGTCGAGCGCCTCGACGGCGCCCTGCGCGTCACCGGCCTCGGCAGCCCGGCGGATGTCGAGCGCGGCCGACACGGTGTCGTGGCGAAGTGCGGCCGCGGCGTCGTCGGTCTCGACGAACTCGACCTCGGACGACGATGCGCGCAGGGATGCCAGCACCCCGTCGGCGTCGCCGACCCTCAGCGCCTCCGCCACCGCCTTGATGTCCTCGGTCGAGCGGAAGTTCTCCGTGAGCGACACGACCGGCGACGACGGGTCGCCGTCGAACCCCTCGACCAGGTCGGACAGCACGGCGCCCGCGCCGACCGAGGTGAGCTGGCGCGGGTCGCCGACGAGCAGCAGGCGCGCGTGCGGCCGGACGGCCTCGAGGAGCCGGGCCATCATCGTGAGCTCCACCATCGAGGCCTCGTCGGCGACGACCACGTCGTACTTGAGGCGGTTGCCACGGTGGTGGCGGAACCTGGTCGCGTTGTCGGGGCGCCAGCCGAGCATCCGGTGCAAGGTCATCGGCTCGAGCCGGCCGATCCGGGCGGTGTCCTCCTCCGGGAGGAACGCGAGCTCGCGCTCGACCGACTCCTGGAGACGCGAGGCGGCCTTGCCGGTGGGCGCGGTCAGGGCGATGGAGATGGGCTCGCCGCGGGCTGCGGCCTGGTCGGCCAGGAGGGCCAGGATCCGCGCGACGGTGGTGGTCTTGCCGGTGCCGGGGCCGCCGGTCAGCACGGTCGTCGACTGGCGCACGGCTCGTACGGCGGCGGTGCGCTGCTCGTCGCTGAGGTGCCCCCGGCTGACCCGGGCCAGGGCCGCCTCGAGGGATCGCTCGTCGACGTCGGGGGCGGGTTGCCGCAGCCGGGCCACCAGGTCGTCGCAGACCTGACGCTCCAGGCGGTGGTAGCGGTCGAGGTAGAGCAGGCCGTGCTCGACCCGGAGGGCCCCCGCGTCGACCAGCGGCGACGCCGCCACCGCAGCGGTCCATGCGTCCGGCCGCGGCCAGCGGAGCTCGGGAGCAACGGCCGACACCGTGGACAGGTCGACGCAGACGGAGCCATGGCGGACCGCGCGCACCGCCAGTGCCGTCGCCAGGAGCACGATCTCGTCGGACTCCCCCGCCAGGTCCCCGACCCGGCGGGCGACGTGCAGGTCCGACGACTCGAGGACGCCGGCGCGGTTGAACTCGCCCAACAGGTCACCTGCGCCCAGCTCGAGCCGCCAGTCGTGCTCGCCCGTGGGCTCGAAGAGCTGGGCGGTCATCGCGTCACCCTCCCGTCGAGCAGGTCGGACAGCTCGTCGAGCAGCGCCGCGGGCGGACGCCAGGCAAAGACCCCGCACGGCTGTCCGTCGACCACCGGAGTCTGCGGGCCGCACATTCCCCGGAGGTAGAGGTAGAGGACGCCGCCGAGGTGGTGGTCGGGGTCGTAGTCGGGCTGTCGCCAGCGGAGGAACCGGTGCAGGACGACGGCGTAGAGGAGTGCCTGCAGCGGGTAGTCGGAGTGACCCATCGCCGCCGCGAGCGCCTCGGGGCGGTAGGCCGCGGCGGTGAGGGGCGCGTCACGGCCACCGAGCCAGTTGGTCTTGTAGTCGACGACGAGGTAGCGGGGACCCGGCAGCCGCAGCACGACGTCGACGGAGCCGGTCAGGTAGCCGCGCAGGCTCTGGCCGCCCAGGGCGGGCTGCTCGAGCGACTGCGCGTAGGCCCGGACGGGGTCACCCTCCTGGAGGTGACGGCGCAGCAACGGGGCCAGGTCGGCGAGGCGGGCGCCGGCGGCGTCGCGGATCACGTCCCCGCCGGAGAGGGGCAGCTCGAAGTCCAGCTCCCGCAGACGGTCGCGCAGCGGGATCTGGCGCAGCGTGGTGCCGGCCAGCGGCCCGAGCGGGGTGTCGCAGACCGAGACCAGCGCGTCGGCGAGCCGGTCGCGGTCGAGGTCGACCGGCCAACGGACCAGCTGGTCATCGAGGTGGCCGAGCAGCTCTGCGCGGAGGTCGGCCGCCTCGGGGTCGGCGTGCTCCAGCACCGCGTGCACCAGGGACCCGAAGGTGGCCCCCACCGGAAGGTCCGCCATGGGCGACACGATGTCGGCGCCCAGGCCAGCCTCCGCTCCGGCCCCGACGGCAGGCCGGACCTCCTCGTCGTCCTGGGCTACGAGCTCGGGCTCGCTCGCGACCCCTCCCGCGGGCAGCGCCACCTCGACGGCAGTCAGCGAGGAGTACGACGTCCGGCGCCAGGCGGCGTCGACGGTCCGCGTGAACTCGCGGACGGTGAGGGCGGGCACGTCCGGGCGGGGTGGGTCGGCCCCGGGATCGGCGTGGACCGCGGGCTCCGGGGCGGGGCCGCCGCTGTCTCGCCAACGCTCGAAGAACTCGGCGGCCCGGTCGTCGGTGACCAGGGCGACCTCGCCCGGGACCTGGGGAAGCCCCGGCGAGCGACCCTGCACGATCCGCTGGAGCGGGCTGGCGGGGGTGTTGCGAGTGGGCGCCCACCAGCACACCACCTGCGACTTGGCCCGGGTGATCGCGACGTAGAGGAGGCGCAGCCACTCGCCGTCGTCCTCCTGCCGCCACCGCCGACTGTGGTCCTGCCATGCGCCGGCCGTCTGGCCGCCGACCGCCCGGCAGCGCTGCCCGTGTTCGTCGTGGAACAACGGGGTCGACGGCTTCGGCACGTTGCGGTCGCCCAGCGACGGCAGGTAGACGACGGGGTACTCGAGTCCCTTGCTGGCATGGATCGTCACCAGCTGCACCGCTGCGGCGTCCGAGTCGAGCCGGCGCGTGCGCTCGGTGCCGCGACCTGCTCGACCCTCGGCGATCTGCCCGCGGAGCCAGGTCAGCAGGGCGACCACACGCAACCTCTCGGTGGTGCCGACCTCATGCAGCACCTGTCCGATGTGACGCAGGTCGGTGAGCCGGCGTTCGCCGCCGACCAGCGACAGCACCCTCGACGGCAGTCCGTGGGCGTTGGCGGCCTCCACCACCGCGGCGATGCCCCGCAGTGCGAGGACCTCCACCCACGAGCGCAGCGTGTCGGCGACCTCGTCGGTCAGCAGGTCACCCGACTCGTCGAGCTCGCGGGCGGTGTGCCCGAAGAAGCAGGTGAGCGCGGCCGCCCGGACCCGGGCGCTCCGGTGCGGCTGCTCGAGGGCCTCGAGCAGCGTCAGCCACTCCACCGCAGCGGGGGTGGCGAACACGCTGCCGCCACCCGCGATCACCGCGGGAACCCCGACCTCGTGCAGGGCTTCGCGCGCGGCCGCCAGGTCGGCGTGGCGGTAGGCGATGACGGCGACGTCGCGCGGTTCGAGATCACGCCCGTCGAAACGCGCTCCGGAGGCCAGCAGGGTGCGGATGTCGAGGGCGAGGTCACGCGCGATGTGCGGTCGGGTCCGGCTCACCAGCAGCGGCCGCACCCCGCGCCCGCCCCACTGGTCGCGCCGCAGGACCCGCATCCGGAACGGTGCAGTCGAGGGGGCGCCCTCCAGCCGGCTGCCTGGATGGTGGGCGGCGACGTCGTGCACCACGATCCGGGGGTCGCCGAGCTCTGCTCCGGCGAGCACGGTCTGCAGGGACGCGAGCAGGTCACCGTCGCTCCGCCAGTTGACCGGCAGGGTCCTGGTGGTCGTGGCGGTCGCCGCGGCCTGGAGGTACGTCGTGACGTCTCCTCCGCGGAAGGCGTAGATGGCCTGCTTGGGATCACCGATCAGCACCATCGTGGCGTGACCCGAGAAGGCGCGGTCGAGCACCTGCCACTGCACCGGGTCGGTGTCCTGGAACTCGTCGACCAGCACGATCTGCCAGCGCTTCCTCATCCGCTCCCGGGCGGGGGCGTCGTCGCGCTCGAGGGCGTCGGCGAGCTGGGCCAGCAGGTCGTCGTAGGAGAGGATGCCGAGCCGCCGCTTGCGGCGCTCCATCTCCTCGCGCACCGCAGCGGCGAACCGGACCCGGCGCCCGGCGGGTGTGGTCGGGTCCTCGTCGGCGGGCTCGAGCCTGGCCTGCGGGTCGCCCGCCGCGGCCCGGGCGATCGAGAGGGCCTCGCCGTACCCGAAGTCGGGATCGAGGTCGGCGTAGGCGAAGGCGCGCAGGTAGAGGTCGTCGACCACCTCGTCGAGCAGCTCGTCGAGGTCCTCGACGAGCCGGGCCCGCGCGTCGGTGTCGCCGGCAACCCCGAGCGAGCCGAGGACCATGCTGCAGAACTGGTGGGTGGTGGCGATCGTCGCGGCGTCGAAGCCGGCCAGCGCCTCGGCGACCCGGCGGTGGCGCCGCGCGCGCTCGGCCGCGTCGCAGGCGAGGAGCAGCTCGATCAGGTCCGAGGGCTCGTCGGGAGCCAGGGCAGGGTCGTCGGCGAGGGCCCGCTCGGCCTCCACCAGCTGGGCGCGCACCCGTTCGCGCAGCTCCTGGCTGGCGGCCCGGCCGAAGGTGACGACCAGCATCTGCTCGAGTGGACAGACCCCCTCCGCGACGTAGCGGGTCACCAGGGCGCCGATGGTCCAGGTCTTGCCGGTGCCGGCGCTGGCCTCGAGCAGGGTGGTCCCGGACGGCAACGGCCCGGCGATGTCGAACGGCTCAGGAGTGGTCACAGTCCCGACACCCGTTCCGCCCCGGTCAGCAGCGGCTCCCAGATCTGCCAGGCGTAGGTCGGCAGTCCTGCCGCGAGCAGCCCGGAGAGCGGGGCCTGCTCCCCCCACACCCTGACGTGCCACGGGTCGGCGTCCTCGCCGGTGATGCCGAAGCTGTTGTTGGGGTCGGTCTCCCACTCCCGTGCGGCCTGCTCGTCGGGCGACTTGTCGTTGCCCATGAGCTCCAGGGCCCGGCCCTCGGCCCAGGCGTGGGCCGTCTTCAACGGCGCGGGCAGCGGTCGCCGCAGCCCCAGGTCGCGCAGCCCGACCAGGCTGCGGAGCAGGTCGACGGCGGTGTGGTCGAGTGGCCCGGCGAGGGCCCTCCGCGGCCCTGCCCGCTCCCGGCCGACGGCGTGAGCCGTCCAGGACTCGTCGGGGCGCGACGCGCTCAGCGCGAGCAGGTCGATCCACGACATCAGCCGCTGCCGGGCCCGCAGCCGGGAGTACCCGAGCGAGACGATCCTGCTGCCGTAGATGCCGGAGACGGTCCCCGTCAGGCGGCGGCCACCTCCGAGGTCGACGTCGATGTCGAGGCTGCGGGCCTCCCCCGCGCGCAGGTCGGCGGTGCGGGCGAAGAGCTTCTGGGACTCCGCGACGACGGAGGTGAGCGCGCGGGTGCCGAGTGCACCCGGAGGCAGGGTGCCGCGCAGCTGCTCGGCCGTCATCACCGCAGCGGGGTCCTGGCCTGCCATCACCTCGCGCAGGAGCCGGTCGCCGATCTCCCACTGCTCGAGCGCGTCGAGGTCGACCGGGATGGCATCGCTGACCTCCTCTGCCTCGAGCGGCGCCGACACGTCGAGGCGGCCGCGCAGGAACGCCCGGACCGGATGGGTGAAGAAGCCCTTCAGGTCAGCGAGGGAGACGTCCTCCCCCGGGCGCTCGGCCAGCGGCTCCGGCAGGAAGTCGGGGACCGGGCGCCGGCGCCCGGTGGCCGCAGTGGCTCCGGCGAGTGCGGCCCGGTCGAAGCTGAACGGTCCGTCACCGACGACGTACCCCGGCGCCAGGTTGCGGATGTCGTGCGGCTGGAGCGGGTGTCGCACGAGCACCTGGTCACGCACCGGCGCCTTGGAGGTCCGGTCGAGCGCGTCGAGAATCTCGCCGAGCGGCACGGCGGGGGGCCGGGTCGCGCCGGTGTGCTCGTTGGCACCGGTGTAGGTCACCACGAGGGTCTCGGAGGCCGCCATGACGGCGTCGAGGAGCAGCTGCCGGTCCTCGCTCCGGACGTCGCGCTCCCCGGTCATCGGCCGCCGGGCCAGTACGTCGTCGCCGTCGACGGACTGGATGCGCGGGAAGACCCCGTCGTCCAGACCGACCAGGCAGACCACGCGGTGCGGCACGGAGCGCATCGGGACCATGGTGCAGACCGTGAGGGTCCCGGTCCGGAAGTTGGCCCGGGTGGGACGTCCACCCAGTCGGGACTCCAGGAGGGCGCGGACGTCGGCCAGCCGCAGGTCGACGCCCTCGCCGCCACCGGCGGACTCGACGGCCCGGGCCAGCTCGCGCTCGAACTGGGGCAGCTGCCAGGCGTCGTCGCGCGCGGTCTCGGTGAGCGACCGGACGCCCTCATGGAGACCGGTCATCCACTCGCCGACGGCGCGGGCGGCGGCGAGGGTGTCGAGGCACCTCTCGACGCGGGCCAGGAGCTCGGCCAGGCGTCCGGCGAGCTCGATGTCGTTGCTCCCGACGTCGTCGAGGGGCAGCCCACGCCCGAGGGTGCGGTGGTCGTCGCCGCTCATGACGACGCCGAGGAGGATGCGGTC
>NZ_DASSXS010000066.1:0-20596 GCF_035703625.1 Nocardioides sp. | reverse complement strand
TGCCGAGCGCCGCTCGCCCACGAGGACCTGGACCGCCTCCTTGGCCTCGAGGGCCTGGTTGCGGAGGTCCTTCATCTCCAGCAGGTGCTCGGCCGCGGCGGCGCGCTGTACGGCCACCTCGTCCCGCGCCTCCTCGACCTGCTGCTCGCGGACCTCGAGCAGGACCTCGGCGGCGCGCAGGTCGTCGTAGACCCGGGTCTCGCTGTCGACGAGGACATTGTTGGCCTCGATCTGGCGCGTGAGGTCCGAAGGGCTCTTGGCCTGGAGCAGCGAGGCGAAGGCCAACAGCTCCGGGTCGCCGTTCTGGTAGATCGAGTTGATGGTGTCGCTGACCTCGTCCTGCTGCTCCGACAGGTCACCACGCCCCTCGGCCAGGTCGGCCTCGGCGCGCTCGAGGCGTTCGACCGCCTCGTCGAGCTCGCGCTGCATCTGCTCGTCCCGGGCGCGGGCTGCGTCCAGCCTGGTGCGGACCTGGGCCAGGTGGTCGCGGGCCCCGTCCAGCTCGGCCTGGGCGGCCTCGAGGCGGGCGGTGGCGCGGCGCACCTGGGCACTGGAGTCCTCCAGGTCGTCGTGCGCGGACTCGACCTGGTGGTGGACCGACCTCCGCTTGTGCTTGAGGTCCTCGGCGTGGGCGAGGGGGACGGTGAGCGCGCCGGCCGCCACGGCACAGGCCGCGACAGCGGCTGCCCAGCGTCGGCGAGCGGTACGGGGGAAGGAACGCACCGGGTCTGCCTTCGGCATCTAGGGGGTTGTAACCCCCCGAAGGTAACCGGCGCGACTCACACTTTGAGGTATTTGCGCGTCAGCGCGAGTGTCGGCAGCAGCGTCAGCAGCGGACCGATGATCGCCACCACCAGGACGGCGACCAGGTACTCGGGCCAGCCCACCCAGGGCATGAAGCCCAGCAGGTTCTTGAACTGCTGCTCCACCGCGAAGTACATGAACGCGGCCAGCGACCCGGCCGCCAGGCCGACTCCGATCATCGCGGTCACCAGGGCCTCGAGCAGGAACGGCAGGGCGATGTAGAGCGTCGAGGCGCCCACCAGCCGCATGATGCCGATCTCCTTGCGTCTCGCGAAGGCGGCAAGCCTGATGGTGTTGGCGACCAGCAGGAGCGCGGCGAGCACCAGGAAGATCGCGACGAGGAAGGCGCCCCACTTCATGGCGTCGATCGAGTCGAGGACCGGTCCGACGATGTTGCGCTGGTCCTGGACCTTCGACACCCCGTCGAGTCCTGCCACCGCGCTGGTGATCCCCTTGTACTCGTCCGGGTCCTTCAGGGTGATCCAGATCGACTCGGCGAGGTCATCCTGCTTGAGCGCGGCGTTGGCGCCCTCGAAGTCCTCGTCGTAGAGCTCCTTGACCTTGGTGAAGGCCTCGGCCTTGGACTCGAAGTAGTAGCTCTCGACCTCGGGGTTCTCCTCGACGACCTCCTGGATCGCGTCCTTCTGCGGCTTGGTCACCTCACCGGTGCAGGCGGGGTTGTCGTCGCGCTCGCGGCAGAGGAACACCGCGATCTGCAGCTCGCTCCCCCACTGGTCGGCGGTACGCGCGGCCTGCTGGTTGAGGACCACGCCGAGGCCGACGAGGGTGAGCGAGACGAAGAGGGTGAGGACCACCGCGATGTGCATCGAGAGGTTGCGGCGCAGGCCCTGTCCGAGCTCGGAGTAGACATATCGCAGCTGCATGAGTCAGAAGGCTCTTTCGGTGCTGGTCGGTCGAGAGGGGATCGTGCCGGTTCGGGTCAGTGCTGGAAGCCGTAGACGCCCTGCGCCTGGTCGCGGACCACCCGGCCGGCGTCGAGCTCGATCACTCGCTTGCGCATCTGGTCGACGATGCCGGAGTCGTGCGTGGCCATGACGACGGTGGTGCCGGTGCGGTTGATCCGGTCCAGCAGCTTCATGATGCCGACCGAGGTGGTCGGGTCTAGGTTTCCGGTCGGCTCGTCGGCGATCAGGATCATCGGCCGGTTGACGAACGCACGGGCCACGGCGACCCGCTGCTGCTCACCGCCGGAGAGCTCGTCGGGCATCCGCTCACCCTTGCCCTCGAGTCCCACCATCTCCAGGGTCTCGGGCACCAGGGTCCGGATCTCCGACTTGCTCTTGCCGATGACCTGGAGGGCGAAGGCGACGTTCTCGGCGACGTTCTTGTTCTGGAGGAGCCGGAAGTCCTGGAACACGGTGCCGATCTGACGGCGCAGCCGGGGCACCTTCCAGCTGGCCAGCCGGTTGATCTCCTTGCCGGCGACGTAGACCCGGCCCGAGGTCGGCCGGGACTCGCGCAGCACCAGCCGCAGGGCGGTCGACTTGCCCGAGCCGGAGGTGCCGACGAGGAAGACGAACTCACCCTTCTCGACGTCGACCGAGACCTGGTCGAGGGCAGGATGTCCCTGGCCGGCATAGGTCTTCGTGACCTTTTCGAAGCGAATCACCGGATCGAGAGTAGTCGAGCAACCGGAGCGCTCCGAATTCCCGCCGCATGTCGGCGCCGCCAGTGCGACCCACCCCACGTACAACATGGCCATGGCCCGTTGGGTGACGACACGCTGGCCGATCGGACAGTCTTTCCGAAAATTCAGGACGCCTTGCAGATCCCTTTACTACTGTCTGGCAACTGTCTTGCTGGGGGGGTCATGGACAAGCTGCGTTGCCGTCGCCGGCTGCTGGTGGTCGTCACCACGGTCTGCACGATGTCGATCGGTGCCCTGGTCGCGCCCGGCGCAGAAGCCACCCCACGCCAGGGGCCGCGGGGTGGCGAGCGCCTGCCCGACCTGATCGCGGGCCACGACGGTTCGACCCGCGGACGCGCGGCTCTGGAGCTGCTCGCAGACCGGCTCCCCGAGGCTGCCCACCGCAACGGAATGGCGGCCGAGCGGTTGCGCGAGATCCTGGCCGAGGACCCGACGGCCTGGCTGGACGCCGACGCGCGCCTGCTCTACCAGGAGCCCGCACAGACGCAGGGGGCCACTGCCGCGCCCACCACGGGAGCAGCCGCCGCCGCCCCCCTGAGCCAGACCTTCTTCCTGCACAGCAAGCCGGGCTCCCAGCGCACGATCTACCTCGACTTCGACGGTCACAACGTGAGCGGGACCGTGTGGAACGCCGGCCACGGCCTGCCCTCCGGCTCCTACCCGTCGTGGTCCATCGACCCGGACGCGACCGCGTTCAGCAGCGCGGAACAGCAGGCGATCCAGTCCATCTGGGTTCGCGTGGCCGAGGACTTCGCGCCGTTCGACGTCGACGTCACCACCGAGCTGCCGGCATCCGGGGGGATCCCGAGGAGCGACTCCTCCGACCAGACCTACGGCGTGCGAGCACTGATCTCGCCGAGCCCCAGCGCGGTCAACAAGCTGTGTGGCGGCGGCTGTGGCGGCATCGCCTACATCGACGTCTTCGACCAGGTGAGCTCCAGCGCCTACCGGCAGCCGGCATGGGTCTTCCCCCAGAACCTGGGCAACGACACCAAGAACATCGCCGAGGCCGTCACCCACGAGGTCGGGCACACC
This sequence comes from Nocardioides sp., assembly GCF_035703625.1. Lineage (GTDB taxonomy): Bacteria > Actinomycetota > Actinomycetes > Propionibacteriales > Nocardioidaceae > Nocardioides. The sequence continues at coordinate 17,088 of NZ_DASSXS010000066.1, read as the reverse complement.
CTCGGACTGACCCACGACGGTGTCGCGGGCGGGACCAGCTACTACATGGGTCACGCCACCTGGGCTCCGATCATGGGGGTCGGCTACTGGAAGCCGATCACCCAGTGGAGCAAGGGGGACTACCACGGCGCCGACAACGATGAGAACGACCTCGCGGTCATGGCCGCCAACGGCATCCCCCTGCGCCCGGACGAGGAGGCGCCAGGCGCCCCGTACTGGGCGACCAGGCCGCCGACCGGATCGGCGTACATCACCTCGGACTCCGATCGCGACGTCTACATGCTCGGCATCTGCTCCGGGCCCCTGGCCCTGGCCGCGGATCCTTCCGCTCAGAGCCCGAACCTCGACGTCAGGCTCAGCCTGCTGAGCGTCACGGGTGGGGCACTGGCGGTCGACAACCCGGCGTCGAGGGCAGGGACGCCTTCCGAGGACGTGGTGACCGGGATGGGCGCCACCGTGTCCAGGACCGTGAGCGAGGACTGGTACTTCGTCGCGGTGGAGGGGGTCGGCAACGGCTCGCCGAGCAAGGGGTACGACGGCTACGCCAGCGTCGGCGCCTACACGCTCGACGTCGCCGGCAGCTGCCAGACACCCAGCAGCAGCCTTCCCTCGGCTCCGCAGGCCGTCCAGGCGTCCACCGACGGCAGCTCGGCCACCGTCGTCTGGTCCGCCCCGGCGTCCACCGGTGGCAGCACGATCACCAACTACGTGGTGACGCGCGACAACGCGGCGCCGGTGACGGTGCCGGCCCAGAGCCGCGACTTCACCTTCACCGACCTGGAGCCGGGTGCCACCGACAACGTCGCCGTGCAGGCGGTCAACGCGACCGGCGAGGGAGCCCCGGCGGCCGTCGCCGTCAAGGTCCCGGCCACCAGGCCCGGGCGCGCCCGGATCGGGAGCCCCAGCGGGGGCGCCCGGGGCGGCAAGGTCACGGCCGTCGCCCGGTGGGCGGCACCCCTCTCGGACGGCGGCGCGAGGGTGAACGGCTACCGGGTCTACGGCTACCGGCTCAACGACCGGGGGTCCGTGGTCCAGACGGTCAGGTCATCGGTGCGGAGCGCCAGCGCGCGCACCTGGCAGCCTGTCCTGCGCAAGGGACGGTGGAAGTTCGCGGTGCGGGCCCGCAACGGGGTCGGCTGGGGCGCGATCAGCGCCCGCTCGAGGGCCGTGACGGCGCGCTGAGGCGGAAAGGCTAGCTCGCGTCGGCCTTCTCGGCCCCACGACGCCACCGGATCCCGGCCTCGAGGAAGCCGTCGAGGTCTCCGTCGAAGACGGCCTGCGCGTTGCCGGCGGTGTACTCGGTCCGGAGGTCCTTGACCTGCTGGTAGGGGTGCAGCACGTAGCTGCGCATCTGGTCGCCCCAGGACGCGGCGACGTCACCCTTGAGCTCCTTGAGGTGCGCGGCCTCCTCGGCCTTCTTGATCGCGAGGAGCTTCGCCTTGAGGATCACCATCGCGCTGGCCTTGTTCTGCAGCTGGCTCTTCTCGTTCTGGCAGCTGACGACGGTGCCGGTCGGGATGTGCGTGAGGCGGACCGCCGAGTCCGTGGTGTTGACCGACTGGCCGCCGGGTCCCGACGAGCGGTAGACGTCGACCCGGACGTCCTCGTCGGGGATCTCGATCTCGTCGGTCTGCTCCAGCACGGGTACGACCTCGACCGCCGCGAACCCGGTCTGCCGTCGGCCCTGGTTGTCGAACGGGCTGATCCGGACCAGGCGGTGGGTACCGGCCTCGACCGACAGCGTGCCGTAGGCGTACGGCGCGTGCACGGCGAAGGTGGCCGACTTGATCCCGGCCTCCTCGGCGTAGGAGGTGTCGAAGACCTCGACGGGGTACTTGTTGCGCTCCGCCCAGCGGGTGTACATCCGCAGCAGCATCTCGGCGAAGTCGGCGGCGTCCACGCCACCGGCCCCGGCGCGGATGGTCACCAGCGCCTCGCGGGCGTCGTACTCGCCCGAGAGGAGGGTGCGGACCTCCAGCGCCTCGACCGCCTTCTTGATCTTGCCCAGCTCGCGCTCGGACTCCTCGAGCGAGTCGGCGTCACCCTCCTCGGTGGCCATCTCGACCATCAGGCCCAGGTCCTCGACCCGGGTCTCCAGCGAGGTGAACCGGTCGAGCTCGCCCTGGAGGGCCGACAGCCGGCCGGTGACGCGGGTGGCGTTGTCCTGGTCGTCCCAGAGGTCGGGCGCGGCGACCTGCTCGCCGAGGTCTGCGATCTCGGCGCGCATGCGGTCGAGGTCGAGCACCTGGCCGATGGTGTGCATGGTCGCCTTGAGGTGCTTGATCTCGGAGTCGAAGTCGGGGCCTGCCACGGCAGTCGAGCCTACGTCAGGCAGAGCGTCCCACGTCATTCGAGGCGGCGTCGCTCCTCGTCGGCTCCGCCGGCGGCCGGGGGACGGGGCAGCCGGCGGGGAAGGTGCCCAGCCGGGAGAGGTCGTAGCCGTCGGGATAGCTGCGCACCCAGGAGAAGTCCTCGACGAGCTTCGGCCGGCGCCGGGGCGGGAAGAAGCGGAGCAGCCGGCCACGCAGACGCAGGGCCGCCCGGCACGCGCGTACGACGGCCGGGTGCGGGGCGTCGTACCGGAAGGCGCGCAGCAGCGGCTCGTCCATCAGCGACCTGCTGAACGCCTCGACCGCGCGGCGGGCCGGACGTGGGTAGAAGGAGGTGACCAGCGCCAGGGTGACGTCGGCGACCCGCCGGGCCCCCTCGTCGAACGCGAAGTGCTCGGCCTCGTAGGAGTCCATCAGCTCCGCGAACTCCTCGAAGCCCTCCGGGATGTCGGTGATCCCCAGGTGCCGGCCGAGGGTCTGGTAGTAGCGGACCACCGCCGCGACCTCGTGGGCCGTGAACGGGCGCTTGCCGTAGGCGTCCATCCACCGTTTCGGCACCACCACGAAGGTGCTGAGCACGTAGCGCATCTCGTGGTTGGGGATGTCGTAGCTGCGGTGCATCTGGTTGATCCGGCGGATCGCGGTCCGGGCGTCCGGGTGGTCGAACCCGACGAGACCGGGCGGCTCGAGCAGCAGCGCGGTGTCGTCGTACCTCTTCTGCACGTCGTCGGCGAAGGCGCCGGTCTCGTCGAGCAGCCGACCGATGCCCGGCACGGCGTAGGTGCGGAAGAGAGCGAAGCTCAGTGCCTGGATGGTGTCCCACGGGAACTCGTGGGTCACCAGGTTGCGGACGATCTCGGCGAAGTCCGTCTCCGGGTCGAGCCGGTCGTTGCGGACTTTCCAGTGGTCCCGCCTCATGGCAGGCCAGCCTACGGCGGGCCGGCCGCCTCAGGTACTAGCACGTTCGGACGGTTCCTTTGACCCAGCTCGGCCGTGGCAGCCGCCGGGTCAGGGTGGTTGAATGGAGGACGAATCGCGGGGACAGGGACGCGACCCACAGGAGAACTCTGTGCAAGCCCTGATCCTCGCCGCCGGTGTCGGCAGCCGACTCGCCGATGACCTCGGGCGACCCAAGTGCCTGCGAGAGGTGGGCGGCGTCCCGCTGCTCCACCACCAGATCGCGGCGCTGGCAGCCGTGGACGTCCTGGACGTGCTGGTCGTCGTCGGATACCAGCAGGCGCGGGTGCGGGACTCCGTCGGCTCGTGGGCCAGGTTCATCACGAACGAGCGCTACGCCGAGACCAACAGCATGTACTCCTTCCTGCTCGGCCAACGCGCCCTGGACGACGACCTGCTGGTGATGAACTCCGACGTCTTCTGCGACCCGGCCCTGTTCCAGCTCCTGCTGTCCGGTGACGGCGACGCGCTGCTGTACGACTCCTCCTCCGGCGACGACGACGAGCAGATGAAGGTCCAGGTGCGTGACGGCGTCCTGGTGGGGATGTCGAAGACCATGCCGCCCGCCCAGGTGGCCGGTGAGAACGTCGGGATCCTGCGTCTGACCAGGAGCACCGCAGCGGCGGCCGCCGCTGCGGCCGCTGACCTGATCGCGGCAGGCCACCACCGTGCCTGGTTGGCGGAGGCGATCAACTGCGCCGCATCCGCCCACGCGATCAGCTGCATCGACGTCGTCGGGCGGCCGTGGGTCGAGATCGACTTCCCCGACGACCTCGCCCGGGCGCGCAACGAGGTGCTCCCGCGGGTGACGCCCTCCCTCGAGCCAGTGGCGGCGGACTTCGACCACGCCGTCCACACCGCCTGGAGGGCCTCGTGAGAATCCTGTTCTCCGGCTACGCGCCGGTGCACTTCTTGTGCTTCAAGCCCCTCTACGACCGGCTCCGCGAGATCCCCGGCACCGAGATCGAGCTCTCCGGCGGCATGAGGACGAAGTGCTCCCACGCCCCGGGCGGGTATCTCTACGACCACCAGAGCATGTACCGGCACTTCGACCTGCCCGAGGATGCGATCCGGCCGGTCGGCAGCCTGGCCAAGGCCGACTACGACGTGATGTTCGCCGCCAACACCCGCCGGATCGAGCCTCGGAGCGTCGACACACGGATCCAGATCTTCCACGGCATGTCCTTCCGCAACCGCGCGATCCGTCCGGAGACCGATGGCGCCGACCACTACTTCCTCTTCGGTCCCTACATGAAGCGTGGGTTCGCGGACTCCGGAATCCTGGCGGCGGACGACCCGCGGGGGGTGGAGATCGGGTTCCCCAAGACCGACCGGCTGCTCGACGGCTCCCTCGGGCGGGAGGAGATGCTGGCTCGGCACGGTGTCAGCGGGGATCGCCCGGTGGTGCTCTACGCCCCGACCGGTGAGCGCCACAACTCGATGGAGACCATGGGCGAGGAGCTGATCGAGAAGCTGGCGGCCGTCGACCGCTACGACCTCCTGGTCAAGCCCCACGACCACCCCCACACCACCGTCGACTGGTGGGAGCGGCTGGCACCGCTGGAGTCCGAGCACGTCCGGCTCGTGCAGGAGCGGGACGTCATCCACACGCTGTCGATCGCGGACCTGTTGATCACCGACGCGTCCTCGGTCGCCAACGAGTACACGTTGCTCGACCGCCCGATCGTCTTCATCGACGTACCGGAGCTCTTCGAGCTGACCCTCCGGAAGAACGCGCGCCTCGACCTCGATACCTGGGGGCGCCGGGGCGGCGAGGTCGTGGCCGGGGTGTCCGAAGCCCTGGCGGCGGTCGAGGCGGGGCTCGCCGACCCGGGCGCGCGTTCCGAGGTACGCCGCGGGATCGTCGCCGACCTCTTCTTCAACCCGGGTCGCGCCACCACGGCCGCCATGGACTGGATCACCCGCGAGCTGGAATGGCCATGAGCACCACGGTGCTCATGACCCGCCGGCAACGGCTCACCGCGATCCGGGACCGGTTGAGCCCGTTCGCGCGCCCGCACCGTCGGTACCTGCGCGCGGCGCTCGCGGCCTCGGTGGTGGTGACGGCCGCCCAGCTCGCCCTGCCCCTGCCCCTGACCTGGCTGGTCGACCTCTCCTCGGGCGACGAGGCCGGACCGGCGGCAACGGCCGCGCTGCCGGGGATCGGCGGTCCTGCCTTCTGGCCCGTGCTGGCGCTCCTCGTGGCCGGGCTGATCCTCGGCGGGAGCGAGTGGGTCCAGCGCGTGGCGGTCGCCCGGTACGTCGTCCGCTCGGTCAACGACGCCCGGCTCGGCATCCTCCTGCACCCACGGGGGGCAGGGAGCGGCACCGCGCCCCGCGATCCGGGCGACGTGCTCACCCGCGTGGTGAGTGACACCGCCCGGCTGAGGGTCGGGCTGAAGGGCGTGCTGGTGCACGTGCTCCAGCACGGCCTGTTCCTGCTCGGCGTCTCGGTGGTCCTGCTCCTGCTGGACGTGTGGCTCGGACTGGCGTATCTCGCCGGACTGGGGGTGGCCATCGGCGTCGCTCTGGTCGGAACCGACCGGGCGGCGGCGATGGCTCGGCTCCGGCGCCGCCGCGAGAGCCGGGTGGTCGGCGACGCGCTGCGTGCGGCCACCACCGGGCAGGGGCTGATCGCCCGTCCGACCGACCGCGAGCGCTCGGTCGCGATCATCACCCAGCTCAAGGGCCGCACCGCCTGGGCGGTCCAGGGGCTCCTGGCGGTGAGCGCCTGCCTCGTGCTCACCCTGGCGGTCCGCTTCACCGAGTCGGGCCGGCTGGACACGGCCGAACTCGCCCTGGTGTCGTCGTACCTGCTGATGCTGCACTACCCGATGATGCGGCTGGGACGGCAGATCACCCGTCTGGGACCACAGCTCACGAGTGCCGAGCGGCTGGCCCGGCTCGCCGAGCCCCCGATCTCGACCGCGCAGGGATGACCACGCCGCCGACCCGGGCCGTGCTGTCCGGGGCCCACGAGCTGCCGGGCGACACCCCGGCGGAGATCATCGCCGGCGCCGATCACGCCGCGTGCGTGGAGGCCGCCCGCTCCGCGGGCGCGCATGCGTTCGTCGCGGAGCTGCCCGAGGGCTACCGCACCCCGGTCGGACCGGGCGGAGTCGCGTTGACCGGCTCCCAGCGCCTGCGCCTGGCGGTGGCCAGGCTCCTGGTGGAGGATCCTCCCGCGCTGACGTTCGAGGACCCCACCGTGGGCCTCGACCCTGCCGGGGAGGCCGCCTGCCTGCCCGGCCTGGCGGCGCTGGCCAGCGGTCGTGACGTGCGCGTCGCCGACGCCTCCCCTGCCGTGCGTGCCGTCGCCGAGCAGGACGCACCCCAGGCCCCGAGCCACCCTGAGCCACCGCCGGACGACGCTGCGCTGCCGTCCCTGCGTCGCCTGCTGGACCCCGCCGCGATGGCGCCCCTGCTCGGCTCGCTGCTCGTGGACGAGCAGGTGCCCGACGTGCGCGTCGAGTCGATCCGGTACAAGCCCGGCAACAACGCCGTCGTGCAGTACGCCGTCCGCACCGGGTCGGGTTGGCACACAGCGGTCGCCTTCTCCCGGGCCGGGGCGCAGCTGCACCGCAAGCGCACGCAGGCCGACAACCGCAGGCGCGCGGCGCGGGCCGTCGACAGGACGCCGGCCCGCCAGGCGCTCGGCTACCTCGGCGAGGTGTCCGCGCTCGTGCAGTGGCTGCCGCTCGACATCCGGTTGAAGCTGCTGGCCGACCGACCCGAGCGGCTCGCCGAGCGGCTCAACCACAAGGGCATCCCGACCGAGCCTGCGCAGCCCGAGCTGCTCCGGTACTGGCCCAGACGCCGCGCGGTCGTCAGGTACGGGACGCACGTGCTCAAGGTCTACCGCGACCAGCTCGACTTCAAGGAGGCACGGCAGGCTCTGCGCCGTGCAGCAAAGCTCGAGGCCATCCGGGTCCCGGCCTACGAGGGCTCCTTCAGCGCACGCCAGACGACCGTGCAGGAGTGGTTGCCGGGCCAGTCCCCGTCGGTGTGGCCCGGCTCCTCCGAGGCCGTCGGCGAGGTGCTGGCGGCGCTGCACGGAGACTCGCGGCTGCAGCTGCCGAAGGTGACGGCCAGGAACCTGCTGGCCAAGGCGGCGGTGCGCGCCGACTTCGTCACCCGCCTGCTGCCGGACCTGCAGTTCGAGGTCGACGCTCTGCTCGCAGACCTGCGGCTCACCGCCCCGGACCTGCCGTACGTGACCAGCCACGGCAACTTCCACGCCGGTCAGCTGCTCGACGGCCCGTCCGGACTGGTGGTCCTCGATGTCGACCGGCTCTGCCGGGCCGCGGCGGCGTACGACCTGGCGTCGTACGCGTCGCACGTGGTCTTCGGCCGTCCCGGCGACACCGAGGTGCTCGAGGCGACCCTGGACAGCCTGGTCAAGGGGTACGGCGCCCGCCCACCCGGGCTGGAGTGGTATCTCTCGGTCTGCCTGCTGCGGCGGGCGGCGGTGCCGTTCCGCTGCCAGGACGAGCACTGGCCCCAGGCGTCCACCGCGTTGGCCACCCTGGCGCGGGAGGTGCTCCCGTGAGCCCCCTGCGCGACACCCTCCTGCCGTTCGCCCGCCCGCACCGCAGCAGCCTCGGGCACGGCCTCGCCTTCACCTGCCTGCTGGTGGGCGCCAGGCTCGCCCTGCCGCTCCCCCTGACCGCGGTGGTGGCCGGCGCGTCCGCGCCCGGCGGGGGCGCGCTGCCGGCCACCGTGCTGTCGGCGGTCTTCGTGGGCCTGGCCCTGACCGCCGGACTGGCCGAGCACCAGCAGCGGCTGGCCTTCGCCCACTTCGCGGGCCGCACGATCGCCGACGCCCGGGATGCGGCCATCGCCCGGGTCCAGCGAGACGGTGGTGACCGCTCCGGCGACCTGACCGCTCAGGTCATCGGCGACGCGCTGCGCGCCAAGCAGGGTCTCAAGGGCGTGCTCAACCACATCACCGTCAACGGGCTCCTGGTGTTCGGAGTGTGCGCGGCGCTCGCCCTCTCCGACCTGTGGCTCGGACTGGTCCAGCTGGCGGGAGCACTGCTCCTCGTCGTCGTCGCGGTGTTCGGCGCGGCCCGGGTGGGCACCGTCGCGGCCGAGCACCGCGGCCACGAGGTCGCCCTCGCCGGGTCGGTGCACCGGCTCGCCGGGGGCGGCCTGCGCGTCGACGGGGACGTGATCGCGACGTTGCGCGAGCGTGACGCCGACAGCGGGGTCGCCGACATCGCCATCACTCGCTGGGAGGGCGCCACCACCTGTGTCGTCCACCTGGTGCTCGTCGCCAGCGCGGCAGCCGTCCTGCTGCTCGGTGCCAGCGCCGTCGACAGCGGCCGCATGGCCACCGCGGAACTCTTCGGCGTCATGGCCTACCTGCTGGTGCTGCACGGCCCGGCGATCCGGTTCGCGCGCCAGATCACTCGCACCGCACCCCTCCTGGTCAGCGCACGGCAGCTGGGGCTGGCCGTCAGCGAGGGTGCCCTGCCACCGCCGGGGTGAGGACCACCCTCGCCCTACCACCCGCTCGGGCCATGCGCGCCACCCGTTCTGCACTTGTCTTCCCCGGCGATTGCGACAATATTTGAAGTGAAGCTGCACGAAACCCGGGGGATCGGGACGTGACTGGACAGGACGACCGTGCAAGCTCCGATCACTGCTACTGGCGATCCGCATGACCCGAAGCGTCCCCGGCGGCATCGCTGGATCCCTGCCAGCGGACAGGTGGTTGCCGGAGTCGCCGTCCTGGCCGCAGCGCTGACGGTCGTGCTCCTCGTCCATGGCACTCGCGAAGCCGCGCCGGCACCTCGCGTCGTCGGCGAGACCGAGATGGTGCGGGTGAGCGCACCGGGCGGCGAGTCGGTCGAGGAGCTGGCACTGTTCGACACCGGCGCCAGCTCCTCGTCGATCGACGAGGACCTCGCCGAGGACCTCGGTCTGGACCCCGACGATGCTCCCACCGTCAAGGTCAGGTCGTCGCTGGGCGTGGAGGAGCGACCGGTCGTGGGTGTGGTCATCCAGGTGGCGGGAAACACCATCCCGGCGCGGGTGAACGTGGCGGACCGGGACGAGCTGTCCACGCTCGTGCTGGTCGGGCGTGAGGACATGGCCGGCTACCAGGTCTCGGTCGGTCGGTCGTTCCTCACCCGCCCGGACGAGGCGATAGCGCCCAGCACCGCCGAGGTCATCTTCCTGGAGACGCCTGCCCTGCTCCCGAAGACGCTCCTCGCCACGCTGCCGCTCTGCGCGCTCCTGGTCGTGCTGCTGCGGCTGTGGGTCGGGGTGAGCACACTCGGAACATTCGGACCGGTGCTGCTGGGGATCGGCTACGTGCAGTCCGGGTTGATGGTCGGACTCGTGTTGACGGTGTCGTTGTTCCTGCTCGGACTGTTGATCCAGGTGCTGCTGCGTCGGTCGTTCGTCCCCCGTGTCGCGCGGCTCGGGATCCTGATCGCGGTGGTGGCGACGGTGCTCGCCCAGCTGCAGTCCTCGGCCTCCTCGGCGGGCGACGTCGCCTCCTGGGGTGCGGCGATCCCGGTGGTCGTGACCGCCACCGTGATCGAGGCACTCTGGGCGACGTGGGACGAGCACGGTGCGAGGGTGGCGGCTCGCGAGGCGATCGTGACGCTGTGCGTGTCCGTGTTGATCGCGGCTCTGTTGCTGACCCCCAGCATCCGACATCTGGCTGAGACGGTCCCGGTGCACTTCGCCGTGGCCTGCCTGCTCTGGACCTGGGTCGCCGCCAGCTACAAGGGGTTGCGGCTCAGCGAGCTGCTGCGGTTCGCACCGGCCGCGCGACGAGCCGCGACAGGGGTGGCCTCGTGACCACGGCCGATCTCGCACTGGGGGGCCAGGGGTCCGCGTCCGGGGCGGAGCCGGAGGGCCGGGGACGCCGCTGGACCATGTGGCGCGGCTACGACGAGGTGATGGGTCTCAACGCCCGCGACCAGCACATCGCGCGCAGCAACACCACGGCGGCCATCCGGCTGGTCACCGACAAGGTGCTCACCAAGCAGGTCCTGCGACGCGTCGGCGTACCCGTGGCGGACACGATCACGGTGATCGACGACCGCCGCTGGGCGCGGAGGATGTCGGGGGCCGAGCTGCCCGACTCGTGGGTGATGAAGCCCAACCGGGGCCGTGGGGGCAACGGAATCCTGATCGCCGCCGGTCGCATGTCGGCCAGACCGGACGGCGGCTGGCGGCGCACGTCGGGAGGACCGCTCCGAGTCGCGCACGTGCGAGACCACCTGCGACTTCTCCTCGATGGCGAGTTCAGCGGCGGGTACCACGATCTGGCGCTGCTCGAACCCGTTCTTCGCGCCCACGTCGAACTGTCGCGACTGTCCTACCAGGGACTGCCCGACGTACGGGTGATCTGCACCGACGACCAGCCGATCCTGGCGATGCTGAGGCTGCCGACCGGACGCAGCAACGGGCGCGCGAACCTCCACTACGGGGCCGTCGGCGCGGGGGTCGACCTCGACTCCGGCCGGGTCGTGGCGGCCCGGGTGGGGCGACACGAGGTCGCGCGCCACCCGGACACCCACCGACGCCTGGTCGGGGCCCGGATCCCGTTCTGGGACGAGGTCCTCGAGGCCGCGGCCAGGTGCGGCCCGGCCACAGGTCTGCGGTACGTCGGCGCCGACGTCGTCGTCACCGACTCCGGCCCGCTGATTCTCGAGGTCAACGCCCGACCGGGCCTGCAGATCCAGAACGTCACTGCGGGGGACAGTCCTGCGCTCGGGGTGTTGGCCCGATGAGCTGGCGACCAGAACGCGGCTGGTTCTCCGTGAGCGCCCGGGCTGTCATCGCCGCAGGCGGTGTCGTGGTCCTCGCCGCGGGGCTGACGACGGTGCCGACCTCCCTCGTTCCCGACTCGCCGAACGACTCCACGGTCGACCGCCTCGGATCCGACGGACCTCGCGCGTCACGCCTGCTGATCGGGCAGGAGCCGACACGGGTCGGCGAGCGCGACGCAGCAGCAGCGGCGGCCGGCGTCGGGGTGGACGCTCCGCGCCTCGACGGCCAACCCTCCGAGGGGTCGCCGGCCACTACTGACCGGGCTGCCGGAACGGCGAACGATGTCGCCCCCGCCCCCTCGACCGGAGGCGCCCCGGAGTCGAGCAGCAGCGGCTCCTCCGGCGGGAGCGCTCCGACGGAACCCGATCACAGCGGCAGCGACGATCCTGCGGTTCCCGAGAGCTCCGGCGAGGGCGCGAACGACGAGTCCGACGACACGAGCCCCGACGACACCAGCCCCGACGACACCGACGCAGAGGGCGGAGACTCGCCGGGCGTGAGCGGTGGCAACAGCGAGAACGGCGACGACGACGAGAGCTAGCCGCGCCACTACGGTGTCCCCATGACGACAACGGACGTTGCCGCGCTCCTCGAACAGGCTCGGAGCTGGGCAGCCGAGGACCCCGACGACGAGACCCGCGCCCAGCTCGAGTCGATCGTGAAGGACGTCGAGGAGGGCGGGGATCCCGCCGACCTCGCCGACCGGTTCGCCGGCACGCTCGAGTTCGGCACGGCCGGCCTGCGCGGCGCGCTCGGTCCCGGACCGAACCGGATGAACCGCGTCGTGGTGACCCGCGCCGCCGCCGGCCTCGCGTCGTACCTCCTCGACGACGGAGCCACCCGCGGCTCGGCGGTGGTGATCGGCTACGACGCCCGCCACAACTCAGACGTGTTCGCCCGGGACACCGCCGAGGTGATGACCGGTGCCGGGCTGCGGGCGCTGGTCCTCCCCCGTCCCCTGCCGACACCGCTCCTGGCATTCGCGATCCGGGAGCTCGGCTGCGTCGCGGGCGTCATGGTGACGGCCAGCCACAACCCGCCGCAGGACAACGGCTACAAGGTCTACCTCGGCGACGGCAGCCAGATCGTGCCGCCCGCCGACACCGAGATCGCCGAGCGGATAGCCGCGGTCGGTGCCCTCGCGGACGTCCCGCGGGGAACGCCCGGCGAGGTCCTCACCGAGGACGTGGTCGACCGCTACCTCGACACCGTCGCCGGCCTGGCCGGCGACGGACCCCGCGAGCTCACCGTCGTCTACACCCCGCTGCACGGCGTGGGCGGATCGTCGGTGACCCAGGTGCTCGAGACCGCCGGCTTCGATCCGCCGTACGTCGTGACCCGGCAGGAGGAGCCCGACCCCGACTTCCCGACCGTCACCTTCCCGAACCCCGAGGAGCCGGGTGCCATGGACCTCGCGATGGCCCTCGCCGAGGACAAGGACGCCGACCTGGTGGTCGCCAACGATCCCGACGGCGACCGGTGCGCCGCCGCGGTCCCGGGCCCGCACGGCTGGCGCATGCTCCGGGGCGACGAGGTCGGCGCGCTCCTGGCCCAGCACCTGCTCTCGTCCGGGAAGCAGGGGATCTACGCCACCTCGATCGTGTCCTCGTCGCTGCTGGGGCGGATGGCGACCGCGGCCGGACGGCCCTACGCCGAGACGCTCACCGGCTTCAAGTGGCTCGGCCGGATCGAGGGACTGGCCTTCGGCTACGAGGAGGCCCTCGGCTACTGCGTCGACCCCGAGCACGTCCGGGACAAGGACGGCGTCTCGGCGCTGCTCCTGCTGTGCGAGGTCGCCGCCGCCGCGAAGGCGGCCGGTCGCACCCTGACCGACCTCCTCGACGACATCGCGAGCGAGCACGGCCTGCACGCCACCGACCAGGTCTCGGTCCGGGTCAGCGACCTCGCCGAGATCGGTGCCGCCATGGACCGGCTCCGCACCGACCCGCCGCAGCGTCTCGGAGGGCTCGCGGTGGAGCAGGTCGACGACCTGACCGAGGGCTCGGCCGACCTGCCGCCCACCGACGGGCTGCGCTACCGGCTCGCCGACGGTGCCCGGGTGATCGTGCGTCCGAGCGGCACCGAGCCCAAGATCAAGGCCTACCTCGAGGTCGTCGTACCCGTGAACCCCGACGACGGCGTCGACGCCGCCCGGATCTCCGCCGCGGGTCGCCTCGACGCCCTCGGCAATGACATCCGGCGGGCCGCCGGCATCTAGCGGACCCGCAGTAGCATCCGCCGCATGCCAGGTACGACGCCCTACGTCCTGTTCCCCGGCACCGCCCGCGAGGCGCTGACCTTCTACGGCGACGTCTTCGCCTGCGACGTCCAGCTCTTCACCTACGAGCAGTTCGGTCGCACGGACGGACCGGCCGAGGCCATCGCGCACGGCGCCCTCGAGGGGCCGGTCGACCTGTTCGCGTCGGACGCCGCGGGCGACGAGGCCCCGCTCCGGTGCGAGGGCCTGATGCTGGCCCTGCTCGGCACCGCCGATCCGGCGACCCTGCGCGCCTGGTTCTCCCGGCTCTCTGCGGGCGGCCGGGTGGTCGACGACCTCCAGCAGCGCCCGTGGGGAGCATCCGACGGCCGGGTGGTCGACCGGTTCGGACTGCACTGGCTGGTCGGCTTCGACGGCGACGGCTGAACGGTCACAGCCCCAGCTCGGCGTCGTACGCCGCCACCGCCTGCCTGGTCGCGGTCATCCGCCAGGCGTCGGCGAGGATCTCGAACACCTCCTGCTCGTCGGCCCGGTCCAGGTCGATCGAGATCCAGGCGGTCGTGCGGGACGCCCAGCCCGCCGAGAAGGTGTCGGGGTCGTTGCCGATGATCGCCTCGCGATCGGCGTGGGTGGACTTGACCATCGCCGTGTCCTCCTGGTGGTCGACCCACGCGAAGCCCTTGCCCCGGAAGGTGATCGAGGTCCAGTGCCGGTGCTCCTTGAGCACGATGTCGGGCAGCGCCGAGGCGAGCTCGACGAGGGCGGCGGAGTCCACGGTACGAGTGTGGAGCAGACCACCCTCACACCAGCAGCGAGACCACCAGTCCCAGGGCGGTGAAGCCGAGCAGCACGATCTCCGGCCAGGCGAGGTCGCGACGTACCCCGTGCGCCAGCGCCACCTGCTGATCGGACATGAGCGTGATCCCCGCCCTGGCCCGCGCTTCCTCCGCGAGCTGCTGGAGCCTCTCCTCGACGAAGATCGGGTAGGGCGCGGCCTCCCCGGGCTTGGGTTGCCGGTTCGACTTCAGCGCCTGCCGCCAGCTCTTGCCGATCGCCGACGAGACGTAGCGCTGGTCGCCGACCCGCACCAGGAGCACCTGCCGGACGACGATCTGCTCGATGGCGGCCAGGGGCACCGTGATCGTGGTCAGCATGTTGCGCAGGCGCAGCTGCGAGCTGTCGACCCGCACCCGCGGGCGCAGTGACGCCGACCAGAACAGGACCCCACCCAGCAGGGCCCCCCACACCGCCGCGGGCGGGAACCCCTCGTCGCGCTCGACCACCCCGAGGATGACGATCCCGAGGCAGATGGCGAGCCCCAGGACACCGGTGACGCGACCGTTGGAGGGACCGAAGTCCTCCACCACCTCGTCGGGCATCGGGGCCCCTCCTTGATTGCTGTCCGGATGCGCGGCCACCCTATGCTGGGTGGCGTGACGAGCTCCTCCTCCCTGGCCCCCGCGACGGACGCCGACCTCGCGGAGATCACCCGATCGGACTCCTCCCTCCGCCGATTCCTCCACGGCCTGCCGGGCGTCGACCAGGTCGGCGCGGAGGCGCGGGCAGCGAGCCTCGGCACCCGGTCGATCAAGACCACCGCCAAGGAATATGCGATCGACCTCGCGATCCGCATGGTCGACCTGACGACGCTCGAGGGCCAGGACACCCAGGGCAAGGTCCGCGCGCTGGCCGCCAAGGCCAAGCACCCCGATCCCGCCGACCCGACCTGCCCCTCGGCCGCGGCCGTCTGCGTCTATCCCGACCTGGTGGCGACGGCCAGGGAGGTCCTCGGCGACAGCGGCGTCAACATCGCCGCGGTGGCCACCGCCTTCCCGAGCGGCCGGGCCGCCCTCGACATCAAGCTGGCCGACACCCAGGACGCCGTCGAGGCGGGCGCCGACGAGATCGACATGGTGATCGACCGCGGCGCGTTCCTCTCCGGTCGCTACCTGCAGGTGTTCGAGGAGATCGTCGCGGTGCGCGAGGCCTGCGGCCAGGCGCACCTCAAGGTGATCTTCGAGACCGGCGAGCTGCAGACCTACGACAACGTACGTCGCGCGTCCTGGCTGGCCATGATGGCCGGGGGTCATTTCATCAAGACCTCCACGGGCAAGGTGCAGCCCGCCGCGACGCTGCCGGTGACGCTGGTGATGCTCGAGGCGGTGCGCGACTTCCGCGAGGCGACCGGCCAGATGATCGGCGTGAAGCCGGCCGGCGGCATCCGCACCAGCAAGGACGCCATCAAGTACCTCGTGATGGTCAACGAGGTCGCCGGTCCCGACTGGCTCGACCCGCAGTGGTTCCGGTTCGGTGCCTCCACCCTGCTGAACGACCTGCTGATGCAACGCACCAAGATGAAGACCGGCCGTTACTCCGGCCCGGACTACTTCACGCTGGACTGATCGGCCGTGACCGACAACCCCTGCCGTAACCCCCAAGGAAACAGGCGATCGTGAGATGACAGGCAACGTCTTCCAGTACGCACCCGCTCCGGAGTCGCGGAGCATCGTCGACATCAAGCCGTCCTACGGCCTGTTCATCGGTGGCGAGTTCGTGGACGGCCACGGCCCCGACAGCGCAGCGTTCAAGACGATCAGCCCGGCCACCGAGGAGGTGCTGTCGGAGGTCGCCGACGCCGACGAGGTCGACGTCGACGCGGCGGTCAAGGCCGCGCGCCGTGCCTACACCCGGGTCTGGTCGAAGATGCCGGGCCGCGAGCGTGCCAAGTACCTCTACCGGATCGCCCGGATCATCCAGGAGCGCAGCCGCGAGCTGGCCGTCCTGGAGTCCCTCGACAACGGCAAGCCGATCAAGGAGTCCCGCGACGTCGACGTACCCGTCGTGGCAGCGCACTTCTTCTACTACGCCGGCTGGGCCGACAAGCTGGAGTACGCCGGCTACGGCACCCAGCCGCTGGGCGTCGCCGGCCAGGTCATCCCGTGGAACTTCCCGCTGCTGATGCTGGCGTGGAAGATCGCGCCCGCCCTCGCCTGCGGCAACACCGTCGTCCTGAAGCCGGCGGAGACCACGCCACTGACGGCGCTGCTCTTCGCCGAGATCTGCCAGCAGGCCGACCTCCCGGCCGGGGTCGTCAACATCGTCACCGGCGCCGGCGAGACCGGGCGCGCGCTGGTGTCCCACCCCGACATCGACAAGGTCGCCTTCACCGGCTCCACCGACGTCGGTCGCGCGATCGCCAAGGCGGTCGCCGGCTCCGACAAGAAGGTCACCCTCGAGCTGGGTGGCAAGGCCGCCAACATCGTCTTCGACGACGCCCCCATCGACCAGGCGGTCGAGGGCATCGTCAACGGCATCTTCTTCAACCAGGGCCACGTCTGCTGCGCCGGATCCCGGCTCCTGGTCCAGGAGTCGGTCGCCGAGGAGCTGCTCGACAAGCTCAAGCGGCGGATGTCCACGCTGCGCGTCGGCGACCCGCTCGACAAGAACACCGACATCGGCGCGATCAACTCCGCCGAGCAGCTGGCCAGGATCAGGGAGCTGTCCGACATCGGCGAGGCCGAGGGAGCCGGGCGGTGGTCGCCGGAGTGCGAGCTCCCCCAGCACGGCTTCTGGTTCCCGCCCACGCTCTTCACGGGTGTCTCCCAGGCCCACCGGATCGCCCGGGAGGAGATCTTCGGCCCGGTCCTGTCAGTGCTGACGTTCCGCACCCCGTCGGAGGCCATCGAGAAGGCCAACAACACGCCGTACGGCCTGTCCGCGGGAGTCTGGACCGACAAGGGCTCCCGGATCCTGCACATGGCCAACCACCTGCGCGCCGGAGTCGTGTGGGCC
>NZ_DASSXS010000310.1:0-17209 GCF_035703625.1 Nocardioides sp. | reverse complement strand
ACGTCGAGGATGGCGAGGTCGGGCTGCAATGCACGCACGAGCTCGACTGCCTGGTCGCCGCGGCCCGTTTCCCCGACCACCACGTAGCCCTCCTCCTCGAGGGTCTCGCGGAGGTCCATGCGGATGATGGCCTCGTCCTCGGCAATCACGACTCGAAGCGACAAGCTGTCGTCCTTTCTTCGGTTTGGCCCGCCATTCAATCAGAACGGTGTTGCGCGTGCCCCTGGGGATGAGCGCTCGGCGCCCGCGACCCCTCGGTGCCCGATGTTCAGGACTTCGACGTCAGCTTGTCGAGCAGTTCGTCCTGCTTGCGCTCGAGGTCGCCGATCGTTTCGACCACGTGCTGGCGGTGTCGCCGCATGGCGTCGGCGTGCTTGCGGGCGTCGTTGGCCTCGTGCGCCGCACCAGGTGTCTCGGACACGAGCGCCCGAATCGCAGTGTCGTCGGCATCGTCGGCGAACACCGCCAACTGCTCGTCGATCTGGGCCAGCTCGGCGCGCAACGACTTCAGCCGCGCCGCGTTCTGCGACAAGCGTCGTTCCACGAGCCAACTTCCCATATGCGTGCCCCGGGTGGGATTCGAACCCACACTGGACGGTGTTTGAGACCGCTATCTCTGCCGTTGGATTACCGGGGCGTGCGCGGCGCAACGGTACCGGATCACCGGGGCCCTCGTGGCTTGCAAAAGACTAGTAACTAGGTATAGTTACAAATCTTAATCCGAGGTCGGGAGGTCGTCATGTGGAAGCCTTGGGTCGTGGCCCAGCTCGTGGGATCGCGCAGCCATGAGCGTGCCGTGGCGAACGCCCGTGGTGCCGCCACGCAGCTGAGCAGGATGCGGGTCGAGCGCGCGGAGATCGAGCAGTACGTCGCCCGGCACGCTGTCGAGCGCGCCAAGGTGAGGGCGGAGCAGCCCGCCTGACCCACACCCCGGGGGCATCGGCCGCGTCCGGGCGCTAGCCTGTCGGCCGTGAACCAGCCCGCGACCTCTCCTCGGCCTGCCCGGAAGGTCGTCATCGCCGAGGACGAGACGCTGATCCGCATGGATCTCGCCGAGATGCTCGGCGAGGAGGGGTACGACGTCGTCGGCCAGGCCGGTGACGGCCTCCGGGCCGTCCAGCTGGCCGAGGAGCTCCGGCCCGACCTGGTCATCGTCGACGTCAAGATGCCGGTCCTCGACGGGATCGCGGCCGCCGAGCGGATCGCGGGCCAGCGGATCGCACCGGTGGTGATCCTCACTGCCTTCTCCCAGCGCGAGCTGGTCGAGCGGGCGCGGGACGCCGGCGCCATGGCGTACCTGGTGAAGCCGTTCTCCAAGAGCGACCTGGTGCCCGCCATCGAGATGGCGGTGAGCAGGTTCGCCGAGGTCGACGCACTCGAGCGCGAGGTGGCCGACCTCAACGAGAGGCTGGAGACCCGCAAGGCGGTCGACCGCGCCAAGGGAGTGCTCCAGAAGGAGCTCGGCATCTCCGAGCCCGAGGCGTTCCGCTGGATCCAGAAGACCGCGATGGACCTGCGACTCTCGATGCGGCAGGTCTCCGACGGAGTCGTCGCGCACGGTCCGGGAGGAGCGGGCAGATGACAGTTCGACAACCACGCCGGGTGGTGTGGGCTGGAGCACACTCCAGAGCCCTAGACTGCCCTCAGCGCCCAGCAGGGTGCGCAAAGGGAGGATCCCAGTGAAGCCCCGACCCACGATCCGCGAACGTCTCGCGGCCTTACCTGCACTCGGTCTGCTGACCGCGCTGCTGGCACCACTGGCGGTGGTGCTGCTCTCCGGCCCGGCCCATGCCGAGCCCACGCAGCTGTGCGTGCCCTCCGACACGGCGGCGTGCATCGTCGGCACGCTGCGCTCGGACGAGGACACCGTCGCCGACGCCGACATCGTGATCACCGCGCCCAACGGTGACGAGACCACGGTCACCACCGACGACTCCGGCAAGTGGAGCTACCAGGCCACCGAGCCCGGCAAGTACGAGGTGTCGCTGGACGAGGAGTCGCTGCCCGAGGGCATCACGGGTCGGGGGAAGTCCACGCGGACCGTCAACGTCCAGATCGGGCCGGACGTGCAGCAGAAGTCGTTCGTGGCGCTGTTCGAGGTCCGCACCGGCTCGTTCGACGCGAGCACGAGCAGGACCGACCTGCTCATCCAGAGCGCGTTCAACGGGCTCCGGCTGGGCCTGCTCCTCGCGCTGGCCTCCGTCGGCCTCTCGCTCATCTACGGCACGACCGGGCTCTCCAACTTCGCCCACGCGGAACAGGTCGGGCTCGGTGGCATCCTCGCCTACGCGCTGGTCAACCAGGCGGGGCTCAACCTCTGGGTCGGCGGCATCATCGCCGTACTGCTCTGCGCGGCAACTGGCTATATCCAGGACCGAGGCATGTGGCAGCCGCTGCGGCGTCGCGGTCTGGGCCTCACCCAGATGATGATCGTGACGATCGGCATGTCGCTGGCCGCCCAGTACGCCTTCCAGTACTTCATCGGCGCCGGCACCGTGCCGATCGTGACGTCCAGCTTCGACACCGTGCAGCTCGGCCCGGTGCCGGTCACCACCGTGTCGTTCGTCGCGATGGGTGTCTCGACCATCGTGCTCGGCATCGTGGGCTTCGTTCTCCTGCGGACACGGATCGGGCGGGCAACCCGCGCGGTCTCCGACAACCCCGCGCTGGCGGCGGCCTCGGGCATCGACGTGGACCGGATCATCCGCCTGGTCTGGACGGTCTCGATGGGACTGGCCGGACTCGCGGGCATCTTCTACGCGCTGGTGGTCAGCAACGGGATCAAGTGGGACACGGGCCTGCAGATCCTGCTCCTGCTGTTCGCCGCCGTGACCCTCGGCGGCCTCGGCACCGCCTTCGGCGCTCTCGTCGGTGCGCTCATCATCGGCCTCGTGGTCGAGATGGCCGGGCCGCTCGGTGCGCCGGGCGACCTCAAGTACGCCGTGGCGCTGGCCATCCTCATCCTGCTGCTCCTGTTCAGGCCCCAGGGCCTGCTCGGACGCGCCGAGCGGGTCGGCTGAGAAGGGACTGACATGGACACCATCATCAACATCATTCAGGCGATGGCCCGTGAGATGGTCGCGCCGACCACGGCCGCAGTGGCGATCGCGGTCATCGGCCTCAACGTGCACTTCGGCTTCACCGGCCTGCTCAACATGGGCCAGGCGGGCTTCATGCTCCTGGGCGCCTACGGTTTCGCCATCTCCATCGTGCGCGGGGTGCCGCTGCCAGTCGCGGTCCTGATCGGGTTCGGCGCAGCGCTGGTCTTCGCCCTCATCCTCGGGGCCCCGACCCTGAAGCTGCGTGGCGACTATCTGGCGATCGTCACGATCTCGGCCGCCGAGATAGTCCGGTTCACGGGACGATTGTCGGTCCTGACCGACTTCACCGGCGCCGCCCAGGGGATCCCCGGCTCGGAGTACCGCGACCCGTTCACGGCACTTTCCTTCTTCGGCGCGGGGTCGACGGACATCGGGTTCCTGGACTACTCCAACACCGGTGTCAACGGCTGGTGGGTGCGGTTCGTCGCCTGGACCCTCGTGGCCATCTGCGCCTTCGTCGTCTACCTGTTGACGCGCAGCCCCTGGGGACGTCTCCTGCGCGGGATCCGGGAGGACGAGGACGCGATCCGCAGCCTGGGCAAGAACGTCTTCGCCATCAAGATGCAGGCGCTGATCATCGGCGGAATGCTGGGAGCTCTGGGCGGGATGGTCTATGTCCTGCCCGGCTCCGTCCAGGCCGACGCGCTGGGGCGTTCGATGACGTTCTTCTGCTACACCGCGCTGCTGATCGGGGGCGCCGCCACGGTGTTCGGCCCCATCCTGGGCTCGATCATCTTCTACACCGCCCGCATCTTCGTGAAGTCCGTGGCCAACGCCTACGTTCCGGACAGCATCATGAGTTCGTCGGAGACCGAGTCGTTCTCCTACATCGTCGTGGGTGTCATCCTCATGCTGGTCGTGATCTTCAGACCACAAGGCATCCTCGGCAACAAGAGGGAGCTGCAGTTCAATGCCTGATCAGACCACCAGCCCGTCGCTGGCCGACCCCGAGGCGCGCCGTCGCCTGATGGCGGACGTCGATGCCACGCCCGGCTCCAAGAAGTCCGACCCGATCCTGGTCGTCAACAACATCGTGCGGCAGTTCGGTGGCATGACAGCGGTCAACGTCGACCACCTCGAGGTGCAGCGGGGCATCATCACCGCCCTGATCGGCCCGAACGGCGCCGGCAAGACGACGTTCTTCAACCTGATCACCGGCTTCGACAAGCCGACCACCGCGGGCAAGGGCGCCCACTGGTCGTTCGAGGGCAAGGTCCTCGACAAGACCTCTGCCTCGAGCGTCGCCCGCATGGGCATGGTCCGCACCTTCCAGCTCACCAAGGCACTGAGCAGGATGACGGTGCGGGACAACATGATGCTCGGAGCCCAGAAGCAGACCGGCGAGAACCTCCTCAAGTCGATGTTCAAGCCGATGTGGGGCGGTCAGGAGCGGGAGATCGAGGCCAAGGCCATGGAGCTGCTCGATCGGTTCAACCTCCTGGAGAAGAAGGACGACTACGCGGGCAGCCTCTCCGGCGGTCAGCGCAAGCTGCTCGAGATGGCGCGGGCGCTGATGAGCGACCCGACGATGATCATGCTCGACGAGCCGATGGCCGGCGTGAACCCCGCACTCACGCAGTCCCTGCTGGGCCACATCCAGAGCCTCCGCGACGAAGGCATGACCGTGCTCTTCGTCGAGCACGACATGCACGTCGTCCGACACATCTCCGACTGGGTCGCGGTCATGGCCGAGGGCCGTCTCGTGGCGGAGGGATCGGCCGACGCGGTGATGTCGAACCCCGCGGTGATCGACGCCTACCTGGGCGCCCACCACGACACCGACCTCGGCGAGGAGGAGGTCTCCGAGGAGGCACTCGCCGAGATCATCGAGGAGGTCGCCGCCGAGGAGGCGGGACGCGACGCCGGGGACGAGCGTACGCCGGACGACGCCGGCAGCGGCGGCGAGGAGACGAAGAAGTGACGACCACCGACCAGAAGACGCCCGTCGTCGAGGCGAAGGACATCGTCGCGGGCTACATCCCCGGCGTGAACATCCTCAACGGCTGCAGCGTCGTCGCCCACCCCGGCGAGATGATCGGCATCATCGGCCCCAACGGTGCCGGCAAGTCGACGCTCCTCAAGGCCATGTTCGGCCTGGTGAAGGTCCACTCCGGAAGCGTCACGCTGCACGGAGAGGAGATCACCAACCTCAAGGCCAACAAGCTGGTGGAGATGGGGGTCGGCTTCGTCCCCCAGACCAACAACGTGTTCCCCACGTTGAGCATCGAGGAGAACCTCCGGATGGGGCTCTACACCCGCCCCAGGAAGCTGACGGAGAGGCTGACGGCCACCTGGGACCTCTTCCCGGTGCTGCACGACCGTCGCAACCAGCGGGCGGGCGCACTCTCCGGCGGCGAGCGGCAGTCCCTCGCCATGGCCCGCGCGCTGATGATGGAGCCTTCCGTGCTCCTGCTCGACGAGCCGTCGGCCGGCCTTTCCCCGGTCCGCCAGGACGAGACGTTCCTGCGGACCCGGCTGATCAACCAGACCGGCGTCTGCGTCGTCATGGTGGAGCAGAACGCCCGCCGCTGCCTGCAGATCTGCGACCGCGGCTACGTCCTCGACCAGGGCCGCGACGCCCACACCGGCACCGGCAAGGAGCTGGCCAAGGACCCCAAGGTCATCGAGCTCTACCTCGGCACCCTCGCCGAGGACGTCGAGGCCGACCGCAAGGACCGCGAGCAGAAGGCCTGAGCACGACCACGAAGAAGTGGCCCCGGACCGTGAGGTCCGGGGCCACTGTCTTTGTCGTGCAGGTGCGAGGAATCAGCTCGCGGGAGCACCCTCCACGACGCTGGAGATCTCGGGAACGTTGTCGCTGTTGTAGCTGTAGATCCCGATGAACGCCGAGGACGGGTCGTTCTGCTTGTTGATCGGACCGATACCCGAAGGACCGGCGTACCGAATCTCCTTGCCGTCCTCGAGGAGCGCCACGCAGTCGGCGTAGGTGGTGCACTCCTCGCCGTCGGTGGCGCCGGAGACCGCTGCGTAGTTCTGCTGGACGGTCGTCGACTCCGTGGAGCCACCCTTGACCGCTGCCAGCGCGGCCAGGATCACTGCGTCGTAGGACTCGGCGCCGTAGGAGAAGTCCTTCAGCGTCTCGCCCTCAGCCGTGTCGTACCAGCTGATCAGGCGGTCCTTGAACCCCTCGTCGGGGTCGTTGCCGGGCAGCGTGCCCTGGGCGCCCTCGAGCAGACCCGGGTCGAAGCTGTCGCTGTAGTCGGACAGGTTGCCGTCGGTGAAGTACGTCTTCGACATGTCCCAACCCTGGGCGTCCAGCTCCTTGATGATCGGCGTGGACTCGTCGAACGCCAGGACCACGATCGCGTCCGGCTTGGCGTTCAGCGCCGCGGTGACCTCGGCCGAGAACGTCGTCTGGCCGGCCGGGAACTCGTCGCCGTCGCCCTTGGCGCCGTAGACGACCTCACCGCCGTTGGCCTCGATCGTCTCCTGCGTGTAGTTGCGCAGACCGGTGCCGTAGGTGTCGTTGAACACGATGAAGGCCACCCGCTGGTAGCCGTCGGACGTGATCAGCGTGCCGAGCGCGTTGCCCTGGATGGTGTCCGGGGGAGCGGTGCGGAAGTAGAACGGGTCGTAGCCGCTCAGGTCCACCGCGGTGTTGGCCGGCGACACCTGCGTGATCTTGGCGTCGGTGAGGGTGTCGACGAAGTTCAGCGACACGCTGGACGACGCGGCGCCGATCACGACGGAGGGCTTGGCCGAGACCAGGGTGCCCGCCGAGGCGGTCGAGACCGACATGTCGGTCGAGTCGCCGGAGTCCTCCATCTGGTAGCAGGCGTCTGCCCCGTCGACGCCGCCAGCGGCGTTGATCTCGGAGACCGCGAGGCCCACACCGGCAATTTCCGGAGGGCCGAGGAACGCGAGGTTACCCGTGAGCGGCAAGATGCCCCCCACCTTGAACGTGTCGGCGGACGTGGTCCCGCCCGCACACTTGTCGTTCGTGAGGGTTTCCTGGCTGGAGTCGGACTCGCTGGCCGAGGGGGAGGTGTCGCCACCGCTCTCGCCTGAGTCATCGGAGCCACAAGCTGCGAGGGACAGGCTGAGGACGGCGGTGCCGGCCATCAGCTTGACCCAGGTGGCGGATCTGGATCGATTCACGGGGTGAACCTTTCTGTTGCGTCGGTGCACTTCACCGCTGCTCGCCCACTGTGGGCTAGCCAAATGCCACCGTAGACCGGCAAGAGTGAGCGGCGTCTCACGGCACCCTGTCGTTAGCGAACCGTTACGTCAATGCAACCACGCGACAAGTTCTGTAAGAAGCGGCGCCATCACGAGGGCCGGCAGCAGGTCGGCGACCGGAATCTCCCGGATCCGCAGCAGTCGCAGGGCCACCCCCACGAGCAGCAGCCCTCCGGTCGCCGTCAGCGCGGCGACGTGGGCGTCCGGCAGCACGTCACCGAGCAGGAGCCCCAGGATCGTCAGCCCGCCCTGCACCACGAGCACGGTGAGCGCACTGGCTGCCACCCCCCAGCCGAACGACGCCGCGAAGGCGATGGCCGCGAACCCGTCGAGGGCCGACTTCAGGATCAGCTGCTCCGCCCCCAGCCCGAGACCGTCGTTGAGCGCGCCGAGGATCGTCAGCGGTCCCGTGCAGAACACGAGCGACGACACCACGAACCCCTCGATGAAGCGGTGCCGCTCGACCGAGCCCCGGTCGCCGGCCAGACGGGCCTGCAACCACCCGCCCAGCCCCTCGACGCGCGCCTCGAGCCGCAGCAGCGAGCCGACGACCCCGCCGATCACCACGGACCCGAGCACGATCAGCATCGGCGCGCTCGAGCCGACGTACGACGTGAGGACCGGCGCGCCGACCGCGACCGCGCTGGTGGCGGCGATCAGGAGGGTGACCAGCCCGAGGGCGTCGGTGACGACGTCGCGCGTCCGCTCGGGGAGCCGGTGCCCGGCCAGCACGCCCAGGGACGCTCCGAGCAGCACGGTGGTCACGTTCACCAGGGTGCCGATTCCGGGGATCACGAGGCTCCTCTGTCGACGGGCGAGGTCTGAGCGTAGTCTTCTCCGAGGAGCCGCGCCCGGGGGCCAAGTGAGGCGGTCGCAGCTGCGGAGAGGTCCATACGTGTTTCCTGTGAAGCGCACCCAGGTGTCCCTACGTGTGGCGTCACCGGAGGACGCCCCGGTGCTGGCCGAGGTCTGGTCGGAGATCGTGCGACGGGCCGATCGCGAGCAGCAGATCGCCGATCTCGAGGCGATCATCGCCCGGGTCACGCCGCTCGACGACGAGCGGATCGTGGTCGCGGAGTACGACGGGCAGGTCGCGGGCGCGGTGCACCTGCGCGCCTCCACCCTGACCCCGCTCAACCTCGAGCCCGTGGTCCAGGCCATCTCCCCCCACGTCCTGCCGCAGTTCCGCCGTCGCGGGGTCGGGCGGACGTTGATGGAGGCGGCGGTGGCGTTCGCCGAGGAGCGCGGCATCGCGCACATCGCCACGGCAGCGGTCTCCGGCTCGCGCGACGCCAACCGGTTCATGGCGCGGCTCGCGCTCGGCCCCTTCGCCGTCCTGCGGCTGGCCCCCACCGCCATGGTTCAGGCCAAGCTCGACGCCCAGGCGCCTGCCGGCGGGTTGGCCAATGGGCGCTCCGGGACCCGCCAGCTCACCCACGTGCTGGCGGCACGGCGCTCCACCCGGCGTGCCCAGCGCCGGCGGATCTCCGACCTCAGCAGCTGACGTTCCCGGCCCGGAGGCTGTCCCCGGCGACGGTTAGGCTCGGGCCGTGCCCGAGACCGACACCGCCACCGACCCGTCCGGCCGCCCGCGCCTGCTGCTCCTCGACGGTCACTCCCTGGCCTATCGCGCGTTCTTCGCCCTTCCGGTGGAGAACTTCTCGACCTCGGCGGGGCAACACACCAACGCCGTCTACGGCTTCACCTCGATGCTCGTCAACGTGCTGCGCGACGAGCAGCCGACCCACGCGGCGGTGGCCTTCGACGTGTCCCGCCAGACCTTCCGGCTGGAGCAGTACGCCGAGTACAAGGCCAAGCGCAACAAGACCCCCGACGAGTTCCGGAGCCAGCTGCCGCTGATCGAGCAGGTGCTGACGTCGTTCGGCATCACCTACCTCAAGAAGGACGGCTACGAGGCCGACGACATCATCGCCACGCTCACCACGCAGGCCGTGGCGAGCGGCATGGAGGTGCTGATCCTCACCGGCGACCGCGACTCGCTCCAGCTCGTCAGCGCCGACGCGACCGTCCTCTATCCCATGCGCGGGGTCTCCGACCTCGCCCGGATGACGCCGGAGGCCGTCGAGTCCAAGTACGGCGTCCCCCCGCACCGCTACCCCGAGCTCGCGGCGATCGTCGGCGAGACCTCCGACAACCTGCCGGGCGTGCCGGGCGTCGGCCAGGGCTTCGCCGCCAAGTGGATCAACCAGTACGACGGCCTCGACAACGTCATCACCCACGCCGACCAGATCACCGGCAAGAAGGGCGAGGCACTGCGCGAGCACCTCGGTGACGTGCTCCGCAACCGCCGCCTCAACGCCCTGGTCTGCGACCTCGACCTCGAGCGCGGTCCGAGCGACCTCGTGCTCGAGCCGTGGGACCGTCACACCGCGCTGACCCTGTTCGACGACCTCGAGTTCCGGGGCGAGCTGCGCACCCGCACCATCGACACGCTGGGTCCGGAGGAGGAGCCCCTCGAGGAGGGCGGGTTCGAGCTGTCCGGACGGCGTCTCGGGCCCGGCGAGGTGGAGGAGTTCCTCGCCGGCCTCGGCGACCAGCACGTCGGCGTGCACGTTCGCGGCGCCTGGGGCTCGGGCACCGGCAGCGTCGACGGCCTCGCCGTCGCCGACGTCACCGGGCTCGCCGCCTACCTCGACGTCACCACCCTCACGCCGGAGGACGACAAGGCGCTTGCCGGGTGGCTGGCCGACCCGTCGCGCCCGAAGGTCCTCCACGACGCCAAGGGGCCCAAGCACGCCCTGGCCGCGCACGGCTGGACGCTCGAGGGACTGGTCAGCGACACCGCACTGGCCGCCTACCTCGTCCAGCCCGACCAGCGTTCCTACGACCTCTCCGACCTCACCCTGCGCTACCTGCGACGCGAGCTGCGTACCGAGCGAGAGGACGACCAGGACGCCCTGTTCCACGACCCGGCCGGAGGCGGCGACGACCTGGCGGAGACCGCGATGCTGCACGCCCGCGCCGTCATCGACCTCGCCGAGGCGCTCGACGGCGAGGTGGAGGCCGCGGGAGGCACCCGCCTGCTGGCCGAGGTCGAGCTCCCCCTGGTCCACCTGCTCGGCGAGATGGAGCGGATCGGCATCGCCGTCGACACCGACCACCTCGAGCAGCTCGAGAGCCACTTCGCCGACGAGGTCCGGCGAGCCGCCGAGGAGGCCTTCGCCGTGATCGGCAAGGAGATCAACCTCGGCTCGCCCAAGCAGCTGCAGGTGGTGCTCTTCGACGAGCTCGACATGCCGAAGACCAAGCGCACCAAGACCGGCTACACCACCGACGCCGACGCCCTCCAGCAGCTCTACGTCAAGACCGAGCACCCGTTCCTGCTCCACCTGCTCCGACACCGCGACGTGGCGCGACTACGCCAGACGATCGAGGGCTTGCTGAAGACGGTGGCGCCGGACGGTCGGATCCACACGACCTTCCACCAGATGATCGCGGCCACCGGCCGGCTCTCCAGCACCGACCCCAACCTGCAGAACATCCCCATCCGCACCGAGGAGGGCCGCCGGATCCGTGAGGGGTTCGTGGTCGGTCCGGGGTTCGACTGCCTGATGACCGCCGACTACAGCCAGATCGAGATGCGGATCATGGCCCACCTGTCGGAGGACGAGCTGCTGATCGAGGCGTTCAGGTCCGGACGCGACTTCCACTCGATCACCGCCGCGCGCGTCTTCGACGTCGACGCCGACGACGTGACGGTCGAGATGCGGGCCAAGATCAAGGCGATGAACTACGGCCTCGCCTACGGCCTGTCCGCGTTCGGCCTCGGCCAGCAGCTGCGCATCGAGCCGAGCGAGGCCCGCGGACTCATGGACGAGTACTTCCTGACCTTCGGCGGAGTACGCGACTACCTCTCCGGGATCGTCGACGAGGCGCGCAAGTCCGGCTTCACCGAGACCATCTGGGGACGCCGCCGCTACCTGCCCGACCTCACCAGCGACAACCGCCAGCGGCGCGAGATGGCCGAGCGGATGGCGCTCAACGCGCCGATCCAGGGGTCGGCCGCCGACCTGATCAAGGTCGCGATGCTCAACGTCGATCGGGCGCTGACCGAGTCGGGCCTGTCCTCGCGGATGCTGCTCCAGGTGCACGACGAGCTGGTCTTCGAGGTGGCCGCGGGGGAGCGCGACAGCCTCGAGCAGCTGGTCCGCGAGCAGATGGCCGGTGCCGCCGAGCTCGCCGTACCCCTCGACGTCTCCGTCGGCACCGGCCGCAGCTGGCACGAAGCCGCCCACTGAGGAGCGGGTCAGCCGGCGGCGACCGCAGTCTCCGGACGGTGCCGCATCGCGTCGACCACGAGCGTCAGCAGCACCAGCAGGTTGACGACGGTCACGCTGAGCACCAGTGAGCCGACGCTGTCGACGTACAGCGCCGTCGAGGCCACCCCGACCAGTCCCGCCCACAGGACCAGGACGCTGGCGCGGTGCTGTCGGGCCACGACCTCGTAGACCATCAGCTGGATCATCGCCAGGACCATGCCCAGGGTGGCGAAGAGGCCGACGTAGGGCTCGATCGCGGAGTACTGGTCGCCGCCGACGAAGGCGATGGCCAGGTCGCTGAACACGATGGCGCCGAGGGTGGCGCAGACCCCGGCCGCGGCGACGAGTGCCAGCCCCTTGAGGTAGACGCGGTGGCGCTCGGTCGAGGAGGCCATGGAGGGGAAGGCGACGATGACCACGACCTGCGGCAGGAACAGCACCGCCTTGGTGAGGATCAGCCCGGCGGCGTAGAGCCCGGCGGCGTGCTCGTCGAGGACCAGGCCGGCCACGAGAACGTCGACCCCGGAGAGGGCGAAGAACGCGAGGAGCGCATGCGAGTTGGCCACCACCTCGTGCAGGACCTGCTCGGGGTCGACCACGGTCGGCTCTCCCGGAGCGCGGCCACGGCCCACGTGTCCGAGGGCGACGGCGCCCACGACCGCCGGGACGCAGGCGCCGAGGGTGACGCCGAGCATCGCTCCGAACGCCGTGGGGATGAGCAGCATCATCGCGCCGCCGAGGACGAAGCGGCCGACCCCCATGCCGAGGTAGATTCCGGCGAGCGGTCCCCAGCGGCGTTCGCCCTGGAGGATGCCGGACTGGCCTCCCATGATCGTCAGCGGCACCACGCTGAGACCGATCATCAAGGCCGACGGCCACGAGTCCAGTCGGGCGGTCCACACGATGACCGGTGTCAGGAGCAGGCACAGAGCGCCCAGGGCGAGGGCCGAGCGGTACGACGCGGACATCACCGCCGCCTCGACCTCCTCGCGTCGCGAGGGGGTGGCGGCGATCTTGCGGGCCCCGGTCGCCTGCAGGCCCAGTGAGAGCACGCCGACGACCAGCAGGATGAACATGAGCCGGGCGACGCCGCCGTACTCCGCCGGCCCGAGCAGCCTCGCGGCCGCCAGCACGAAGCCGTAGGTGGTGAGGTTCATGATGCCCGTGGCCACGGCGATGCCGACTCCGCTGCGCAGGAGTCCGCGGAGGCTGCCGGGGGCCGGCGAGTGGGACTGGATCACCCCGATTGGCCTCAGTTCATTCGTCGGACGGACAGGCGGTGTTGGAGATCACAGGCTACGGCCCCCGAAAATGGCCACGCCGAATCGTCTGTTACCGGCGCGTATGGCTATGGTTTTCCAGGCGTTTCCCACGAGGGTCGGAAATGCTTCGCCGAGCTGAGGGAGGTTCGGCGCATTCTTCGGAGGGAGTGCGCAAGCATGCGCAAAACAACTATCGCCGGGCTGGTCCTTGCCCTGGCGGCCGTCCTGGTCATGTGGCTGAGCGCCACGCTCGACCTCGAGCTGCAGTCGGTGGTCCTGCTGGGCACCGCCGTCGGCGCCGTGGTCGCGCTGGTGCCCGACCGCACCCCGCTGTTCCGGTTCCTCGGCTTCGCCGGCGGATTCGTGGCTGCCTGGCTCGGGTACTTCGCCCGGGCGGCGCTGCTGCCCGACACCGACGGCGGCCGGGCAGTGGCGGTGGGCCTGGTCCTGCTGCTCTGCGTCGGGCTGTTCGCCGCGACCGTCGGGCGCCTGCCGCTGTGGTCCACGCTGCTGGGCGCGGCAACTCTGGCCGGGGGCTACGAGTACACCTATGCCGCCGCACCACCGGAGGTCGCGAGCACCTCGGTCAGCGCGGTCACCTCGCTGCTGTGCTGCCTCGCGGTCGGCTTCCTGGTCGCGGCCACCGTGGCGCCCCAGGCCGGCACGCAGCCCCGTCCGCGCCTGCGCGACGAGGACCTCGAGAACACCAGCTTCGACGACCTGATGGAGAAGACCAAGTGAACCCCCGCAAGACAGTGCTGCGAGTCGCAGCGACATCGGGTGTGGCGGCTGTGCTGTTCGGCATGGTGGCGTCCCCGGCCGTGGCCGCCGACGGTGACGTCGACGTCCTCAACACCGAGACCGTGCAGGTCTACACCTCGCCGAGCGGCGAGGTCGAGAGCCAGCGCGTCTACGAGCAGCTGGTCCTGACCGGCACCGGCTCGGTCGACCTCTCCAACCCGATCTCGACCGACGGGCTGCGCAACCTCGACGGCTTCGCCGGCGTCGACGTCGAGGGAGACGAGCAGGTCACCCAGATGACCGTCGACGGCGAGGAGCACCTGCGCACGGTCAGCGACTCCGACGTCGAGCTGCCGCTCGACGTCTCGGTGGCCTACAAGCTCGACGGCGAGGCCGTGGAGCCGGGTGACATCGTGGGGGAGAGCGGTGAGCTCGAGGTGCTCTACACGGTCAAGAACATCACCGCCACGCCGCAGGACGTGACCTTCCCCGACGGCAACGGCGGCACCGTCACCAAGACCGTGGACGTCCCGATCCCGATGGTCGGCTCGCTGACCACGATCGCCCCGGAGAGCTTCACCAACGTGAGCTCGGAGCAGGCGAACATGGCCGGTGACGGCAAGGGCGGCACCAAGCTGTCGTTCACGATGACCCTGTTCCCGCCGGTCGGGTCCGACACGGCCGAGTTCGGCTACACCGCCGACATCGTCGACGGCGTCGTGCCGCGGGCCGATGTGTCGGCCCTCCCGGTCAACCCCCTGGAGTCGCCGACCTTCGCGACGGCGGCCGACAGCTACCAGGGCGGTACCGAGACGGGTGCCAAGCTCGCCGACGGGGCGGCCACCATCGACGCGAACCTGCTCAAGCTGCGCGACGGCGCCTCCGAGCTCCTCGCCGGCCTGATCAAGCTCCGCGACGGCTCGGAGCAGCTCCAGGCCGGGCTCGCCGACGAGGCGGCGCCGGGTGCGGAGAAGCTCGCCGACGGTGCCGGTCAGCTCGACGACGGCCTCGGCAAGATCGCCGATGGTGCCGGCCGCCTGTTCGACGGCACCGGACAGCTCCTCGCCGGGACGGGCGACCTGACCGACGGCACGGGTCGCCTCGCCGACGGCGCGGGTCGCCTCTCCAAGGGCGCAGACCGGCTCGACGCCGGCCTGGGCAAGCTCGGCACGAAGGTCAACGGGGACCTGGCAGCCGGCGCCAACGAGCTGGCAGCCGGGCAGCGCAACCTGGCGCACGGCCTGAAGCTCCTGTACCAGGGTGTCGACGCGCTGCCGAAGGACGTGACCGACGAGCTGGCCACGAACCCGGACTACCTCAAGCTGCTCGGGGCGCTGCAGGGGATGGCCGATGGTGTCGACCACAAGTTCCTCCCCGGCCTGCAGGGCATCGAGACGAGCCTGCGCACGCAGTTCGGCACGATCGACGGCATCGGGTCCAAGCTCCTGGCCGCGGCCAGCGCTGACAGCACGGCCAACGCCAGGGCCGCACTGACCAACCTTGCGGCACTGGACGGTTGTGCCGCCCCGGGGATCGACCCGCGCCCCGCGCCCACAACCCAGCAGTGCGGTCTGATCTACGGCATCTACGACGGCCTGGTCAGCGGCGAAGCAGTCTCCGACAAGAGCCTCTCGGACGCCGGTGGCGGGCTCCAGCTGATCACCGCGGGCCTCCGGGCGGGCCTGTTCGACAAGTCCGACGCGGCGTTCAAGCAACTGCGCGCCGGGCTTTCGAGTGGCGTCGACCCGATCACCTGCGCGACCGCGCCGCAGAGCTGTGGGATCAAGGAGGGTGCCCTGTTCATCCGCAACTACGGCATCCCCACGCTGGTGGACAAGATGTTGGTCAACATCGAGCAGACCCTGCTCCAGAACATCGGGCGGCCGACCAAGGGTTGCGAGCCGACCGAGACGCTGCGGTGCGGTGCTGCGGCGCTGGCGGCCGGTGGCGGCGACCTGGTCGAGGGCGTGGACAAGCTCGTCGCGGGCGTCGCCAAGCTCAGTGACGGTGGCTCACTCCTCGCCGACGGTGCCGGTCAGCTCGCGGACGGAACCGGCGAGCTCGACGCGGGCGCCAACAAGCTGGCGGCTGGTGCCGGTGAGCTCAACGCGGGCGCGGGCAAGCTGGCCGACGGCACCGCCCAGGCTGCCGATGGTTCCGGCCAGCTCGCGGACGGCGCGGGTCGTCTGGCCGAGGGCCTGGTGGACGCTGCCGAGGGTTCCGGACGGCTGAGTGCCGGCCTGGGCCAGGCTGCGGAGGGTGCGCCGAAGCTGGTCGACGGCGCCCAGGAGCTCTCGGACAAGGGCACCAGCAAGCTGGTCGAGGCGGGCGAGGACACCACCCAGACCTACGGCCAGATGTACGCGACCATGCAGGCCGGCGCCGAGCGGGCGCAGACCGAGGACATGGCCTACGGCGCGCCCGAGGGCGCGGCGGGACTCACGGCGTACAGCTACGTGATCCAGGGCGACGACGGCGAGGCCGGAAAGAACTGGGCGCGTGGATTGGCGGGCATGGCCCTGCTCGGACTCGGAGCGGGCGGGTTCCTGCTGAGGCGTCGCCTGGTCTGACCCCCAACCAGCGCGACAAACCCCGGAAGGGGGCACCGAGCGATCGGTGCCCCTTTTCGGTATTTCAGAGAGTGGTTGGGCCACACGCAGGGGTGGGTGGGGACTCGTGTGAGGAGGCGAGCTCGCCCCTGCCTGGCCGCCGGACTCCGCCACCGTGCCCGCGGCCGGGGCCGTCAGCGCAGAGTCGCCCCGAAGATGGCCGTGCCCGGGGTGAGCCGCCCTCGCACGGCCGACCAGCCGCCCCAGGTCCGCTCGTGCCCCTCGGGCCACTCGGGCTCCAGCAGGTCGGTGATCACGAAGCCCTGGCCGGCCAGCAGGGCGACCCAGTCACCCAGCGTGCGGTGGTGCTCGACGTAGGCCACCAGCCCGGTCGCGTCGTCCACCTCGACGTACGGCGTCCGGTCCCAGTAGGACTGGCTCGCGAGCAGACCGCCCTCGCCGGGGTCGTCGGGGAACATCCACCGCGTGGGGTGGGTGATCGAGAAGGCGAACCGCCCGCCGGGCCGCAGCACGCGAGCCGTCTCGGCGACGGCGACGTCGATGTCGCTGACGAACTGCAGCGCCCCGAACGAGGAGAAGACGACGTCGAACGAGTCGTCGGCGAACGGCAGGTGAGTCGCCGTGCCGAGCACCGACGGAACGACGGTGCCGGTCTCCTGGTCGAGCCGCCGGGAGTGCTGCAGCTGCCGGTAGGACAGGTCGAGGCCGACCGGGCGACCGCCCTGCTCGCGGATCCAGCGTGAGCACTGCCCGGCGCCGGAGCCCACCTCGAGCACATCGCGGTCCGCGACGTCTCCGAGGACCCCGGCCTCCTCCTCGCGCAACCCCTCGGGTCCCCACACGAAGCCCGCGTCGCCGAGGAACTCGCCGTGCGTCGCCTGGTACTCGTCGGCGTAGCGGTCCCAGTCCGGACCGTTGGCCCGACGGGACTCCGCCTCGTCGACCGGGCGGCGCTCGACGCGCACCGGGGGGTGGGCCCCGGTCTCTTCCCCGTCCACGGTCCGGAGACTACTTCCCGACTGGCCAGACCGGACCCGACCTGTCGAGAATGCCGC
>NZ_DASSXS010000288.1:0-6946 GCF_035703625.1 Nocardioides sp. | reverse complement strand
TCCAGTCCTCGCCGGGGCTTCCACCTGGTGGGGACGTGCGCCCGTAGCTCAACGGATAGAGCATCTGACTACGGATCAGAAGGTTTGGGGTTCGAATCCCTACGGGCGCGCAAACCGAAACCGCAGGCAGTTCCCCCGCTGGCCTGCGGTTTCGTCATTTCGGCACGACGATCGACCACCCGCCCCCGCGGCGAGGGTGCGTTGGGACGCAGGGCCGGTGCGGTCCGGTGCCTATTCGACGGGTCCTCTAGTGGAGTAAGACAGTTGACTTACTCTTTTACTTTTCATTATGGTCCGCGTCGCGGGCGGTCGACGGGCGCTCGCCGTCCCGGGCTCGATCTGGCCCAGATCCCTCTCCCCGCCGAACCTCGTACGAAGGGAATCCTCCATGACCAGGATCGAACCCACGGCGGTGTCCTCAGCGGAGATCTCCCGGCGGCGCCTCCTGGCGGGTGCCGGCGCGGCCGCGGCGACGGGC
This sequence comes from Nocardioides sp., assembly GCF_035703625.1. Lineage (GTDB taxonomy): Bacteria > Actinomycetota > Actinomycetes > Propionibacteriales > Nocardioidaceae > Nocardioides. The sequence continues at coordinate 6,468 of NZ_DASSXS010000288.1, read as the reverse complement.
GTGCTGGGCGGGCTGGTCCCGGCCACTGCTCACGCCGCCCCCGGGCTGCGACAGGACCCGCCGCACACGTACCTCTCGACGTCCGGCGTTCCGCACGCCGACATCGGGGACGTGGCCACCCTGCGGGCCGGCCTCGGGTGGGACCCGGGCGACCCCAACAGCTTCAACCAGGAGTGGTACGACGCCATGCAGGTCGTGTTCGCGCAGATCGCCTCGGAGAATCCGGAGGCGGTGCTGCACCAGGGCGACATGGTCGAAGGCCGGTGGGGCAACGACAACAACACCAGGTGGCCCAACACCGGGATCTTCGGCCCGGTAGGGACGCCTGAGGAGCGGACGCTCGCCGTCCAGGCGGCCGCTGACTGCTACTACTCGGAGTGGCTGCGGTTCCGCGACGCCTCCGGGGTCACCACCAACTGGCACTTCGGCGTGGGCGATCACGAGATCGGGGACTCGGGGCGAAACGGCATCGCCCTCGGATGGCAGTACGGCGCCATGGAGACCTTCAAGTCCAAGTGGTCGGAGTACTTCACCCGCCGACCCGACGGCGGGCACAAGTACACGCTGCGCCCGGTGGGCACCGCGTGGGAGGACACGGCCTACGCGGTCCGTCTCGACCCGCTCACGCTGCTGGTCACCGTCGACCCCTTCGTCAAGCGCCCCGACGGCATCCGCTCCTCGGTGGAGGGCGACCAGCTCGACTGGCTCGACGAGCTGCTGGCCAGCCAGCGCGAGGACGGCATCAAGCACATCCTCGTCCAGTCGGAGAGCCCCGCGTTCGGGCCCAACCGGGCGGCCAACACCTCGCAGATCACGATGGAGGGAGGAGCGGGGTCACCGTTCTGGCGGGTCCTCCAGAAGCACCGTGTGGACCTGCTGCTCTGTGCCGAGTTCCACGAGATCACCGCTCACCACGACCCGGTGACCCAGGCGACGCCGTTCCAGATCGTGCACGGCGGGAACATTTTCTCCTCGCGCTCGATGAACTACCTGCTCATCCGCACCTTCCCCACCCGGATCGAGCTCGAGGCGAAGCGGATGGCCCCGGCGACCAACCTGAGCCCCGGCGCCCTGCTGTGGAACACCAATCGCAGCACCGCCGAGAGGATCGCCATGAAACCGGGTGCCAGCCCGGTCGGCACGCTGACCATCAACAAGATCGGGCCGCGCCCCACCCTGGAGAACCGCACCGGCGTCTTCACCGAGTACGTGGCCTGACGCCCTGGCGGCAGGCCGGCTCGACACGGACCGGTGCCCTCCGGGTGGGTGAGCCGGGGCGACCCTTGGTGACCATGCGAACCTGGCCCTGGTGGGCGATTTCGCAATGCTTGAGCCCGTGCAACCATTCCGGTTGGAGACACCCGTTCCGGGGGTGAGGGGGCCGTCAACGATCGAGTTGGGGGTCCCCTCACGACGCCGGCTCGCGGCCGGGTCTGCGCGGCTCAGGTGGCCCAGACCGACGGGGGCATCAGGCGTTCGGGACTGTCGCCCGCAGCATCCGCGAACGCTTCCATCGACTCCGTCAGCTGCTGCCTCTGCGCAGCAGACAGCTTGGCGAGGATCGCGCCGATCGCGTCCCGGCGAAAGTCGAGGAGGGATCCGACCATCGTTTCGCCCTGGTCGGTCATGGTGAGCAGCATCTGGCGCCGGTCGTCCGGGTTCTCGCGCCGGTCGACCAGTCCCGCCTTGACGAGCACGTCGCAGGCCCGGGTGGTGTTGGAGGGGTGCACGCCCATCCACTGCGCGACGGCGCCGGGGTTCAGGGGACCGTGGCCGTGGAGGATGACCAGCACTCGCCACTGGGGCAGCGTCAGCTGGGTGTCGGTGTCGGCGAAGGAGCGCGCGACGATGGCCACCAGGGCCTTGGAGGCGCGCAGGACAGCCTCGACCTGCCGGCTGGATTCGGTGGGGGGCTCTGCCATGGCGACAAGCATCGCAGATTCATCGAGCCGCACTCCCGGGGTCGAGGCATCGAGTCCGGGCCCGGGCGGTCCCGGCTAGGGCGAGGGTGTGGACGCCTCAGGAGAAGGCTCGGCGCTCGGCTCGGGAGAGGGCGGCGCCGTGGTCGGCTCGGTCGCCGGCTCCGCCGAGGGTTCTGCCGCCGGTTCTGTGGGACTGGGCGCTGGTGCGGCCGGTGAGCCGGTCGGTGAGCTGCCCGACGACGGCTCGGTGGTTCCCTCGGTGGACGTGCCGTCGGACGACGATCCCGACGTCGAGGTCGACGTCGAGTCGGGCACGACAGGGGGCGCCTCGCCGAGGATGGCGACGATCTCGGCCTTGAACTCGTCCAGCTGGGTGGAGATCTCGGCGAGGGAGTACGCCGTGATGTTCTGTCCGAACTCGGTCAGCTGGTTCCAGACCTCGACGAGGGCCAGGAGCTGCTCCTGGCCGGGGGTGTCCTCGACCGAGAGGACAAGCTGGCTGGCGATGGCGGCCGTGATGCACCGGTAGCAGTCGTAGTTGGCGGCAACGGCGAGGTTCTGGGGGACGACCACGTGGGCGTCGTCCATGATCAGCACGACCTGGAAGGCGACCGCGACCGTCACGCAGTTCGAGCACGAGGCGTAGGCGTGGGCCTCGTTGACGTTGAGCACCTCGTCGCCCTCGGCCCACACGAGCGCGAACGCGACGTCGTACCGGACCGAGTCGTCGGTGGTGTTGTAGGCCGCTGCCTGGTTGTCCCCCTCGTCGGGAGGCAGGGGCTTGTCGAACGGGAACACCCACGGTTCGGTCGACCCGTCCGGGTCCGGCTCCGGGTCCGACGATCCGTCGCCGGGCTCCTCCGCGGCCGGGACCAGCACCATCGCCAGCTGGGGATCGGACTTCGTCGGGAGGGCCGCGCCCTCGGCGAACGTCGCCTCGAGCGGCTCCCCACTCCCCAGCCTCTCCTCGGCCGATCCTCCCGCCGCGGAGGCGGGGGCGTAGAGCGGAGCGGGCCGGGCGGCCGGGACGCTTTGCGCGCTCGGGAGCAACGAGGTGATCAGCCCGCGCTCGTCGGGCCCGATCGGACGGTAGTTGCCGGGGTGCGGCCACCACGCCCACGAGAGGCTGGTGATGACCACGGCGCTCAGTGCCGCGGCCAGGACCCGCTTGGGGAGGGAGCCCTGGCTCCACTGCGCGAGGCCCCGCGACGAACGCAGCCCCAGCCGGCCCAGGATGATGGCGCACGCGAGCAGCGGCAGCACGACCGCGAGCACCTGGAGCCCGTTGGCGGTGACGTCGATGAAGGTCCCGGTCTGCCACGCGTCCGCGACTGCGGAGGCGTTCTGCCGGATCGCCCCACCCGCCGAGCCGACCATGCGGGGGACGGCCGCTACCAGGGCTGCGAGCATGAGCACCAGCATCGGGACCGTGATCAGCACCCACAGGGTGATCACGCCCCGGGCCCAGGGCTTGAGGGCACGGGCCTCCGGGTCCGACCACCGGTGCGGCAGCAGCCCGGCCAGCGTCGGACGGATCCGGTGGTAGAGGTCGGGGACACCGGTCAGGTCGGCGAGCAGGTGGTAGCCGTCGAAGCGCAGCAGCGGCAGGAGCTGTTGCACCATCTGGAGGATCTGGGTCGCCACCAGCAGCAGCAGCGCGTCCCAGCCGGAGAGCGACCACCAGACGAAGGTGAGCACCACCACGATGGCGTTGAAGTAGAGGCCGCCCAGGTCGGTGCGGATCCGGCCCGTCCGGCCCAGCCGGTAGCTGTCGGTCACGTCGGTGTAGAACGCGGGCCACACCAGGTAGAGACCGGCGCCGATCACCCCGGGGTCGGCTCCGCCGTAGCGCGCCGCCGCCGCATGGCCGAACTCGTGGAAGCCCGCCGAGAGCACGGTCACCACGAAGACCAGGAGCAGCAGGTGCGGCCGCTGGAAGGCGTCGTACGCCGCGGGCGCGAGGCCCTGGCGGAAGAAGACCCACCACGTGACGGCGAGGAACCCCGCGACCACGACCGCGGCCAGCGCCGGGCGGAACAGGAACCGGAACGGGTCGGTCAGGCGGCGGGTGCTCCGGGGATCGGTGACGGCGAACTTGAGCTTGAGGGCCAGCAGGGGGTTGGACCGTTTGAGCTCGGGCTCCGAACCGTCGTCGAGCTTGAGCAGCCCCAGCGGTCGCAGGTGGTCCTCGACCAGGGTCGCGACCACCTCCTCCGAGACCCGTCGCTCCATGGCATGGCTGACGACGTCCGCGATCTCGGCACAGCTGCGCCGGCCGTCGACGGCATCCAGCACCAGGTAGAGCAGCGGGGTGAGCTGGAGAGTCTGCCCGTCGCCGCGGCGGACCAGGGCCGGTGGGGTCCGGTAGCCGGACCCCACCATCGACCCGATGAGCTGGAGGTCGTCGACGCGTGCGGGCGCGTCGACGAGTGTCGTCACTGCGGCTGCGTCCCGGCGTCGCTCGTCGGGTCAGCAGTCGCGGTGGTCGACGCCGACTCGTCGGCCGAGGCGGTGTCGGTGTCGGGCGGCTCCGTGGACGACTGGTTGATGTCCGAGACCTGGTCGGACGTGGCCTGGGCGGTTCCCGTGATCGACTGGTTGATGATGGCGTCCTGCTGGGCGATCGCCGTCGCCTGGGAGTCGTCGGAGAGGACGTTGGCGGCCACGGCGGCGTCGATCGGCGCCGCCACGTTGGCGTTCGCCGCGACCGCACCGTTGATGGGGGCGGCCAGGTCGGCATCGAGGTCGACGTTGACGTCGACGTTGAGAAGGTCGCCCTTGAGCAGGTCGCCGGTGTCGAGCTGCCCGACGGTGTCGGTCACGTCGTCGAGGACGTTGCCGACGGTGCCGATCACGTGACCGGTCGCATCGAGCACCTGACCGGTGAGCGGGTCGAGGGAGCCGATCACGTTGCCGGCTGAGTCGACGACGTTGCCGGTGGCACCGTCGAGCGTGCCGACGACGTTGCCGGCGCCGTCCACGATCGCGGTGCCGTCGACCAGCCCGGTCACCGTGCCGAGAACGTCGCCCGTGGAGTTCAGCACCTCCCCGGTGAGGGGGTCCAGGACTCCGACGACGTTGCCGGAGGCATCCGTGACGTTGCCGGTCGCGCCGTCGAGGACGCCGATCACGTCGCCGCCGGAGCCGACGACGGAGGCGCCGTCGATCAGGTTGGTCACGCTGCCGACGAGGTTGCCCGCGGAGTCCACGACCAGGCCGGTGGTCTCGTTGAGGGTGCCGACGACTGTGCCGGAGGAGTCGAGGACGTTGCCGGTCTGGGTGTCGAGGGTGCCGACGATGTTGCCGGCGGAGTCGACCACAAGGGTGCCGTCGACGGGCTCGGCGGCAGCAGCGGCGTCGCCGGCCTCGGTGGCGTCGGCCGCCGTCATGGCCGCAGGCTGGTCGGCCCCGGTGCCCTCGGCAGGAGCAGTGGTGTCGGCGCCCGTGGGCTCGACGGTGTCGGACTGGTCGATGGAGCTGTCCTGGGTGCCGGTCGCGATCGCGTCGGCCGCCACCGTCTGGTTGACGACGACACCCTGGTCGGCCAGGGCCTGGGCCTCGGAGCCGTTGGACAGCAGGTTGGCGCCCACCGCGGCGTCGATCGGCGCCACGACGTTGGCATTGAGGGCGACGGCGAGGTCGATGGGTGCCGCGCCGTCGATGGCGAGGTCCACGTCAGCCGCGAGGTCGAGGATCGAGACGACCTCCTTGTCCGGCAGCGCCGTCACCCCCTCGGCCTCCAGTTCGTCGGGCGTGATCGGTGCGAATTCGTCGGAGCTCATCGGTTCCCTCTCTGCGCCCGGCGTCGTCTGCCGAGCGTCTCCCTTGCGGCCCGAGCTTGTGTGCAGCGGGCGCTACCGCCGCGTGCGCGAGTTCGTGGCCCGGCACACGCCTGCGTCACTTACCCCCGACGCCCATGAGGTAAACACACGCTCCTCCCTGCGGGACTCGCCGGGTCCCGGACGCGGGCGTCAGAGGGTGTGGGGCGCGACCACGCACACCGTGGTGGCGGTGTTGCCGGAGTCGTCGACGCCCATCAGCTCGGCGTCTCCGTTGAGGGTGAACCTGTTCTGGACGGCGCCGGTGAAGGGCTTGACCTCGACCTTGCCGCCGGGCGCCTGGGTGAGCTTGAACGTGGTGCCGTTCGCGTACGGCCCGAACCGGAGGTTCGAGGCGGTGTCCCGGACGTAGATGTCCACGTTCGGGTCGACGTCGTCGAGCGCGATCATCCGGTAGTAACCGTCGCTGCTGTCGCCCGACAGGGTGCCGGCCGGGTTGGGGCCCGGCGGGCAGCTGACGACGGGTGGGATCACGTCGCCGGTGAGGTCGACGTGGACGGTCTGCACGAAGCCGGGGCCACCGGGAACTCCGTCGAGCGTGAAGCCGATCCGACAGGTGAGCGTGCCTCGGGGTGCAGACCCGTCCACCTGGAGGGTCGACACGAAGGTCGCGGTCTCACCGCTGGCGACGGTCTGAGCTACCTGCTCGGGGACGAGCGACAGGCCGGGGTCGCAGGACGGGTCGACTGCGACGCTGACCTCGAGAT
>NZ_DASSXS010000166.1:0-9019 GCF_035703625.1 Nocardioides sp. | reverse complement strand
TTCTCAAGGGTCGGGAATCCCCGATTCAACGGGTCAGGGGGTGCCGACCCACTCGTCCGTGCCGTCGGCGAACCGCTGGTGCTTCCAGATCGGGACCTCCGCCTTGAGCGTGTCGATCAGGGCCCGGGAGGCGCGGAAGGCCTCGTCCCGGTGGGCACTGGCGGTTGCGACGATCACCGCGATGTCGCCGATGGCCAGCGGACCGGTCCGGTGCACGGCCGCGACCCCGTGGACGTCGTACTGGGTCGCGACCCGTTCGCAGACCTCCCGCATGCGTTCCAGAGCGGTGGGGTGGGCGGAGTAGTCCAGCCCGTCGACGGCGCGGCCACCGTCGTGGTCGCGCACCCTGCCCACGAACAGGGTCAGCCCGCCGGACGTCGCGTCGCCCAGCGACTCCACGACCTCGTTGGCGTCGAGGGGCCTCTCGCGCAGCTCGACGAGCCGGATCGCGGCCTGGGGGCCTGCCTGGGGGCTCACGACGACGACCTTACTGGCGCGCCCCGCGTTGGTCGCGACGCGTACGGTTGCACCATGAGCAACGACCCGGGCGACGCGCCCGACGGCCCCGACGAGAGCGGCCAGAACCCGTTCCGCGGCACTCCGTTCGAGCAGTTCTTCGGCGGGAGCGGAGGCCCGGACCTGGGAGCACTGTTCAGCCAGCTCCAGGCCCTCATGCAGCCCCACGAGGGCCCCCTCAACTGGGACTTCACGATCGACCTGGCCCGCAAGACGGTGGCCACCTCCCCCGACCCGACGCCGACCCAGAAGCAGAAGGACGCCGTCTCCGACGCCCTCACCCTGGCCGACCACTGGCTCGACGACGCCACCGAGTTCGCGTCCGGCGTGTCCTCGACCGCGGCCTGGAGCCGCGCGGAATGGATCGTGGCGACCACCGACGTGTGGAAGGTGCTGGTGGAACCGATCGCGGAAAGCTCGGTGCAGTCGCTCAGCGGCGCGCTGCCGGAGGAGGCGAAGACGATGGCCGGCCCGATCATGGGCCTGCTGGGCCGGGCCGTCGGCGCGATGCTCGCCTCCCAGGTCGGCTCCGGGATCGGGACTCTCGCCTCCGAGGTGCTCAGCGCCTCCGACATCGGCCTGCCCCTGTCCACTCCCGGTCGGGCTGCGCTGGTGCCGGCCAACATCTCCGCGTTCGCGGAGGGCCTCGACGTCGACGAGGACGACGTACTGCTCTATCTGGCGTTGCGCGAGGCTGCCCACCAGCGGCTCTTCGCCCACGTCCCGTGGCTGCGCGAGCACCTGATCGGCGCGGTCACCGACTACGCGCGCGGCATCGAGATCAACACCGAGTCCATCCAGAGCCGGATGGAGGAGCAGATGCGTGGCATCGACCCCACCAACCCGGAGTCGATGCAGCAGCTGCTCGAGGGCGGGCTCTTCGACCTCCCCAAGTCTGCGAGCCAGGAGGCCGCCCTGCAGCGTCTCGAGATCACCCTCGCCCTGGTCGAGGGCTGGGTCGACGAGGTGGTCGGCCAGGCCACGGCCGAGCGGATGCCGTCGGCGGCCAGGCTGCAGGAGGCGGTACGACGCCGCCGCGCGGCCGGCGGCCCGGCCGAGCAGACCTTCGCCTCGCTGGTCGGCCTCGAGCTGAGGCCCCGCCGCCTGCGTGACGCGAGCACGCTGTGGGGCTCCCTGCGGACGCGGCAGGGCCCGGAGGCCCGCGACGGGGTCTGGATGCACCCCGATCTGCTGCCGACCGCGAGCGACCTCGACGACCCGCTGGGCTTCCGGGAGGGCGCCGCCGCTCCCGAGGCGATGAGCGACGAGGACTTCGACGCCGCCCTCCAGCGGATGCTCGACCGCGACGACTCCGGCCCCGACCCCGACGCGGAGTGACCCTCCACGCCGACGCGCTCGCGGTCCTCTCGACCTGGACGCCGCCCTCAGCCGGGCAGGCCGCCCTCCGCGACCGGTACGTCGACCACCTCGCCCGCCACGGCGACGCGATGACCCGGAGCTGCTACCCCGACCACCTCACCGCCAGCACGCTGGTCCTCTCCCCCGACCTGGAGCGGGTCCTGCTCACGCTGCACGCCAAGGCCGGGCGGTGGTTCCAGTTCGGCGGGCACTGCGAGCCGTCCGACCTGACCCTCGCGGGGGCTGCTGCCCGAGAGGCCGCCGAGGAGTCCGGGCTCGACGACCTGACCGTCGGGACGGTGCCGGTCCAGCTCAGCGAGCACGAGGTCCCGTTCTGCGACCCGCGCGGCGGCGTGCACCACCTCGACGTCCGGTTCCTCGCGGTCGCCGACGAGTCGGCCGCGCACGCGGTCAGCGACGAGTCGCTCGACGTGCGCTGGTGGCCGGCCGACCGGCTCCCGGACCCCGAGCCGGACCTGGTCGAGCTCGTGGCCCTGGCCCGCGCTCAGTCGATGTCGGAGCCGGGCGGCGACTCGACCTGGGCGGCCGCCGACCACCCCTCCAGGTAGCCCTTGGCCCGCTCGGCCTTCGGGTACTTGTCGACCCAGGCCCAGAAGTTCGCGTCGTGGGCGGGCTCGAGCAGGTGGGCGAGCTCGTGGACCAGCACGTAGTCGACCACCCAGCGGGGCATGGTGCGCAGCCGCGAGGACAGCCGGATCGTCCGGTCACCGGGCGTGCAGGACCCCCATCGCGACCGCTGGTTGTCGACCCACCGCACCGAGGCCGGCGACGCCAGCTGGCCGAAGTAGCGGGCGTTGAGGTCCTCGGCTCGCGCGAGCAGGTCGTCGTCGGAGAGCCGATTGCGGCGCTCGGACCGCTCGATGCGGGCCACCATCGTGCTCACCCACTGCGACTCCTCGGCGCGGGTCAGGTTGGCCGGGATGAGCACCACGATCCGGTCGCCCTGCCGGTAGGCCGACACCGTACGACGGCGCCGCTTGGACCGGCGTACCTCGACCTCGGACGTCATGGGTCAACGGTATCGGCCCGGACCCCCCGATCGGCCCACTCCAGCAGCCGGTCGCACTCCCACGTGTTGACGATCCGGTCCGGGTCGATGCCCGCGGCCTCGGCCCTCTCGCAGCCGTAGACGAGGAAGTCGAGCTGCCCGGGGGCGTGGGCGTCGCTGTCGATGGAGAACCTGCACCCGATGTCGCGCGCCAGCTCGAGCAGGGCGGTGGGTGGGTCGCGACGCTCGGGCCGGGAGTTGATCTCGACGGCGACGTCGTGCTCGACACACGCCTCGAACACCGCGCGCGCGTCGAACTTGCTGCCCGGCCGCACCCCGCGGTTTCCGGTCACCAGGCGCCCGGTGCAGTGGCCGAGCACGTTCATGCGCGGGTTGGCGATCGCGGCGATCATCCGGCGGGTCATGGCGGCCGGTTCCATCTTGAGCTTGGAGTGGACGCTGGCGACCCGGAGGTCGAGCCTCGACAGGAGCTCGTCGGTCTGGTCGAGCCCGCCGTCGTCGAGGATGTCGACCTCGATCCCCTTGAGCAGCCTGAAGCCGGTGCCGCCCAGGTGCTCGTTGACGGCGTCGACGACGTCGAGCTGACGGGCCAGCCGCTCGGCGCTCAGCCCGCGGGCCACGGTCAGCCGGGGTGAGTGGTCGGTCAGCACGAGGTACTCGTGGCCGAGCTCGACGGCGGTGAAGGCCATCTCCTCGATCGGGGAGCCGCCGTCGGACCAGTCGGAGTGGGAGTGCAGGTCACCGCGCAGCCGCGAGCGCAGCTCCGTCCCGCCGGAGGTGAGGGGTCCGGCGTGCTCGCGCTCGACCTTGGCCAGCCGCCGGGGGCGTACGCCGCGGCAGGCCTCCTCGATCACCGCGGCCGAGCTCGCCCCCACGCCCGAGAGCTCGGTCAGGGTCCCGGCGGCCGCCCGGGCGGACACCTCCTCGGCAGGCAGGGTGAGGATCGAAGCGGCTGCCGTCCGGAAGGCCTTGACCTTGTAGGTGTCCTCCCGGCCGCGCTCGAGGAGGAAGGCGATCCGCCGCAGGGCCGCGACCGGCCCCCCGTCGTACGTCGCGTCGGATCCGTCGCCGCCGGTCGCACTCGTCTGGACCACACCGCCAACTTTCTTCTGTCCACATCCGTCCAGGGCCCATTGTCGCTGGTCAGCGTCGCGCGGGCAGCCTTGCCCGGGCCGGTCATCCACAGGCCGGTCCCACCCGGGTCACGGTTAGTCCACCGGATCCGCCCCCGCTCCACAGCCTTGTCCACAACGTTTTCCACAGGTGTGGGTGCCGTGGCGTTGACCCGGGCTCCCGCCGCTCCTAGCGTGACCCCAGATGAGGCCCCGGCCCATCCGAACGACGTTCGCAAGGGGAAGGCAAGCGTCGCAGAGGTGGCCGGGGCCTCCTCTGTCGTCCGGCGCCTGCGCCTGGCGCCTAGCGACCCTCGAACACCGGCCGGCGCTTCTCCCGCACCGCCCGGATGCCCTCCTGCAGGTCCGCCGTGGCCAGCGTCATCGGCTGGGCCAGCGCCTCCCACTGCAGGCAGCTCTCGAGGTCGGCGTGGCCTCCGTCGGCCAGCGCCAGCTTGGTGAGCCGGCTGGCGATCGGGGCGGTGGCGGCGACCCCACGGGCGGTCGCGAGCACCTCGCCCAGGAAGTCGGCGGGCTCGATCACCCGCGAGACCAGGCCCAGCCCGAGCGCCTCCTCGGCGTCGACGATCCGGCCGGTCAGGAGCAGGTCCCGGGCGTGGGCCGCGCCGACCACGTCCGGGAGCAGGTAGGTGCCGCCCATGCCGGCGTGCATGCCCAGCTGCACGAACGGGACGCCCAGCCTGGCCCCCGCGGCGGCGTACCTGATGTCGCAGGCCAACGCCAGGCACAGGCCGGCACCGATCGCGGCGCCGTTGACCGCCGCCATCGTGGGCACCTCCAGGCGGCGGATCGACAGCCAGGCGCGGTAGAACGGCAGCATCCGCTCACGCAGCTCGTCGACGGTCGCCTCCGGCTCGCTGGCGATCCAGGCCGTGTTGCCGCCGGAGCAGAACGCCGAGCCCTCCCCCGTCACCACCACGGCGCGCACCGACCGGTCGGCGTCCAGCTCGTCGATCGCGGCGACCCAGGAGGAGGTCATCTCCTCCGACATCGCGTTGCGCTGGTCGGGGTTGTCGAGGGTGAGTACGGCGACCCCGTCGCCGGTGCGCTCGAGCCGCAGGTGGGTGTAGTCGGTCATGGCCGGCAAGGCTACGCAGCCACGGACGCGCCGTTATACCCGCCACCGCCCGGATCACCCCTTACCGGTGCGCCTCAGTGCAGCGGTCACCCCCGTGTCGTAGGGTCGGACCGGTCCTCGACGCTGCGGCGGAAGGGATCCCGACGGGCTTCCCCCCACTCCCCGTCGCGACGACCGAGACACCAACGAGCAAGGAGGCCGTCATGGCGGAGACCTGGAGCGGCGAGTTCTACTGCGTGAAGTGCAAGGAGAAGCGCGAGGCCGAGGGCGAGGTGCGGGTCAACGACAAGGGGACCCGGATGGCCAAGGCCGTGTGCCCCGTGTGCGGCACCAACCTGAACCGCATCCTGGGCAAGGCGTAGCCACGACCCAGGGCAGGCTGCTCATCTCGGGCTGCTCTTCTCGGGCTGCTCAGACTCGAGTCGGCACACCCATGACGGCGGCGGTGGGAACTCTGCGGGGCCCCACCGCCGCCGTCGGCGTCTGCGGACGCCTTTCCCTCCTGTGGAGGACGAACCCCGGCGCGCCCCGACCTGTGCCAGCATCCTGCGGGTGTCGACCGACGACGACTGGCTCCCGCGCCGCCCTCGGCTGAGGCCGGGCGTCCGCGCCGTACGCCGCGACAGCCGGCACCTCCAGGTCGGGATCGACCCGACCGACCGCCTGGTCCTGCCCGACGACGAGCCGAACCGCCGGCTCCTCGACGACCTCCGGGCCGGGCGGCACCCCGAACTTGACGATCCGCAGGCCCAGGCCTGCCTGCGCCGGCTGGTGGAGCGTGGGCTGGTCGTCGATGCCGACGCTCTCGATCGTGCCCTGCGGGGGCCGCTCCCCCGCGAGTGCGTCCTGTCGTCGTTCGCCGTCGACGCGCGGAATGCCGCGGCGCGTCTGTCCGCCCGTGGCGTGGCGACGGTGGCGCTCGACGTCACCGGGCCATGGCGGACCAGTCTGCTGCGGGCGGTGGCTGCGGCAGGCTTGCGCATCGCGGCTCGAGGCGACGACCGGGCGGTGACGGTCGTGGCCGATCCCGCCGACGAGCTCCTCGACCGGCTCGTGCAGCGGTCCGAGCCCCACCTCGTCCTGGACGCCGTGGCCGGGCGGGTCACGGTGGGCCCGTTCGTGTCACCCGGCCTGACCGCGTGCTCGCGGTGCGTCACCGCCCACCGGTGCGACCGGGATCCCGGCCACGCGACGGTGCGGGGCCAGTACGCCGCGGGACCCGACGACCAGGCCCCTGTCGACCCGGTCCTGCGGCAGCTGGCGGCGGCCTGGGCGGTGCGGGACGTGGTCTCCTACGTCGAGGGGGACCTGCCCGCCACCTGGTCGTCGACCGTCGCGCTCGACCCGGCGCTCACGCTCGACCGACAGCGCTGGCTGCGACATCCGGCGTGCGGCTGCCACTGGGGCGACCAGCTCGCCGCGGGATGACTCACCAGAACTCGCTGTCCAGCTTGCCCTCCATCGCGCGCAGATGGGTGCGTGAGCACTCGTCGCAGTAGCGCCGCATCCGGCCGTTCTCGACGGCGGTGGTCCACGTGAGCGTCTTGGCCTCGTCAGGCTCCTGCCGCCCGCAGAAGTCGCAGGTGGTCACCGTTCAAGGATAGGCCCCCGGACAGACCAAGAGCCGGGTACGACGCTGACGTCGTACCCGGCTCTCGGCTCGATCACCACCCCCGCGTCGGTCCCTGTCACAGGACTCGGGCGACGGCGAGACGCGCCTGCAGCGCGGCCTGTTCTGCCTTGCGGCCCAAGCGAGCGACCTGGGCCATCTGGTGGCCGCGTCGCCGCTGTTGCGCCTCTCCCAGGCGCGCGGACATCTGCGCACGCGCCAGGTCTTCATGCATGAGATTCATCTGCTTGCTCCCGTTCGGTTCGGTGTTCATCAGTTGGGCTGGATCCTCTTCTCGGTGAGACAGCGACCGCTCACGCAGCCGTGTCGTTCTTGCGGGGTCGGCCACGGGGCCGCTTGCGGGGAATCACCACTCCCTGGAGGAAGAGCTGACCTCCCCAGACTCCCCAGGGCTCGCGCCGCTCGAGAGCGCCGTCGAGGCACAGGGACCGGACTGGGCAGTCCACGCACAGCGTCTTGGCAAACTCCACGTCGGCGGGTGATTCCGCGAACCACAGCTCCGGGTCGTTGGCCCGGCAGGGAAGCAGTTCGTGGTCCACCGCGCCGGCCGCGTCGTGCAACCCACCCAGACCGGCTTCGGCTGTCCCACCAGTTCTGTCGAGAACGCTGATGGTCATCTTGTTCACCTCCTTCAACTGACCTGGTCACGTGTTGGTGCTCGGAAAATCAGAAAGGCCGCGGATCCCGGTTTCGGGTCCGCGGCCTGGAGGCTGCCGATGCTGCTGAAATGTCAACAGGTCGGTGGTCTCCAGGCAGAGGTCCCCGGGAAGGCTCCCCAGACGCGGGCCGCCACGCGGTCGCCGGAAATGGGCGCACCCGTGGTGCAGACCGTGGTGCCGGCGTAGACGCCGAGGTGGAGTCCGGGCGTGGGCATGCCGAAGCGCGACGGGTTCTGGCCCATCGTCTGGAACTTGTTGGTGCTCATACGGTCCACCTCCTTCGGTGCGTCGGGCGCTGACACTTGCCGGGCGTCATGGTGCGCTGTTGACTCGGTGAGAGAAAGTTACCGGCCGACCCGCGTAATGGGCAAACCATTTAATGGGCATTTCGCGGATTTCTCCGATTTCTTCGCTTCTGTCTAGTCCAGCAGGGCCAGGACGTCGTCGCCGTAGCGCTCGAGCTTGGACCGGCCGATGCCGTTGACGGCCAGCAGCGCCTGCTGGGTGCGCGGCTTGTGCTCGGCGATCAGCTGGAGGGTGGCGTCGGTGAAGACCACGAAGGCCGGCACGCTCTCCTCCGCCGCGCGGGCCTTCCGCCACTCGCGCAGGCGCTCGAAGAGCTCCTCGTCGTAGGAGGCCGGGCAGTCCTCGCACCGGCCGGTCTTCCTGGCCCGGCCGACGAGCGGCTTCCCGCACTCGCGGCAGTTGGCCACGCCACGGCGGGGTGAACGGGCGGGAGGCATCGCGTCGTGAGGCAGGAGGGGGTCGAGGAACCGCGAGGGCTTCCGCGAGGCCCGGCCGCCCGGGTTGCGGGCCAGGCTCCAGGAGAGGGTGAGATCCAGGCGGGCGCGGGTCATCCCGACGTAGAGCAGCCGGCGCTCCTCCTCGATCTCGGTGGGCGACTCGGCGTACGAGAACGGGAGGGTGCCCTCCTGGAGTCCGGTCACGAACACCGAGTCCCACTCCAGCCCCTTGGCGGCGTGGAGCGTGGCGAGCGTGACACCGTCGGCGACGGGGGCGTGCTGCTCGGACGCCCGTCGGTCGAGGTCGTCGACGAAGCCTCCGAGATCGCTGCCATCGGCCCGGGCGAACTCGATCGCCTGGTCGACCAGGGCCTGCAGCGACTCCCAGCGGTCGCGGGTCTTCCCGCGCGCTGCGGGTGCCTCGCTGCTCCAGCCCATGCCGGCAAGCACCGCGCGGACCGTGTCGACCAGCTCGCCGGAGGCCTGGCCGGAACGGGCGGTGCCGCGCAGCAGGGTCACGGCCTCGCGCACCTCGGGACGGTCGAAGAACCGAGCCGCCCCGCGGACGACGTAGGGGATGCCACGGCTGGCGAGGGCGTCCTCGAACGCCTCGGACTGGGCGTTGATCCGGAACAGCACGGCGATCTCGCCCGGCGGGCGGCCCTGGTCGCGCAGGTCCGCGATGTGGGTGGCGACCGACTCGGCCTCGGCGACCTCGTCGGGGTGGGAGGCGTAGCTGACGCCCCGGCCGGAGGGGCGCTGGGCACGCAGCTCGACGCCCCGGCTGGGCGAGTTCTCCAGCAGGGTGTTGGCGGCCGTGACGACCTCGGGGGTGGAGCGGTAGTTGCGGGTCAGCTCGATCGAGGTGGTC
>NZ_DASSXS010000185.1:0-8890 GCF_035703625.1 Nocardioides sp. | reverse complement strand
GCGCCAGCCCCCGCCAGGCCGACCTGATGATCGTCGCCGGCCGGGTCAGCCAGAAGATGGCGCCGGTCCTGCGCCAGATCTACGACCAGATGCCCGAGCCGAAGTGGGTGCTGGCGATGGGGGTCTGTGCCAGCAGCGGCGGCATGTTCAACAACTACGCGATCGTCCAGGGCGTCGACCACGTCGTACCCGTCGACATGTATCTGCCCGGCTGTCCGCCGCGGCCGGAGATGCTGATCGACGCCATCCTCAAGCTGCACGACCAGGTCAAGGCCGGCAAGCTCGGCAGCAACCGTCGCGACCAGATCGTCGAGCGCGAGACGGCCGCCCTCGCCGCCCCGCCCACGTCCGAGATGAAGGGTCTCTTGCGGTGAGCGAAGCGAGAGAGCGCATCGGCCTGCACCCGACGAGCCACCGTGAGGTTGCGCTCGAGCTGCGAGCGAACGGATCGAGCCGGTGAGCGACGAGCACAAGGAACAGGGGAGCGACAAGGAGCGGGGCACCCGCACCCAGGACGTCGTCCGTGCCGGAACCACCACCGAGAACGCTGTCGGCGTACGCCGCGGCATGTTCGGGGCCCGGGGCTCGGGCGACACCAGCGGGTACGGCGGTCTGGTCGACCCGATCGTCTTCCCGGCCACCAGCCAGCGTCCCTTCGGCGGCTGGTTCGACGAGGTGGCCGACGCCCTCGAGGCGCGGCTGGGCGACGACGGGCTCGAGCACGCGGTCGAGCGGGTGGTGATCCACCGCGGCGAGATCACGTTCCACGTCCGGCGCGAGGACCTGCCGTCCGTCGCCCGGCTCCTGCGCGACGACGAGGCGCTGCGGTTCGAGTTCTGCTCCGGGGTCAGCGGGGTGCACTACCCCGGCGACGAGGGTCGCGAGCTGCACGCGGTCTACCACCTGCTGTCGATGACCCACAACCGCCGGATCCGGCTCGAGGTCAGCGCTCCCGACGCCGACCCCCACATCCCCAGCATCGTCGGCGTCTACCCGACCAACGACTGGCACGAGCGCGAGACCTTCGACATGTTCGGGATCATCTTCGATGGCCACCCGGCACTGACCAGGATCCTGATGCCCGACGACTGGCCCGGCCACCCGCAGCGCAAGGACTACCCCCTGGGCGGCATCCCCGTGGAGTACAAGGGCGGCAGCATCCCGCCGCCGGACGAGCGGAGGTCGTACTCATGACTCAGGACGTCTACGCCGGCAGCTCCGAGACCACCCAGGGCAAGGTCTTCACGGTCACCGGGCAGGACTGGGACTCCATCTCCGAGGACCTCGGCGAGGGGGCCGAGGAGCGGGTCGTCGTCAACATGGGCCCGCAGCACCCGAGCACCCACGGCGTGCTCCGGCTGATCCTCGAGCTCGAGGGCGAGACGGTGAAGGAGGCCCGCTGCGGTATCGGCTACCTCCACACCGGCATCGAGAAGAACATGGAGTACCGCACCTGGGTGCAGGGCACGACGTTCTGCACCCGGATGGACTACCTGAGCCCGTTCTTCAACGAGGCCACCTACGCGCTGGGCGTCGAGCGGCTGCTGGACATCGAGGACGACATCCCGGAGAAGGCCCAGGTCCTCCGCGTCCTGCTGATGGAGCTCAACCGCATCTCCTCCCACCTCGTGTGCATCGCCACCGGCGGCATGGAGATCGGTGCGCTCACGGTGATGACCATCGGCTTCCGCGAGCGGGAGCTCGTGCTCGACCTGTTCGAGCTGATCACCGGGCTGCGGATGAACCACGCCTACATCCGCCCGGGCGGCGTCGCCCAGGACCTCCCGCCGGGCGCGCTCGACGAGATCCGCGACTTCGTCGCCCTGATGAAGAAGCGCCTCGCCGAGTACGCCGCCCTCTGCAACGCCAACCCGATCTTCAAGGCCCGGCTGGAGAACGTCGGCCACCTCGACCTCGCGGGCTGCCTCGCCCTCGGGCTCTCCGGCCCACCCCTGCGCAGCACCGGCTACCCCTGGGACCTGCGCAAGACCCAGCCCTACTGCGGCTACGAGACCTACGAGTTCGACGTCCAGACGTGGGACACCTGCGACTCCTACGGCCGGTTCCGGGTCCGCCTCGCCGAGATGGGCGAGTCGCTCAAGATCGTCGAGCAGGCCGCCGACCGGCTGGCCGGCCTCGAGGATGCGCCGGTGATGGTGGGCGACAAGAAGATCGCCTGGCCGAGCCAGCTCGCCATCGGCAGCGACGGCATGGGCAACAGCCTCGACCACATCCGCCACATCATGGGTGAGTCGATGGAGGCCCTGATCCACCACTTCAAGCTGGTCACCGAGGGCTTCCGCGTCCCCGCCGGCCAGGCCTACGTCCCCGTCGAGTCCCCGCGCGGTGAGCTCGGTGCCCACGTCGTCTCCGACGGCGGCACCCGCCCCTTCCGCGCGCACTTCCGGGACCCCTCGTTCACCAACCTGCAGGCGACCAGTGTGATGAGCGAGGGCGGCATGGTCGCCGACGTGATCGTGGCGATCGCGTCCATCGACCCGGTGATGGGAGGCGTCGACCGATGAGCGAGTCGAGCGAGATCGACGACAAGACCCGCGCGGAGCTGCACGAGATCGCCGCCCGCTACCCCGAGGCCCGTTCCGGCCTGCTGCCCATGCTGCACCTGGTGCAGTCGGCGCAGGGCCGGATCACGCCGGAGGGCATCGAGGCCTGCGCCGACGTCCTCGGCATCACCGCCGCCGAGGTCAGCGGCGTCGCGACGTTCTACACGATGTACAAGCGCAAGCCCGTCGGTGACTACCACGTCGGCGTCTGCACCAACACGCTGTGCGCGGTGATGGGCGGCGACGTGATCTTCGAGCGGCTCAAGGAGCACCTCGACGTCGGCAACGACGAGACCACCGAAGACGGCAAGATCACCCTCGAGCACGTCGAGTGCAACGCCGCGTGCGACTACGCCCCGGTGATGACCGTCAACTGGGAGTTCATGGACAACATGACCCCGCAGTCGGCCACCCAGCTGGTCGACGACCTGCGCGAGGGCAAGGAGGTCCGCTCCACCCGGGGCCCGCGCCTGTGCACCTGGCGCGAGGCCGAGCGGGTGCTCGCCGGCTTCCCCGACGACCTCGCCGACGAGGGTCCGGCCGCCGGGCCCGCCAGCCTGGTCGGGCTGGAGATCGCCCGTGAGAACGACTGGACCGCGCCCGGGGGTGGCAAGTGACCGTGTTTCGAGACGGGCGAAGCCGTGGGTTGAGGAGCGCGCGCAGCGCGCGTCTCGAAACCTCCTCAACAACCGGGGAGAGGACACTTCGTGGCTGACACTTTGACGCCCGTCCTCACCGACAACTGGGACCAGGAGCGCTCCTGGACGATGTCGGCCTACGAGGAGCGCGGAGGCTACGGCGCCCTCGAGAAGGCGCTCGGGATGACGCCCGAGGCGGTCGTCGCCGAGGTCAAGGACTCCGGTCTGCGCGGTCGCGGCGGCGCCGGGTTCCCGACCGGCATGAAGTGGGGCTTCATCCCGCAGGACAACCCGAAGCCGAAGTACCTCGTCGTCAACGCCGACGAGTCCGAGCCGGGCACCTGCAAGGACATCCCGCTGATGATGGCCAGCCCCCACACCCTGATCGAGGGCGTGATCATCAGCTCCTTCGCGATCCGCGCCAACCACGCGTTCATCTACGTGCGCGGCGAGGTGCTCCACGTCGTACGCCGTCTGCAGCGCGCCGTCCAGGAGGCCTACCTGGCCGGCCACCTGGGCAAGAACATCCACGGCACCGGCTACGACCTCGACCTGGTGATCCACGCCGGCGCCGGTGCCTACATCTGTGGCGAGGAGACCGCGCTCCTCGACTCCCTCGAGGGCCGTCGTGGCCAGCCGCGGCTGCGCCCGCCGTTCCCCGCCGTGGCCGGCCTCTACGCCAGCCCCACGGTGATCAACAACGTCGAGTCGATCGCCTCGGTGCCGAGCATCATCGAGCACGGCAGCGGGTGGTTCTCCTCGATGGGCACCGAGAAGTCCAAGGGATACGGCATCTTCTCGCTCTCCGGCCATGTCAACCGGCCCGGACAGTACGAAGCGCCGCTCGGCATCACCCTGCGGCGGCTGATCGAGCTGGCCGGGGGCATGCGTGAGGGCCACGAGCTGAAGTTCTGGACCCCCGGCGGGTCGAGCACCCCGCTGCTGACCGACGCGCACCTCGACGTGCCCCTCGACTTCGAGGGCATCGGCGAGGCCGGCTCCATGCTCGGCACCCGCGCGCTCCAGCTCTTCGACGACTCCACCTGCGTCGTACGTGCGGTCCTGCGCTGGACGGAGTTCTACAAGCACGAGTCATGTGGCAAGTGCACTCCGTGTCGCGAGGGGACCTGGTGGCTGGTGCAGGTGCTCGGCCGCCTCGAGAGGGGCGAGGGCACCGAGGCCGACCTCGACCTGCTGCTCGACCAGTGCGACAACATCATGGGCCGGTCGTTCTGTGCCCTGGCCGACGGTGCGGTCGCCCCGAT
Organism: Nocardioides sp.; assembly: GCF_035703625.1. Taxonomy (GTDB): domain Bacteria; phylum Actinomycetota; class Actinomycetes; order Propionibacteriales; family Nocardioidaceae; genus Nocardioides. The sequence goes on along the minus strand of NZ_DASSXS010000185.1, from coordinate 4,423 downwards.
CTCCAGCTCGATCGAGTTCTTCCGCGACGAGTACCTCGCCCACTTCCGCAACGGCGGCTGCCCGTTCGACCCGGCCGCCTCGACCGCCTTCTCCCACCAGCAGAGCGCGACCGCCGGAGCCAACGCATGACGACCACCCCGGAGAAGACCGACCTGGTCTCCCTGACCATCGACGGCGTCCAGGTCAGCGTCCCCAGGGACACCCTGGTCATCCGTGCCGCCGAGCAGATCGGCGTGGAGATCCCCCGGTTCTGCGACCACCCGCTGCTCGCCCCCGTGGGGGCCTGCCGGCAGTGCCTCGTCGAGGTGCCCGACGCGGGCAACGGCCGAGGATTCCCCAAGCCACAGGCCTCGTGCACCCTCCCGGTCGCCGAGGGCATGGTCGTGGAGACCCAGGCCACCAGCAAGGTCGCCGACAAGGCGCAGCAGGGGATCATGGAGTTCCTGCTGATCAACCACCCGCTCGACTGCCCGGTCTGCGACAAGGGCGGTGAGTGCCCCCTGCAGAACCAGGCCATGTCCAACGGTCGGGGCGAGAGCCGGTTCGAGGGTGTCAAGCGCACCTTCCCCAAGCCGATCAACATCTCTGCGCAGGTCCTGCTCGACCGCGAGCGCTGCGTCCTGTGCGCGCGCTGCACCCGCTTCTCCGAGCAGATCGCGGGCGACCCGTTCATCGCCCTGGTGGAGCGGGGTGCCCTGCAGCAGGTGGGCATCTACGAGAAGGAACCGTTCGAGTCCTACTTCTCGGGCAACACGATCCAGATCTGCCCGGTGGGGGCGCTGACCAGCGCCGAGTACCGCTTCCGCTCCCGTCCGTTCGACCTCGTCTCGTCGCCCTCGGTCGCCGAGCACGACTCCTGTGGTTCGGCGATCCGCGTCGACCACCGGCGCGGCAAGGTGATGCGCCGCCTCTCGGGCAACGACCCCGAGGTCAACGAGGAGTGGATCACCGACAAGGACCGCTTCGCCTTCCAGTACGCCCAGGCGGACGACCGTCTCCGCTACCCCATGGTGCGCGACGAGGAGGGCGAGCTCCGTCCGGCGTCGTGGCCGGAGGCGTTCGCCGTGGCCGCCCGGGGCCTGCGCGACGCCGGGAGCTCGGCCGTGCTCACCGGTGGCCGGGTGACCGCCGAGGACGCCTACGCCTACAGCAAGTTCGCCAGGCTCTCGCTCGGCACCAACGACATCGACTTCCGCTCGCGGCCACTGTCCGCGGAGGAGGCGTCCTTCCTCGCGAGCGAGGTCGTGCTCCGCCGCGACGTGACCTACGCCGACCTGGAGGCCGCGGCCACCGTGGTCCTCGCCGGGTTCGAGCCCGAGGACGAGGCCGGTGCGATCTTCCTGCGGCTGCGCAAGGCGTCGCGGCGAGGGACCCGCGTGGTCTCCGTGGCGCCGTACGCCAGCCGTGGCCTGAAGAAGATGAACGGGCAGCTGGTGCCGACCGTCCCCGGCGAGGAGGCCGCGGCGCTCGACGCCATGGTCGAGCACGCCGAGTTCGGCATCGACACGACCGCGGTCATCCTGGTCGGCGAGCGCCTGGCCACCGCGCCCGGCGCGCTCACCGCCGCCGCCGCACTCGCGCAGAAGACCGGAGCCCGGCTGGCCTGGGTCCCGAGGCGCGCCGGAGACCGCGGCGCCCTGGAGGCCGGGTGCCTGCCCAACCTGCTGCCGGGCGGCCGCCCCGTCGCCGACGCCTCGGCGCGCGTCGACGCCGCAGCGGCGTGGGGCGTGGACTCCGTGCCCGGCACCGCGGGCCGTGACGCCGACGCGATCGTCGCCGCGCTCGTCGCCGGCGAGCTCGGTGGCCTCGTCATCGGTGGCGTCGACCCCGACGACACCGCCGACCCGGCCGCGACCCGCGCCGCCATCGACGCCGCCCGGTTCGTCGTGTCCCTCGAGCTGCGCGAGACCGACGTGACCCGCGCCGCCGACGTCGTCCTGCCGGTCGCCCCGACCACCGACAAGGCCGGCACCTTCGTCAACTGGGAAGGCCGGCTCCGCACGTTCGACGCCATCCTCGGCAACCCCGGTTCGCTGCCGGACCTGCGGGTCCTGGCCGGCATCGCCGAGGAGCTCGGCGCGCTCGGTGTCGGACACCCGCTCGGCTTCCGCACCGTCGACGAGGCTCGGGCCCACATGGAGGACTTCGGTGGCTGGGACGGCGACCGGGCGACACTGGCCCGCGACGACGTCCCGGCCGGCGGCGGGTCCACGGACGGCCTGGCCCTGTCGACCTGGAAGCAGATGATCGACAACGGCACGATGCAGGACGGCGACGAGCACCTTCGTGCCACCGGCCGGATGCCGGTGGCCCGGGTCTCCGCGGCCGTCTACGACGCGGCGGGCCCGATCGTGACGCTGACCGGTGACCGGGGCTCGGTGACCCTGCCGGCGGAGATCGCCGACATCGTCGACGGGACCGTCTGGGTCCCGGCGAACTCGTTCAAGCGCGGCGTGCTGGCAGACCTCGCCTCACCCGGGAGCCGGGTCACCGTGACGGGAGGCAACTCGTGATCTCGATCGTCCCCCTGGCCACGACCGGCGACGACCTGTCCGCCTTCGGGCAGGACCCGTGGTGGCTGGTGCTGGTCAAGGCCGTGCTGATCTTCCTCGTCCTCGTGCTGCTCACCCTGTTCAACATCTGGTTCGAGCGCCGGGTCGTGGCCCGGATGCAGCACCGGATCGGTCCCAACGTGCACGGACCGTTCGGCCTCCTGCAGTCCCTCGCCGACGGGGTGAAGCTGGCGCTCAAGGAGGACATCATCCCGAAGGCGGCCGACAAGGTCGTCTTCCTCATCGCCCCGGTGATCGCCACGATCCCCGCCTTCGTGACCTTCGCCGTGATCCCGTTCGGGCCCGAGGTGGAGGTCCCGTTCACCGACATCACCACGCCCCTGCAGCTCACCGACATGCCGGTGGCGGTCCTCTTCGTGATGGCGATCGCCTCGGTCGGCATCTACGGCATCGTCCTGGGCGGCTGGTCCAGCGGGTCAACGTACTCCCTGCTCGGGGGGCTCCGCTCCAGCGCGCAGATGATCTCCTACGAGGTGGCCATGGGGCTCGCGCTGGTCGCGGTGTTCCTCTACGCCGGGTCGATGTCGACGTCGGGGATCGTCGAGGCCCAGGGTGACTTCTGGTACGCGCTGATCCTCGCTCCGTCGTTCGTGATCTACCTGATCTCGATGGTGGGGGAGACCAACCGGGCGCCGTTCGACCTGCCCGAGGCCGAGGGTGAGCTGGTCGGCGGCTTCCACACCGAGTACTCCAGCCTGAAGTTCGCCCTGTTCTTCCTCGCCGAGTACATCAACATGGCCACGGTCTCGGCGCTGGCCACCACACTGTTCCTGGGCGGCTGGGCGGCACCCTGGGGGGTTGTCCACATCTGGCCCGGCGCCAACGAGGGCTACTGGCCGCTGCTGTGGTTCTTCGGCAAGGTGATGTTCTTCATCTTCATCTTCATCTGGCTGCGCGGGACCCTGCCCCGGCTCCGCTACGACCAGTTCATGCACTTCGGCTGGAAGCGCCTGATCCCCATCTCGCTGCTGTGGATCGTGGCGGTCGCGACGATCCGCTCCGTCCGGCTCGAGGGCGGCATCGACACCCAGTACCTGCTCGGGGGCATCGGCGTGCTGGCCGTGCTGTTCGTGGTCCTCTTCTTCGTGGGTGAGAAGGAGCAGGCGGAGAACGAGCCCGAGTCGGCCGCCGCGCCGACCGACTCGCATGCCGGTGGCTACCCCGTCCCGCCGATGCCGGAGGGCGGCGCCGTACGAGGCCCCGCGCAGGCGTTGACATTCCGGCGGGACGAGCCCGTGACCACCGCTGCCGGCAACCAAGGAGGCGGATCCTGATGGCCGACGAGAAGAGCATGCGGGAGCAGTTCTGGGACCCCATCGCGGGGTTCGGAGTCACCTTCCGCACCATGTTCAAGAAGGTCGTGACCGAGCAGTACCCGTTCGAGAAGCTGCCGACCGCGCCGCGGTTCCACGGGCGGCACCAGCTCAACCGCTGGCCCGACGGCCTGGAGAAGTGCATCGGCTGCGAGCTGTGTGCGTGGGCCTGCCCGGCGGATGCGATCTATGTCGAGGGTGCCTCCAACACCGAGGACGAGCGGTTCAGCCCCGGTGAGCGCTACGGCCGCGTCTACCAGATCAACTACCTGCGCTGCATCCTGTGCGGGCTGTGCATCGAGGCCTGCCCGACGCGGGCCCTGACAATGACCAACGAGTACGAGCTCGCCGACGACAACCGCGCCGACCTCATCTACGAGAAGTCCGACCTGCTCGCGCCGCTCCTGCCGGGCATGGAGCAGCCGCCCCACGAGATGCGGCTCGGCGACGACGAGGGCGACTACTACCGCGGGAACTTCTCCCAACCGCATGCCGCCGAGAGCACGGAGGCGACGACATGACCTTCTGGCTCCTCG
>NZ_DASSXS010000001.1:0-9104 GCF_035703625.1 Nocardioides sp. | reverse complement strand
CCCATGCCGCCGCCGACGCAGAGCGTGGCGAGGCCGCGGCGGAGGTCGCGGCGACGGAGCTCGTCGATGAGGGTGCCGAGGATCATCGCGCCGGTCGCGCCGAGCGGGTGGCCCATCGCGATCGCGCCTCCGTTGACGTTGGTGATCTCGTGGGAGATGTCGAGGTCGCGCATGAACCGCATGGCCACGGCGGCGAACGCCTCGTTGATCTCGAACAGGTCGATGTCCTCCACCGAGAGCCCGGCCTTGGCCAGCGCCTTCCGGGCGGCCGGGGCCGGACCGGTGAGCATGATGGTCGGGTCGGCGCCCGAGACGGCGGTGGCGAGCACCCGGGCCCGCGGGGTGAGGCCGAGATCGGTCCCGACCTGCTCGGAACCGATCGCGACGAGCGCCGCGCCGTCCACGATCCCGGAGGAGTTGCCGGCGTGGTGGACGTGGTCGATCTTGTCGACCCAGTGGTACTTCTCGAGGGCCACGTCGTCGAAGCCCGCCTGGGAGCCGATGTCGGCGAACGACGGCTTCAGGCCGGCGAGCCCCTCGACGGAGGTGTCGGGGCGGATCAGCTCGTCGTGGTCGAGGACCGTGACGCCGTTGAAGTCCTTGACCGGGACGATCGAGTCGGCGAAGTAGCCGTTGGCCCACGCCTTGGCGGCCCGGTGGTGGGACTCCGCCGCGAACGCGTCGACGTCCTCCCGGCTCCAGCCGCCGAGGGTGGCGATCAGGTCGGCGCCGATGCCCTGCGGGACGAACCCGGTCGTGAGCGCGGTGGCCGGGTCGGAGGCCCAGGCGCCGCCGTCGGAGCCCATCGGCACCCGGCTCATGGACTCGACTCCCCCGGCGAGGATGAGGTCCTCGAAGCCGCCGCGGACCCGCGAGGCCGCCTGGTTGACCGCCTCGAGACCGGAGGCGCAGAAGCGGTTGAGCTGGACACCTGCGACGGTCTCGGGGTAGCCGGCGGCGAGGGCGGCGGTTTTGGCGATGTCGCCGCCCTGCTCCCCGATCGGCGAGACCACGCCGAGGACGACGTCGTCGACGCGGTGGGGGTCGAACGTCGGGTTGCGGACCTTGATCTCGTCGAGCAGACCGACGGCGAGGTCGACCGGCTTGACCTCGTGCAGCGACCCGACCTTCTTGCCCTTGCCACGCGGCGTACGAACGTGGTCGTACACGAATGCTTCTGCCATGACCGTCCTGTCTTTTGTGGAGCTTGTCGAGACCCACCCCCGATTGTGACACCATTACTGTCATCATGGTCAAGGTGACCGCACAGTGGTTCGGATCACCCGGCGCGGAGGGATGACGTGGAGGAGTCGGTCGAGCAGCTACGCGAGCTGCTCACCCTCGATGAGCTCACCAACCGGATCGGCATGAGCGTCCGGAACGTGCGTTTCTACACCACCAAGGGACTGGTGCCTCCTCCCATCCGGCGCGGCCGCTCCGGCTACTACACCCCCGACCACGTCGCCCGGCTGGAGCTGGTCCGTGAGCTGCAGAGCCACGGGTTCACCCTGGCCGCGATCGAGAAGTACGTCGCCGGGATCCCCGCCGATGCCACCCCGGAGGACATCGCCCTGCACCGGACGATGCTGGCGCCCTGGCAGTCCGAGATGCCGGTCGAGATGACGCGCACCGAGCTCGCGAAGCGCACCGGTCGCAAGCTGGAAGAGGAGGACCTCGCCACGCTGTCCGCCCTCGGCATCGTCCAGCCGGGCTCCCGGGGCCGCTTCAAGGTGGCGGTCTCCCAGCTCACGGTCGGGATGGGACTGCTCGACCTCGGCTTCCCCACCGCAGCGGCCACGGCCGCCGCCGAGGTGTACGCCGACCACGGCCGGCAGATCGCCGAGGAGCTCTACGGGGTCTTCCGGACGATGGTGTGGCCGGCCTACAAGGAGGCCGGGATCTCGCCCGACCGGCTCCAGGAGATCATCGAGCGGCTCAAGCCGCTCTCGGTCGCCAGCCTGGTCGCGGCGTACGAGTCGGCCATGGACGAGACCAAGCGCGAGGGGATCGCCCGGCGTACCCGGTGACCGGGTCGTGCCCCGTCAGGCCGCCACCCGCCCGGCGGCCGAGGCGACGCCCAGCCAGGTGTGCGGGTTCCCGTCCCAGCACCAGCCCAGCTTGGGGGCCCGCTCGCTGATCCACATCGCGGGGACCCTGCGGTCGCCGCGGCGCGAGCCGGAGAGCATGAAGCACTTGTTCTTCTCCAGCAGGTGTGGCGCGTGGGTGACCAGGGCGATGCCCTCGTCGATCGTCAGTGGTGTGCGACCGCGGCCGAGGATCACCGGCAGCGCGTCCTCGGGGCGCACGTTGCAGAACTCCTCACCCCGCTGGATCCCGGTCAGCAGGTAGGCCCTCGCGGAGGCGAGTCCGTCGAACCCCAGTTCCGGCACCGGGTGGTAGGTCGCCAGGTCTCCCTCGGCGTGGTTGCGGTCCACGACGCCTGGCCTGGAGCCGCCGACGAGGCGCAGCAGGGGGACGGTGTCGTCGGGGCGGACCAGCTCCCGCGTCACCACGACCACGAACGGCACGTCGTCACGCTCCTCCACCGCGGCGGCCGGCTCGGCCAGCGGCTCGAGGAGCTGGCGGAACGACGACTCGTCGAGGCCGGAGAGGGACGGATAGCCGAGCTCCACGAGACGGTCGACCTGGGAGGCGAACTGGTGGGCAGGGTCAAACGGCACGGGCGACTCCTGGGGTGGCGGTGCGTGGTCAACGCGTGCGCTTCCGCGGAAGTTCCCCGCCATTCTCTATCGTGGCGCCATGAGCCCCCAGATCCGCTCGCCGCACCTCCGTTCCCCCGGGCAGGCCGGATGAGCGAGCCACTGACCGTCCTGGTCACCGGGGCAACGGGGTTCGTCGGACGCCGCCTGGTCCCCGAGCTGATCGAGCAGGGTCACGACGTGCGGGCCATGACCAGGCGGCCCGAGCAGTACGACGGCCCGGGCGAGCCCGTCGCGGGCGACGTCTTCGACCGGGCGTCCCTGACCGAGCCACTCTCCGGGGTCGACGTCGCCGTCTACCTGGTGCACTCGCTCGACGACCCCGACTTCGAGCAGAAGGACGCCGACGCGGCGCGGAACTTCGCCAAGGCCGCCGTCGCCTGCGGCGTCCGGCAGATCGTCTACCTCGGCGGGCTCGGCTCCGAGGAGGACACGCTCTCCCCGCACCTGCGATCCCGCCGGGAGGTGGAGCAGCTGCTGGGCGAGACAGGGGTGCCGGTGACCGTGCTGAGGGCCGCGATCGTGGTCGGCGCCGGCGGCATCTCCTGGGAGCTCACCCGACAGCTGGTCAAGAACCTGCCGGCGATGGTCGTCCCCCGCTGGGTGTCGACCCGCACCCAGCCGATCGCCCTCGACGACGTGATCCGCTACCTCGCCGGGGTGGTCGGACTGCCCGAGGCCTTCGGGCGCACCTTCGAGATCGGCGGGCCCGAGCAGCTCACCTACCTCGAGATGCTCCAGGTGGCCGCCGAGGTGTCGGCCGGGCACCGCGTCCCGATCGTCCGGGTGCCGGTGCTGACGCCCCGGCTCTCGTCGTACTGGCTGGCGCTGGTGACCGACGTCGACCTCACGACCGGCCGCAACCTCATCGACTCGATGGGGACCGAGGTGGTGGTCACCGACAACTCGATCACCGAGCTGGTGCCCGGAGACCCGGTGCCGTACGCCGAGGCGGTGCGCCGGGCGCTGGAGGACCATCAGCAGGACTGAGTGGCCTCACCCGAACAGCACGGGCAGTGCGAACAGCATGGCCACCGACCAGGTGACGTGGGTGAGGATGGGGGCGAGGATCCCGCCCGACGCCCGTCGCTGCAGGCCGACCACGGCGCCGAGGACCACGGCCGCGAAGCCGAGCATGAGGTTGCCGGTGGCGAGCGTCGCGACGGTGTAGGCGACCGTCGTCACCGGCACCGGATGCCGGGTGACGGCGGCGTAGACCGCGCCACGGAAGAAGAGCTCCTCGGCGATCCCGTTGACCACGGTCACCAGGACCAGCAGGCCGATCGATCCCTCGTCGGCGTACTCCACGACGGAGCGCACGAAGCCGTCGAGCAGGTCGATCTCGCGCACCAGCAGGGCGCCCACCACGAACACGCCCGCCAGGCCGAGCCCGAGCAGGATCGGCACGACCACGGGACGGACGTGGTGGCCTGAGGGATGGAGCTCGCGGCCGAGGTGGAGCGGTCCGGAGGCGAAGGCACCGACCGTCCAGACGAGCGCGAGCCCGAACGTGGCGACGTAGAAGCTGGGGCTGCCGGGCTCGATCCGCAGGGACAGCGCCAGCACCCCGCCGCCGAGGACCACGAACGCCAGCGTCACCAGCTGGCGCCGGCGCAGCTGCGCCGGCGTCTCGCGGTGGTCGCGGGGTACGACGTCCCACAGCGCGCGCTGGAGCCGGCTGCGCACGCGGTCGATGTTCACCGGCGCGAGCCTACGCGGGCCCACGCGGAGCCCCCGTGGACCCAGCGTTGACCCAGCGTTGACCCCAGCGTGACCCCAGCGTCCTAGCGGCTGCCGGAGCTGAAGCTCGCGGCGCTGTGCTGGCCGCCGCCCGACGTGCCGGACCGACGAGGCCCCGAGCCCGAGCGGCGGCCGGATCCACCCTGACCGCCCCGGGCGCGGTTGCGGCCGCCACTCTGGCTGCCGGTGCGGCCACGGCCACCGCCACCGCGGCGGCGGCCCTGCGAGCGGCCGTTGCCGCCACCGGCGGAGGCGGGCGCCTCGACGACGACGCCACCGGGCACCTTGACCCGCTCACCGGGCGCCAGCTCGGCGAGGACCGGGTGGGCGGAGCCGTCGAGGCGGGTGGTGCGGGCCTTGATCCCGGCGGCCCGGGTGAGCTGGCGGACGTCGCCGACCTGCTCGTTGGTCATCAGCGTGACGACCGTCCCGCGGGCGCCGGCCCGGGCGGTCCGTCCGGAGCGGTGGAGGTAGGCCTTGTGCTCGACCGGAGGGTCGGCGTGGATGACGAGGGCGACGTCGTCGACGTGGATCCCGCGAGCCGCGATGTCGGTGGCGACCAGGGTCCGGGCCTGTCCGCTGTGGAAGGCGTCCATGTTGCGGGTCCGCGCGTTCTGGCTCAGGTTGCCGTGCAGCTCGACGGTCGGGACGCCGCTCCGGTTCAGCTGCCGGGCCAGCGCCTTGGCGCCGTGCTTGGTCCGGGTGAAGACCAGCGTGCGACCGGGCGCGCTGGCCAGGTCGACGAGGATCGGCAGCCGGTGGTCGCGCGAGATGTGGAGGACGTGGTGGTCCATCGTGGCCACCGGCGACTGGGCGGAGTCGGCCTCGTGGGTGACCGGCGAGCGCAGGAACCGCTTGACCAGGACGTCGATCGCCTTGTCCAGGGTCGCGGAGAACAGCAGGCGCTGGCACTCGCGCGGCGTCTTGTCGAGCAGACGGCGTACGGCGGGCAGGAAGCCGAGGTCGGCCATGTGGTCGGCCTCGTCGAGGACGGTGACCTCGACCGACCCGAGCGAGCAGTGGCCCTGACCGATCAGGTCCTCCAGCCGGCCGGGGCAGGCCACGACGATGTCGACGCCGCGACGCAGGCCCTGCACCTGGGGGTTCTGCCCGACGCCGCCGAACACGGTCCGGGTGGTGAGCCCGGCCGACGCTGCCAGCGGGGCGAGTGACTGCTCGATCTGGCCGACCAGCTCCCTGGTCGGGGCGAGGATCAGTGCCCGGGGTGCACCCGGGCGCCGGGGCCGGCCCGAGGCCACGAGCCGGGCGACGAGGGGCAGCAGGAACGCGTAGGTCTTTCCGGAGCCGGTGCGACCGCGCCCGAGCACGTCGCGGCCGGCGAGCGAGTCCGGAAGGGTGGCGGCCTGGATCGGGGTGGGGGTGACGATGCCGAGCTCGGCGAGGGCGGTCGCGAGGTTCGCGGGCACGCCGAGGTCGATGAAGGAAGGTGTTGAGGACAAGGGAAGTCGCTATCGCTTGGTGTGTCTCACCAATGCCGTCCCCCGCCGGCGGCGGAGGTGGGAAGCAGTGCTTCGCCGAAGCGGCGAAGAGCGCGCCGCTCGTCGAGTGACCGGTGCGCGGAACCCGAGGCAAGACTGGACGGGTCGTTGACCCCAGCCTAGGGGGCCGGGGCCAACGACCGCGAATCGGCGCGCCAGGCGCTACTACTGCGTGGCGACGCCGAGGCCCTCGATGCGGACCGGCTTCCCGGAGGTCGCCACGACGAGCCGGATGGTCCCGCTCCTGGCGGAGGAGAACCGGTGCTCGAACACCTGCTTCTTCTTCGTGGTCGTCGAGCTCAGGTTCACCTGCTTGAGCACCGACTGGCCCAGCATGATGTTGACCTTGCCCTGGCCGGGAGCCTTGGTCGCGACCAGCGCGACCGCGGTGGCGCCCGTGACCGACCTGGACAGAGTCGCGCCCTGCTTCGTGGACGTGGAGTAGGCGTTGCGGAAGTAGCCGCTGCCGGTCTTCTTCGCCCAGCCCGCGGAGTGCGTCAGCACCGTGTTGCCGAGCGGCACGGTGAAGGTCCGCTCCGCCGCGGTCGGGTCGGCCTGTCCGCTGCCGTCCGTCACCCACGCCCGGAACACGTGGGTCCGGGCCGAGAGCCCCGAGAGCGCGTGGGGTGAGGTGCAGGTGTCCGCGTCGCCACCGTCGAGCGAGCAGGCGACTGTCCCGGCCTCACTTGACCCGATCCCGATCGACGTCTGGGTGGTGAGCAGGTACCCGTTGTCGGCGGGTCCGGCGGTGATGGTGGTCTCCGGGGCCACCGGGCATCCGTTCACGTCGCCGGCGTCGGCCGGGCAGGTGTCGGCGGGGTCGAGGACACCGTCACCGTCGAAGTCGTACGTCGACGTGGTGGGCGCTGCCCCCGCGCGGAGGACCGGAACGCTGACCCCGCTGGCGCCACGCGGACCACCGAATGTGCCGCCCTCGAAGCCCCCGAAGCCGGCCCGTCCGGGCGTGGTCACGGTGTCCAGGCCGGTGTAGCCCGACGTGGATCCTCCCTGGTAGACGCCGGCGCTGGGGCCGCCGACCCCGCCGCCGCCGTTGCCGCCGTACCCGCCGTGGAAGCCGGTCTGGCCCTGCGAGCCGGGCGAGGCGCAGGTCGTGCCCATGAAGATGACGGTGGAGCACGCGCCGGGCAGACCGGACGAGCCCGGGGTCCCGGCTCCGCCGCTGCCACCGATTCCGCCGAACCCGCCGTCACCACCATTGCCGGCCGTGAGCGTCGAACCGATCGCCACGATCGAGGAGTTGTACGCGTAGACCGCGAACGAGCCGCCGCCGCCCACACCGCCGGTGCCAGGCGTTCCGCCCATCCCGCCTCGACCACCGGTGCCACCCTGGCCGCCGCAGACCGGCAGGCCGAATCCGTCGGATGCCCCGGTGCCGCCCCGCCCACCTTGACCACCGGCGCCGCTGCCTCCGAAGCCGCCGTTCTGGGCCTGCACCCGTGTCCAGGTGGGACCGGCCTGCGCGACGAAGCTCCCGTTGGCACCGTTGGCACCGTGGGCACCCACGCCACCGAGGACGACGCCGAGCTGTCCCTGGATCCCGGCGCCGCAGCCTCCGCTCCCCCCTGCGCTGCCGAGTCCTCCGCCACCGACGAGCCCGGTTCCGCCGTTGCTCCCGTTGACAGGGGCCCCCGCGGCGTCGGCGGTCGCCGTGACGTTCTCGAGCGCGACCTGGGAGGGCGCCACGCCCTCGGTCACCGCCCGGAGCCCGTAGCTGTTGCCGGACCCGTCCGGACGACCCTGGAGCGTGAGCTGCTGCAGCACGACGCCGGTGTCGCCGACGGCGAGCGCAGCGGGCCCGCCCGAGCCGGCGATCTTCGTGACCTCCGCGGTCGAGCGGGAACCGAAGCCGAGCGCGAAGCCGCCGTACACGCTCACGTCGTCAGCCAGGGCGACCGTCTCCGGGTAGGTCCCCCCGGCGACGTAGACGTCCTTGTGGGCGGGCGCCGCGGCGTTGACTCCGGCCGTGACGGTCCGCAAGGGGTTGAGCCTCGTCCCGGTGCCGGCGTCGTTGCCGTCCACCGCGCTGACGAAGATGGCGCTCGCCGCGTCGCCGTCGATGCCGTCGCAGTTGGTGTCGGCGAAGGCGAGGTCCGGCCGGTCCGGTGCGCCCGGGTGGATCGACGGGTCGAGCGGAGCGCAGTCGGCCGCTCCTCCGCTCAGGTCTCCGTCGAGATCGCCGACGACAGGCACGGCGGTCGCCGGGGCCTGGTGCAGGGCGAACGGGCCGATGGCCCCGATCACGAGCGCGCTGAACAACGAGATGGTCCTGGTCATGTCCGCCCCCCGGCGATTGGTTTCGGTCTCAGACGCCAGGGAGCGGCGAGAGGTTGCTCCGGATACCAATCGGGCCGGAACGGACTAGACCAGCGTCGTCTCAGCCGAAGCGGAGGGCGCCGTCGTCGATCTCCCCGCGCCGGATGGTGCGGACGTCGCGCAGGTAGTTCTGCCGCAGCCGCCAGGGCTCGCGGTGCCCCTGCTTGGGGAGGCTGTCCAGCGAGCGGAGCACGTAGCCCGGCGTGAAGTCGAGGAACGGCCGGTGCTGGATGTCGCTGCCGGGGACAGGTACGACGCTGCGGTGACCGTGCTCGTCGAGATGGGTCAGCAGCCGGCAGACGTACTCCGCGACGAGGTCGGCCTTCAACGTCCACGAGGCGTTGGTGTAGCCGATGGTGAACGCGAAGTTCGGCACGCCGCTGAACATGAGCGCGCGGTAGGCCATCCGGTCCCGCAGGTCGACCCGCTCCCCGTCGACCTCGAGGTCCATCCCGCCCATGATCTTGAGGTTGAACCCGGTGGCGGTGACCACGACGTCCGCGAGCAGCTCGTCGCCCGACGAGACCCGCACCCCCTTCTCGGTGAAGGTCTCGATGGTGTCGGTGACGATGTCGACCCGCCCCTCGCGGACCACCCGGAACAGGTCGCCGTCCGGCACCAGGCACAGCCGCTGGTCCCACGGGTCGTAGCGCGGCTTGAAGTGGACGTCGACCGGGTAGCCGTCGGGCAGCCGCTTGGCGGCGGCGTCGCGCAGCACCCGCTTCGCCAGCCTCGGCCAGCGCCGGCTGACCTGGAAGGTCGCCACCGACAGGCCGATGTTCTTCCAGCGCAGCAGGCAGTACGACGCCTG
>NZ_DASSXS010000229.1:0-7582 GCF_035703625.1 Nocardioides sp. | reverse complement strand
GGCAGTCCAGATCGGCGTGGTGACCAGTCGCTGGGAGCGGCCGACGTCGAGGATGCACCCGTCGGCGTCCAGCAGCACCCGGATCAGGTCGCAGTCGCAGGCCAGCCGTCGGATCGTGGCGCCGGGCAGGTCGAGCCCGTCTTCGGTCACTCCAACCCCGGCGGCGTCGCCTCGGAGGGTCTGCGCGTCGACGGTGACGGCCACCCGGGGCCGCGCCCCGTGACTGGCGGGCGGGAGATCGGTATCGAGGGCATGGCGGGCGAGCTGGACCAGGCCGTCCCACATCCGGGCGCCGTGGTCACGCGGGTCGGGTTGCTCCGCACACGTCACCGGGTCGATTCCAGAGACCGGCCTGGTCAGCGGCAGCAGCGCGGCGCGGAGCACCGCGCCGTCCTCGACGCTGCCGCCACCCCGCACCCGGATGCCGCCGCGGCCGTCCTCGGAGACGGTGAGGAACCGGCCCAGGTGGGCGGCCCGGTCCTCCCGGTCCAGGGCTCGCTCGGCCTCACGCTCGTCGCGGTCGGGGTCGACCACCGAGGCGAGGTGTCGACCCGCCCGGTGCAGGTCGGTGGCGTTGAGCCGGCCGGCCTCCTCGAGCAGCACCTGCTCGCCGCGACGGCGTACGTGCTCCGCCAGCGGAAGCCGCTCGACCGCGTCGACCACCACGGACGCCTGTTCCGGAGACACTGCACCCTGGCGCAGGGCGTCAAGCGTGGCCGCCCGTTGGGTGACCAGCAATCCAGCGTGGGCCACGGCCTTACGGCCCTGACGGCGGGTGATGCCGGCGACGTGGGTGAACCAGTCGGCCGTGGACCCCCAGCCCAGCCCGCGTCGGGCCACCTCGCGGGCGTCGAGCTCGGCCAACAGCTCGGCCTCCAGGGCCGCCGTCTTGCTCCTGAGTCGCTGCAGCTCCTCCACCCCCGCGACCAACTCCCCGGTCCCGCGCGCCGACCACAACGAGTCCGCCACTGCCTCGAGGCCCGAGCACGCCGCACCCACCGCCCCAGCCGGTGTCAGGTGCGGGAGCGGGGTGATCGCCATGCACCCAGTAAAGCCGTCGCCACCGACACATTTCGCACGTCTGTTCGACCCTGTGGACACGTCGTGCGCCACGCCTCCATGTGGTTGCTACGTGGGCCGAAGCCGGCAGGCCCGGCCTGGCCGAACAGCACGGCAACTCGCCCACCGCACCACCCCTCCCAGGCTCCCTCCGATCAATATGTACTATTTCACTCGACTTCATACAGTTTAACGAGGAGACGACCCATGGGGCACACCAGACTTCGACACCTGGCCGGGGTGGCGGCCGCCACAATGCTGGTCGCCGGGGGCGCCAGCGCCTGCGGTGCCAGCAGCGGAGCAGAGGGCGAGCAGACGACGATCCGCTACCAGACCAACGCCGGGATCGTGGACCTGCCGGAGCTCGCCGACGCGCTCGGGTACTTCGACCAGACGGACATCAAGCTCGACCGCGTCGGGGACGTCCAGGGCGGGCCGGAGAGCCTGCGGGCCGTGGCCACCGACCAGGTCGACTACGGCGGCGCCTTCAACGGCGCGATCGCCAAGCTCGCCTCGACCGGAGCGCCGATCAAGGCCGTCATCTCCTACTACGGGTCGAGCGCCGACGTGAGCTCGAGCCTGCTGACGCTCAAGGACTCCGGGATCGACGAGGCGCGCGACCTGATCGGCAAGAAGGTCGCGGTCAACACGCTCGGTGCCAACGCCGAGGCGGTGATCGACACCTACCTCGCCGACGAGGGCCTGAGCCAGGACGAGATCGAGCAGGTCACGCTGGTGCCGCTCCCGGGCATCAACAGCGAGGCGGCGCTCCGCGAGGGCCAGGTCGACGCGGCGTACCTCTTCGGCAGCCTGAAGGAGATCGCGCTCAAGAACGGCGGGATCGAGGAGGTCGTCAACGACATCGAGCTGGTCGGCCCCTACAACGGCGGCAGCTACGTGCTGAGCGACCGGTTCATCGCGGAGAACCCCACCACCACCAAGGAGTTCGTGGCGGCGATCGCCAAGGCGCTGGAGTACTCCCAGACCCACTCGATCGACGAGATCCGCGAGGTGATGAAGGACTACCTCGCCGAGCACGACCGCGAGGAGTACGCCGCCGCGCTCGACCTGTGGAAGGGCACCGGGGTGCCCGCGAAGGCTGGCGTGATCAGCGACGAGGACTTCACCCTGTGGCTCGACTGGCTGGAGGCGGAGGGCGAGGTCGAGGCCGACTCGATCGAGCCGTCGGAGATCTACACCAACGAGTTCAACCCGTACGCGGAGGAGGGCTGATGGCCTCCCTCGCCGGCGCGAGCAAGATCGCGCTCCGCGACGTGCGCCAGGTCTTCCGTGTGCGCGCCGCCGGCGACCGCGCGGCGCACGAGTTCGTCGCGCTCGACGGCCTCGACCTCGACGTCCGCGAGGGCGAGATCCTGACCCTCGTCGGCCCCAGCGGCTGCGGCAAGTCGACTGTCCTCGACCTGGTGAGCGGGCTGTCGACCCCCACCGCGGGCGCGGTCGAGATCGACGGCCGGCCGGTGTCCGGACCGGGCCTCGACCGCGGGGTCGTCTTCCAGCAGTACACGCTGCTCCCCTGGCGGACGGCACTCGGCAACATCGAGTTCGCGCTGGAGGCAGTCGGCGGCCGCCGCAAGGCCGAACGGCGCAGGGTGGCCCACGAGTACCTGGAGCTGGTGGGCCTCACCGACTTCGCGGACCGCTACCCGCACGAGCTCTCGGGCGGGATGAAGCAGCGGGTCGCGATCGCGCGGAGCCTGTCCTACCAGCCCGAGGTGCTCCTGATGGACGAGCCGTTCGGCGCGCTCGACGCCCAGACCCGGGAACGGCTGCAGGAGGAGCTGGTCCAGATCTGGCGGCGGACCGGCACCACCATCGTCTTCATCACCCACGACATCGAGGAGGCGGTCTTCCTCGGCCAGCGGGTCGCCGTCATGAGCACCCGGCCGGGCAAGGTCGTCGAGATCATCAACGTCGTCCTCGACCGGACGTCAGGGGATGCCGACATCCGCTCGACGGCGGAGTTCGCGGCCTACCGCCACCAGATCTGGGGGCACCTCCGCCAGCCCGCACCGGCCTACCGGGCGGAGGTGCATCGCGTTGCCTAGCCTCCTCGCAGAACGCACCGAGACGCAGCTCAACCCGCGCCAGGCGCAGGCCGCCGGCCCGAGGGTCCGCACCGAGCGGGCCGGCCGCGCCCGGGCGGCCCGCTGGACGCGGGGCCTCCTCGGGATCGTCGCGCTCGGCGTCGTGTGGCAGCTCGCGCCGACGTACGGCCTGGTCGACCCCTACTTCGTCTCGCCCCTCTCGGAGGTCGGCGCGGCCTGGTGGGACATGCTGACCAGCGGGCGGCTCTGGGAGCACCTCAGCGCCAGCCTGGTCCGCTCGGCCGGCGGCTTCCTCCTGGCCGTGGCGATCGCCATCCCGCTGGGCACCGCGATCGCGTGGTACCCGCCGGTGCGCCAGCTGGTGTCGCCGGTGCTGGAGCTGTTCCGCAACACCGCGGCGCTCGCGCTGCTGCCGGTCTTCGTGCTGGTGCTGGGCATCGGCGAGACGTCGAAGATCGCGATCGTCCTGTACGCCTGCTTCTTCCCGATCCTGCTCAACACCATCAGCGGGGTCGAGTCGGTGGACAAGCAGCTGCTGCGGTCGGCGCGCGTGCTGGGCCTGTCGTCGGCGACGACGTTCCGCAAGGTCGTGTTCCCGGCCGCGCTGCCGACGATCTTCACGGGCATCCGGATCGCGGGCGCCGCCGCGATCCTGGTCCTGATCGCCGCCGAGATGATCGGCGCGACCGCGGGGCTGGGCTACCTCATCAACTACTCCCAGTACAACTTCCTGATCCCGCAGATGTACGCCGCGATCCTGACGACCACCGCCCTGGGGCTGGCCGTCAACTACGGCCTGGTCGCGCTCGAGCGCCGCTTCTCGCGTTGGCGCTCCTGACAGGCCCCCACCTTTCGACAACACAGCCCGAGACCCTTCGAGCCAGAGGAGTTCACCCATGACCCGACAGCTGAACCTCAACGCCTTCCTGATGAGCACCGGCCACCACGAGGCCTCGTGGCGGCTCCCGGAGAGCGACCCGGGGGCCGCCCGCGAGGTGTCCCACTTCCAGGAGCTCGCGCGGATCGCCGAGCGGGGCAAGATGGACTCGGTCTTCTTCGCCGACAGCCCGTCGCTGTTCACCAACCCGGCCCGGCGACCGCCGACCCAGCTCGAGCCGACCGTGCTGCTGGCGGCCATGGCCACCGCGACCGAGCGGATCGGCCTGATCGCCACCGCCTCCACCACCTACGAGGAGCCCTACAGCCTCGCCCGACGGTTCGCGACGCTCGACGCAATCAGCCACGGCCGCGCCGGGTGGAACGTCGTCACCTCGGCGGCCCTCGACGCCGGAGCCAACTTCGGCTACACCGACAACCCGACGCACGCCGAGCGCTACGCGCGGGCCGGGGAGTTCGTCGAGGTGGTGCTCGGCCTGTGGGAGGGCTGGGATGACCACGCGGAGGTGGCCGACAAGGGGACCGGTGTCCACACCGACCCCGACCGGATCCGCCCGCTCGACCACCGCGGCACCCACTTCTCGGTCCGCGGGCCGCTCACCGTCGGCCGCAGCGAGCAGGGGCGGCCGGTCGTGGTGCAGGCCGGCTCGTCCGGGCCCGGCATCGCGCTCGCGGGCGCCTACGCCGAGGCCGTCTTCACCGCCCAGCGCACCCTCGAGGACGGCCAGGAGTTCTACGCCGAGCTCAAGCGAGCCGTCGCCGACGCCGGCCGCAACCCCGACCAGGTCAAGGTGCTGCCGGGCATCGTGCCGATCATCGGCGCCACCGAGGAGGAGGCGGTCGCCAAGGAGCGGGAGCTCGACGACCTGCTCGTGCACGAGCACGCGCTGCAGCAGCTGGCCACCGACATCGGCATCCCGGCCGACCAGATCGACCTCGACGCGCCGCTGCCGCAGGACATCCGACCGGCCGACCAGATCGAGGGCAACCGCACCCGCTACGAGCTCACCGTCGAGTTCGCCCGTCGCGATCACCTCACCGTGCGGCAGATCCTCGCCAAGCTGGGCGGCGGTCGCGGCCACCGTACGCTGGCGGGTACGCCGGAGCAGATCGCCGACTCGATGCACACCTGGTTCGAGAACGGCGCGGCCGACGGCTTCAACGTGATGCCCGCGGCGCTGCCCAGCGGGCTCGAGGACTTCGTCGACCACGTCGTACCGATCCTGCAGCAGCGGGGCCTGTTCCGGGAGGACTACGAGGGCTCGACCCTGCGCGACCACTACGGGCTGCCGGTCCCCTCCCACCAGCCCCGCGTGGCGACGCTCGGGGCCGCCTCGTGACCCCTGCGGGCGACAGGACCATCCCCCTCGCCACCAACCAGGACCTGGACGAGTCGCGGCTGCGGGAGGCCTTCGGCGTCTTCCCCAGTGGGGTGGTCGCGGTCGCCGCACTCGTGGACGACGAGCCGGTCGGTCTGGCCGCCAGCTCCTTCACGTCGGTCAGCCTGGAACCGCCGCTGGTGTCCTTCTCGGTCGCCAGCACGTCGAGGACGTGGCCGACCCTGAAGCGCGCCGACCACCTCGGGGTGACGATCCTGGCGGACCACCACGGCGACGTGTGCCGCCAGCTCGCCGGGCCCGTCGCAGACCGGTTCGAGGGCCTGCTCTGCAGCGCCACCGACGACGGCGCGCTGACCCTGGACGACGGCGCGGCGCGGTTCGACTGCACGATCCACAGCGAGGTGGAGGCCGGCGACCACGTGATCGTGCTCCTGAAGCTGCACGCGGTCGAGCACCGGTCCAAGTCGATGCCGCTGGTCTTCCACCGCAGTGGGTTCGGGAGCTTGTCGGAGTCGGCATGAGCCGCGTGGCCGCGCGGTGTTGGACACAGGGGTGACCGCGCGGCCACGCATCTGCTCCGGAGGTCGAGCTGCGCGGTCCGGTGTCTAGGTTGGGGTCATGACGCGCCCGTGCAAGGTCGGTGTCCAGCTGCCCGAGGTGGAGCGGTACGTGCCGTGGCCGGAGTACCTCGACCTCGCCCGAAGGGCGGAGTCGGCCGGCTTCGACTCGATCTGGGTGGGGGACCATCTCGTCTACGACCTGCCGGACGGCTCGACACGGGGTCCGTACGAGGCGTGGACGACACTGGCCGCGATCGCAGCGGCGACCGAACGGGTGGAGATCGGGCCCCTCGTGGCGTCGACGGGCTTCCATGCGCCCGCGATGCTGGCCAAGCAGGCCGCGACGGTCGACGCCATCTCGCAGGGCCGGCTGATCCTGGGACTCGGCGCGGGCTGGAACCGGCGCGAGTTCGACGCCTTCGGCTTCCCCTACGACCAGCGCGTCTCGCGCTTCGAGGAGGCCCTGGCGATCATCGCGCCGCTGCTGCGCGAGGGTCGGACGACGTTCCACGGCCAGTTCTACGACGTCGACGACTGCGTGCTGGACCCACGCCCGGTCCGGGAGGGCGGGCCGCCGATCATGCTGGGGTCCAACAGCCCTCGCATGCTGGGCATCGGGCTGCCGGTCGCCGACTCCTGGAACGTCTGGTGGAGCATCTACGACAACTCGGTCGAGACGTTCGCCCGGGTGAAGGACGAGGTCGACGCGGTCACCCCGCAGGGACGGACCGTGGACGCGACCGCGGCGGTCCTGGTCACGCTCCCTGACGGTCGCGGCCGGTTGATGGGCGAGACCTACGACGCCCGCGTCACCACGGTCACCCCCGACGACCTCGGTCAGCACATCCGGGGGATGGCGGACGCCGGCGCGGTGCACCTGCAGCTCGTGCTCGACCCGATCACCGCCGGGAGCATCGACACCATCGGCGCGGTGCTGGCCGACCTCGACCGCTGAACCTCGACCCGAAAAGAATTTCAGAAGACGATGTCGAGGAGCCCGGCGGCCGTTCGACGTACGTGCGAGAAAGCAACCCAGCCCACCAGGAGGAGTGATCGAGATGCCGCGTTTCATGGGATTCGTGAGGATGGAAGAGGGCGTCGGCACGCCGCCCCAGTCGCTGTTCGAGGCGATGGACGTCTACATCGGTGAGCAGGCCGCCAAGGGCGTCTTCCTCGACGGCGGCGGGCTCTACGGCACCGAGGACGCCGTGAACTACGTGGTCCGGCAGGGCGAGGTCAGCCGGGTGGACGGACCCTACGCCGAGGCCAAGGAGGTCGTCGGCGGCTGGGCCCTCCTGCAGTACGACTCCCTCGAGGAGGCCGCGGCCGACCAGCGGGAGTTCGCCGAGATCCACGCGAAGCACTGGCCCGAGGTCACCGTGATCTCGACCCTGCGCCAGATCTCGGAGGGTCCGGAGGCGCCCGACGCCTGAACTGGCGACCGACTGGGCTCACTACGCTGGCTGCGTGCCGGCAGAGTCGAGTACGGACGACCCGACCGGAGTCGTCGTCGCCGCGTGGCGGGCCGAGTCGGCCCGCCTCGTCGGCGCTCTCACCCGGATGACCCGGGACGTGGAGCTCGCCGAGGACCTGGCGCAGGACGCTCTCGTGGCCGCGCTCGAGCAGTGGCCCTCGGCCGGCGTACCGGAGAACCCGGCCG
>NZ_DASSXS010000320.1:0-19966 GCF_035703625.1 Nocardioides sp. | reverse complement strand
GCCACCAAGCCCCACACCCCGCCCGGCAACCACCGCGGGCGGGGGCATCGGCATGCCCGGGCCAGACCGCGCCGGCGGCTACCCAGCAGAGCCGCGTTACGGCGCACCAGGAGCGCACGAGTCAGCCGATGCGGTCACCGGGAGGAGGACCTGGCATGAGCGGACTGCCCGTCGTCAGCGGCACATCCCGGGATGGGCCGAGTGCATCTAGAGGCCAGTACCCGTCAGAGCAGTTTTCTTCGTGTCTTCGCCTCGATTGAGGGTGCGCAGCGCCCACCGCCACGCCGAGCCCAGCGGACACGAGCAGCGGGACGCCGTAGAACAACGACAGCGAGACTGCCTCGGACATCCGTACCGGACCTGGCGGGGAGCCTGGTGCCGTCACCGTGGTTGTGATCCCGAGGCCGACACCTACGACGAAGGCAGAGGCGACCCAGCGGAGAAGCACCCTGCTGGTCCGGGCACGCCCCGCGTCGAAGGCGGCCCACACTGCAGCCGCGAGCAGCGAGAGCCCCATCGCCCCCAGAAACGCCCCGAAATCACCGTCCGGGGCACCTCCCCGCAGCTCCACCAAGCCCAGGACGCCGGCCGCAGGAAGCACCACACCGATGGCCCGGAGCGCAACGTGCAGCGGTTCGGTCATGGGACCAGTGTGGGACCGCGGACGCCAGCCACATCAACCCGTGAGCCGTGTCGCCTGTCGTCCGTCATGCCGGTTCCAGCCGGCTGTGCTCCAGCCAGTGGGCGAGCAACCGCCTGTCTCCGGAGACCTCCAGCCGGGAGCCGTCCAGGGACGCACGTCGGCTCAGCACCAGCAGCAGGTCCATGGCCGGGCCGCGGACGACGACGTCGCTCTCGTTATGCCGGTGCTCCCACTCGACGCCGGAAGGGGTGCGCCTGGCCAGCCATTCGCCGTCCGCGCCCAAGCCCGGGTCGGTGGCGTGGAAATGCAGGGTCTGCCCGTGACCACGCAGCCCGGCCAGGGCAGGGAAGTCATCGATCCTCGGCAGCAACTCGAACATGTCCAGCAGGTCGCTCACACTGTCGGCGGCCAGGTCGGGGCTGACGTGCACGGCACGGCCCACCGCCAGCTCGGCATCGACGCGGTGAACGAGAGTGTCATGGGTGATCCGGCGCAGCCAGAACCCCGCCGTCTGGTCCTCGGCCCAGCTCCATACCTCGGCCTCCGGACCGGTGTCGCGGACCGCGTCGACCAAGCGGCGGGCGCCGCCCACCAGCCAGCGCGACCGCTCCTCGGCGTCCTGCGGCACCTGGAGGTCGTCGGCCTGGTCGTGGGGAACGGGCGCGGTGGCCCGCCGCTCTACGATCAGGGCAGCCCAGCGGTGCCCGAACCCGACGTGCGCGGTGAGCTGGGCCAGCCTCCACGCCGGGCAGGTCGGCACCGGCCACTCCGGATCGGCATCCCGTACCGCGGCGGCGAATCTGGCCGTCTCTGCCTGCAGCTCGGCGTCGTATCGTTCGTCCCGGAGGTGTGGCATCCCTCGCGACTCCAATCCGACCCGTTCGGTCAGCCCTCGAGCCTCGCCTCCATGCCCGGCACGCTCCGTGGCACTCACCGTGCCTGGAGCGTAGGGCGAAGTGCCTCCTCATCGCTGGGCTGACACGCGGACCTCACCATCACGGCATGGTCGAGCGCCTCGCTCCGGCTGTCGGCCTCGAGGAGGTGAGGCAGGAGTCCGGCATGATGGTGCGATGTGCTTCAAGCTCCCGTGGTCGCGCTGCCAGCGGTGGTCACGGTGACCGGTGTGAGGCTCGTGGAGGACCGTCGAGCGGATTCCGGGTGAGTGGGGCTCGCCGCTATCGGTCTCATGAGGAGGACAGCGACCGTTGGCAACGCTTCCCGTTCCGCGAGGGCGACGTCGTGGTGAGCACGCGCTCGAAGAGTGGGACGACCTGGATGCAACAGATCTGTCTCTCGCTGGTGCACGGATCGGCCGCCCTACCCGCCCCGTTGGGCGAGTTGTCGCCGTGGGTGGACTGGCTGACCGAGCCGGAGGGGGTGCTGTTCGCACGCCTGGACGCCCAACCGGGACGCCGGGTCCTCAAGACCCACACCCCGCTCGACGGCGTGGTGCTCGATCCCCGCGCGACCTACGTCGTGGTGGTCCGCGATCCGCTGGACATGGCGGTGTCGCTCTACCACCAGGGCAACAACCTCGACCGCGAGCGGTTGGCCGAACTGACCGGACGGACCGCCCCGACTCCCTCGCCCCGTCCGCCCCTTCCCGAGTGGCTCGTCCGGTGGACCCTGGCCGAGGCCGATCCCACCGAGTCCATGGACTCGCTGGCCGGGGTCGTCCATCACACCGCCGACGCTTGGTCGCGTTGCGACGACGAGCAGATCCTGGTGGTGCGGTACGAGGAGCTCGCCACCGACCTCGAGGACCGGATGCGCTGGCTGGCCAACCGCCTCGACATCGAGGTGGACCCGCACCTCTGGCCGTCACTCGTCGAGGGCGCGAGCTTCACCAGCATGCGAGCCGCCGCCGCCCAGCGGGTACCGGACCGACGCGGCGTGCTCAAGGACCCGGCCGCGTTCTTCAGGCGTGGCAACCCGGGCGCCGGACGCGAGATCCTCGGCGCCGACGAGGTGGCCGCCTACGAACGCAGGGTCCGCGAGCTGCTCGTCGCTGAGGAGGTCGACGACCCGGCAGGCGTGCTGCGGCTGCTCAACGTCGGCTGACGCGAACCAGGGGCCCACCTCGCCGCTCCGCGACAGCCGTCGTGCCGATACCTGCAGGTTCCCGTTCGCCACGGACGGGTCAGGGCACTCCGGGCCGTACGTCGGGGATCAGCGCGTCGAGGACGAGCTCGTGGAACGGCACGATCGAGGCGCCGTCGCCGGTGGTCATGAGCGCGGCGTGGACGGAGGTTCGTCGCGGCGTCATGGTGACGAGGGTGGCACCGGTGGGCAGGTCGACCTTGCCGCCGGTGCCGGGCTTCACCTCGAGCCGCTGCTCCTTCAGCTCCTTGCCGGCCTCGTTCCAGGACGAGACCGTGACGACTCCGACCCCCGCCGCGTCGGCCAGCAGCACCGATGCGTCGCCGGGCGGCACGATCAGGGACATCGGCGTGCCACCGCGCAGCACCGGGGCGGACTGCGAGAGGTCCCCGTCGACGAACGACCTGAGACCGGCCGTGACCGGCCCGGTCGAGGACACCTCGACACCGAGGGCGCCGTCCTGGATCGCCTGCCGCACCTGGGCGGTGATGGCGACCGTCTGCACCGTGCCGGGCGGCACCCGGAGAGCGTCGAGACCCTGGGGTGCGAACGCAGCGTCGCCGGTCAGGATCTTCACCGTGGCCCGCACCTCGTCCTCGCCCGGGTTGCCCACGGTGAGGGTGTGGGTGCCGGCTCCCGCGGGGAGCCCCAGCAGGACGTTCTTGTCGGCGGGCTCCGGCTGCGGGGGCAGCCAGTCCTGGGTGAGGGGACGGGCGCCGAGCTTGGGCAGCTCGTCGAGCACCGTCGGGGCCAGCCGCCCGCGCGACACCACCACTCGCAGCGCGAGCTCGCCGCGGCGCGGAACCGCCTTCGACAGGTCGAGCTGGACGCTGGAGTTGCCGGGGACGGTCACTCCCCGCAGGTCGCCGGCGGTCACCTCGCCCCCACCGGCCAGGACGGTCACGTCGGCGACCGCCGGGCCGGCATCGGGGTTGGTCAGCTCCAGCACGGAGTTGTGCCGGGTGCCGGCACCGACGCCCGTGAACCAGGTCTCCGGGCTGGGTTGCGGGCAGTCGACCGCAGCGAGGCGGCGATCGCCGAACCTCGCGCCGATCAGGCCCGGGGCGAGGTCACCCTCACCATCGGCGACGACGGCCCCGGCGCCCGGCATGGTGCTGACCCGGCCCGACTGCACGCGCACCGACGACTCCTGGTCGCCGGAGCTCACCTTGACCGCGCCACGGACACCGGGCTGACCCGTGGCGACGTACGCCGTCCCGGCGCCGTCAGGTGCCGCCGGGCAGGCCACGGAGGCGGACTTGAGCGTGGTCGGCTCGGGCGGACGAGCGCGGTCGACCGGCTCGTGTGGCTGGACGAGCAGGAGCATCCCCACCGTCAGCGCGGGAAGCAGCAGGCCGAGCAGGGCGGTCGAGGTCAGACCACCCCGGCGTGCGGTGGCGGAACGGCGTCCGGGCTGGGTCGTCATCGCCTCTCCCTCCCCGTCGTGGGGGCAGCCAGCACGGCGATCACCAGGATCGCGAGCACCTGCAGGACCAGGAGCCCCGGCCTCAGCCAGGAATCCGGCCCGTCGACCGCATCCGGGTCGACGGCACGCTCGACCTGCCAGGCCCTGGTGGAGCGGTTCTCCGCGCTCGCCTGGGTCAGCCCGGCCGTCGCGTCGAGTGCCGAGGCGACGCTGCCGTCAGCGGGGGCCGGGAGCACGACGTACTCCACGCCATGACCGGCGAGGTCGCCGGCCGCGCCTGGGGACGGTCCCGAGACGAGGGAGCGCACGTCGTCGGTGAGCGAGGTGTCCTCGGCGGCGAGCGCCGCGATCTCGTCCTCGCCGGTGGTGGTGCCGTCGTCGCGGAGCACGTAGTAGTCGAGCCCGTCGGACACCTCCCCGCGGATCACCAGGATCCCGTGCGCAGGGCCCCGCATCGCGTTCTGGACCATGTAGGCGGGGATGCCGGTGTCGGCCTGGTCACCCAGCTGGCTGTGGCCGCCGATCGCGAACCAGCCGAGCCCCAGCACCGGAACCAGTGACAGCAGCACGGCCCCCGTGGCCACGGCGGGTCGCCGCCAGCGAGCCGCCGGAGGGATGGCCCGCAGGAACCCCTGGAGCCCGATGACGGCGGCGACCAGGAAGAAGGCCTGGAGGAGCACCACCAGGAAGCCCATGCCCGGTCCGGTGGTGATGGTGGGGAAGTCGAACACGACCAGGCCGAGCGCCGCCGCGAGCACCGCGGTGCCGAGGGCGACCATCCAGCAGACCAGGACCGGGATCCGGGTCACGCGGGGGATCAGCGCCAGGGCGGCCAGTGCCGGCAGCACGAGGCCGAGCCACCACGGAGCCCCGCCCTCCCCGATGCGGCCGAGGAGGAGCTGCTCGAACCCGACCACGGGCATCGGGACGCGCCCGGCATCGAAGAACAGGCCGGCGCCGGCCCCGTGGAGCAGGGCAGGCAGCCACCAGGGCGCGAGCAGCACCGGCACCGAGGCCAGGGCCGCCGCGGGCGGGCCCCACACCGAGCGGTCGCGCATCCCCTGCGGGCTGATCAGGAAGCCGACACCGACGACGACGGCGGCCAGGACGACGCCGATCCAGAACACCATCGGGGCGAACGCCGTGCCCAGCGCGAAGAACAACGCGGACCGCCAGGCGGCGCGCCAGCGCCGATCGGCCTCCGGGTCGGCGAAACCGAGCGCCGCATGGGCGAGCCAGGGCAGCAGGGCCGCCGAGGCGACGACGCCCAGGCGCCCCTCGCCCCAGGCACCGCTGACGACAGGGAACAGTGAGTAGGTCAACGCGCCCCAGGCGACCAACCAGGTCGGGAAGCCGGAGGCGTCGACCAGGTGGCCGACCACGCGCAGCAGCCGCCAGGCGCCCCACAGCGAGAGGGGAACGGCCAGGACCAGCAACGCGCTCACGGCCGCGGCAGGGCTGCCGCCGAGGACGGAGGCCACCACCGCGAGCGGCAGGATGTACGCCGGCGCCGGGACCGGCGTGCCCTGGCCGATCGGCTGCCAGGGGTCGAGGTGGAGGCTCCACCAGTCCTGGAGGTCAGCAGGCGCGGGCGAGAGTGCTCCACCGGACACGGCGCCGAACGCGTCCCGTGCACCGAACAGTGCCAGGATCACGAAGAGCGTGACGAGGACCGCGACGGGGTTGGTCAGGAACCGGACGACGAACCCGGAGTCCACTGCGAGGTCGTCCTCGTCGTCGTCGGAGTCGGCCCGCCGGACCGGGGTGCCGCTCTCGGCCAGCTTGGCCGCGCGCCGTCGTTCGGCGACGTCGGAGGCCTGCATGGTGGCTGCTGCGGCGAGGTCGCCGACGAAGTCGAGCCCGTGCCGGTAGGGCAGCCAGCGCGGCGCCAGCAGATGGCGTACGTCGTGCGGCTCGGCCGGCCGGCGCCGGGCCCGGCTGCGGCGGGCCCGGAGCAGCTCGCGCGGACTGGAGTAGAGGGAGACCAGGGCCGCGAGCTCGTCGAGCGACTGCCCGACCTGGCGCACCAGCAGGTAGCCGATCATCCGGATCAGGGTGCCGAGGCCGAGGCGGATCACCTGGAACGGCAGCCACCTGGCGGGGGCGTTGACCAGCAGCGTGTAGAGCGCGGCCCGGCGCTCCTGGTAGTGCGTGTGCCGACCGGTGATGGGGGTGCGGCGGACCCCGCGATGCGCCGCTTCCGCGTGGAAGACGACCGCCTGCGGGACCACGATCGCCCGGTGGCCGGCAGCGGCGGCGCGCCAGCCGAAGTCGATGTCGTTGCCGAAGATGGGCAGCTGGGTGTCGAAGCCGCCGAGCTCCTCGAGCACCGACCGTCGTACGAGCATCCCGGCGGTGTTCACCGCGAGCACGGTGCGGACCTCGTCGTGCTGGCCCTGGTCGAACTCGCCGCGCTCCAGACCGGTCTCACGGCGACCGGTTCCGCTGATGGTGACGCCGAGCTCCAGCAGCCGCCGCAGCGACGGCCACTCGCGCAGCTTCGGCCCGAGGATGTCCGCATCCGGGTTCGCCTCAGCCGCCGCGAGCAGCGCCTCGAGCGCGCCCGGGTCCGGCCGGGAGTCGTCGTGGAGGAGCCACACCCACTCGCAGTCGCCGACGTGCTCGAGCCCGAGCGTCACCGCGTCGGGGAACGAGGTCGACCCGTGCGCCTCCACGACCTGGCCGAACGCCTGCCGGAGCAGCTCGGGACTCTCGTCGCGGCTGGTCGTGTCGACCGCCACCACGGCATCCACGGGCCTCCGCTGCTCACCCAGCCCTTCGATGACAGCCGGAAGCCAGCGGGCACCGTCGTGGCTGACGATGAGGGCGGCGACCGATGGATTCACGGTCGCCGACCCTAACGTCCGATCCGAGCGGACCGTGATTCGTCAGGCGGCAGGTGTGACGCAGCCGACTACAGGTCGGACGGCGCCCGCTTGCCCGACCACCGTCAGCGGTCCGCCGGCGCGGGTGGCTAGACCGCGCGCTTCTTCAGCTTGCGCCGCTCGCGCTCGGACAGCCCACCCCAGATCCCGAAGCGCTCGTCGTTCATCAAGGCGTACTCGAGGCACTCGTTGCGCACCTCGCACGTCAGGCAGACCTTCTTGGCCTCCCTGGTGGATCCCCCTTTTTCCGGAAAGAACGCCTCGGGGTCGGTCTGAGCGCACAGCGCGCGCTCCTGCCACCCCGCTTCGTCGGCTTCCACGTCGAGGAGAAGTAGTTCCCTCACGGCAATCGCCCTTTCGACCCTGCACCCGGGACCTGACGTCCCGCGCACCCCGTTTCGTGTTTCCCACCTTCCGCGACCGCCCGTACCGAAGAAGATCCGGGCCGGCCACGAACAACACTGTGGGAATTACATGCCTGTCGTACGCGAGAAGTCAAGCGCGAGTCTGCTATGGGGCACAACCACCCATCTGGGCCATATTTGATGTGCGGCAGGCTGTCCGCATGCGTGCGATCACTGTGCTGTCCGGCGGCATGGGCGGAGCCCGATTTCTGCAGGGACTGTGCCATGGCATCCGGACCGGGGCCCTACCGGGGGTCGCTCCCGACGCCACCGTCACGGTCATCGCCAACACCGCCGACGACCTGTGGATCCACGGCCTCAAGGTGTGTCCCGACCTCGACACCGTCATGTACACCCTCGGCGACGGGATCGACCTCGATCGGGGGTGGGGCCGCCGCGACGAGACCTGGAGCGTCTCCACCGAGCTCGCGGAGTACGGCGTCGAGCCCACCTGGTTCGGACTGGGCGACCGCGACGTGGCCACCCACCTGGTCCGGAGCCAGATGCTGGACGCCGGCTACTCGCTGTCCGAGGTGACCGGGGCGCTGTGCCGGCGCTGGCTCACCCCCACCCACGGCGAGCGCGTCCGGCTCCTGCCGATGACCGACGACCGGGTCGAGACCCACGTCGCGATCGCCGACGACGAGTCCCCCAGCGGCCGGCGCGTGGTCCACTTCCAGGAGTACTGGGTGCGGCTGCGCGCCGGGGTCCCCGCGGAGACCCTGGTGTTCGTCGGCCTGGACGACTCGGCGCCGGCCCCGGGCGTCATCGACGCGATCACCGACGCCGACCTGGTGATCCTGCCGCCGTCCAACCCGGTGGTCTCGGTCGGCACCATCCTCGGGGTGCCGCGGGTGCGGGAGGCGATGACCGCCACCCGCGCCCCGGTCGTCGGCCTCTCCCCCATCGTGGGTGGCACCCACGTCCGCGGCATGGCCGAGCAGATGCTGACGTCGATCGGGGTCGAGGTCAGCGCGGCCGGGGTCGGCCTCCACTACGGCGCGCGCACCGCGGACGGGATCCTCGACGGCTGGCTGGTCGACGAGGCCGACGCCGAGGAGGTCGCCCGGGTCGAGGCCGCCGGCATCGCGTGCCGCGCCGTACCCCTGATGATGACCGACCACGACGCCACGGCTGCGATGGCCGCCGCCGCGGTCGACCTCGTCGGCGGCGCCACCCCGCGGGACCAGGTGTGATCACCGTCCAGGCGCCCGACGGGGCGCCGGAGGTGGGCCCGGGCGACGACCTGGCAGCACTCGTGGCCGACCTGTTCGACCTAGCCGACGGAGACGTCGTGACGGTGACCAGCAAGGTGGTGAGCAAGGCCGAGGGCCGGGTCCGGCCCGGCACCCGGGACGACGCGCTGCCCGACGAGACCCGGCGCGTGGTGGCTCGCCGGGGTCCGACCACGATCGTCCGCACGTCGCACGGCCTCACCCTGGCCGCCGCCGGCATCGACGCCTCCAACGTGGCTCCGGGCACGGTGGTGCTGCTGCCCGAGGATCCGGACGCCTCGGCGCGGGCGATCCGGGAGTCGCTCCTCGCCCGGACCGGCCGCAACGTGGGCGTGCTGGTGACCGACACGGCGGGACGTGCGTGGCGCGAGGGGCAGGTCGACATCGCGATCGGCGCCGCCGGGCTGCGCGTGATCGTCGACCTCGCCGGCTCCGTCGACGCCCACGGCAACGAGCTGGCGGTGACCGCGCCCGCCGTCGCCGACGAGCTCGCCGGTGCGGCCGAGCTGGCCCAGGGCAAGCTCACCGCTCGCCCGTTCGCGCTCGTGCGCGGGCGCGACGACCTGGTCCTCCCGGCCGGCGAGCACGGCCCGGGCGCCGCGGCGCTGGTCCGGCCGGACGGCGCCGACCTGTTCGGCTACGGCGCCCGCGAGGCGGTGGTGCGGGCCCTGCGCGGCGGCGAGCAGGACCGTGCGGCGTTCGGAGCGCCGGCGGAGCCGGACGAGCTCGTCGAGGCGATCCGCGAGGTGCTCCCCGGTGCGACGGTCGAGGCCGCGGCCGGGTCGGTGGTGGTGGCCGGGGGCGACGTCAGGACGCTCTCGGGTCTCGCCTTCGCGTTCGGCTGGCGGCCGGTCGACGCGGTCGACGACGCACCCGGCGGAGACGGGCTCCGGTTCCGACCGGCAACTCCGTAGACTCTGCCCTCGACACACCCCCTCAGACATCCGACGACCACTCCCAGGAATCCACTCGTGGCCAAGACCGCCAAGACCGACCGCCAGGCGAAGATCGACCAGATCCGCAGCAAGCAGAAGGGCGCCGAGCGTCGCCGGGGCATGATGATCGTCGGTGTCTGCGTCGTGATCGCCGTCCTGATCGTCGGCGCGGCGGCGTACCGCCCGATCATGCAGTGGTGGGAGCTTCGCCAGTTCAACGACCTCGACCTCGCCGCGATCGGCGTGCCCGCCTCGGAGTGCCAGGACGTGATCGAGAAGGCGGCCGACGGCAACCAGGAGCACGTGCAGACCGGCACCCCCGTGCAGTACGAGGACGCGCCCCCGGCGTTCGGCGCCCACTGGAACGAGGCGGGCGTCGCCCCGGCCCCGATGGAGCGCAAGCTCTACTCCGCCGACGACCGGCCGGAGCTCGAGTCGCTCGTGCACAACCTCGAGCACGGCTACACGATCCTCTGGTACGACGAGACCATCGCCAACGACGACGAGGCCATGACCGAGCTCCGCGCGATCGCCGACAAGCTGGCCGGCACCTCGAACCTCCGTACGAAGTACATCGCGGCTCCCTGGACCTCGGAGGACGCGAACGGCAAGAAGTTCCCCGACGACCAGCACATCGCCCTGTCCCACTGGTCGGCGGGCGGATCCGGGACCACCGATGCGAGCAAGCAGCTCGGCGTGTGGCAGTACTGCCCGACGGTGTCGGGCGAGGCACTGAGCGACTTCATGATCAAGTACCCCTACACCGACTCCCCCGAGCCCGGCGCGGCCTGAGCGGGCTCAGGTCAGGTCGGACCGGCCCTCCTGCCGGAGCAGCTTCACCACCTGCTTGACGTCCTGCGCGCGGTTGCGGCTGGTCACCAGCAGGGCGTCGGGGGTGTCCACGACGACGATGTCGTCGAGGCCCACCACCGAGATCACCCGGTCGGTGCCGGCCACGACCAGCCCGGAGCTGTCGACCCCGCGGACGGAGCCGCCCTCCCCGAGGACGGTGAGGTGGCCGGGGTCGGACTCGAGCAGGTGGGAGAGCGAGTCGAAGTCGCCGATGTCCTCCCACCCGATCGCCGCGGGTACGACGGCGACGCGGCCGGCGTCCGAGGCCGGCTCCGCCACCGCGTGGTCCAGCGCGATCTGGGGCAGGGTGGGCCACAGGGTCTCGAGCCTCGAGGGGTCCGCGGCGATCCGGCGCAGGCGCTGGGCGAACTCGGGGTGCCACCGCGCGAGCAGGTCGAGCAGGACGCCTGGCCGCACCACGAACATGCCGGCGTTCCACCGGTAGCTGCCCGAGGCGAGGTACTGATCGGCGAGGTCGATCGCCGGCTTCTCGACGAACGCCGCCACGACGTGGGCACCCGGATGGTCCGCGAGCGGCTCGCCCGTCAGCATGTAGCCGAAGGCGGTGGATGCGTGGGTCGGCTCGATGCCGATGGTCACCAGCCAGTCGTCCCGGGCCACCTCCACGGCCAGCCGGACCGCGTCGGCGAACGCGTCCGGGTCGGTGACCACGTGGTCGGCCGCGAAGGACCCCATCACCGCCTCGGGGTCACGGCGCTCGAGGAGAGCGGCGCCCAGGCCGATCGCGGCCATGGAGTCGCGCGGCGAGGGCTCGGCCAGCACGGCGGCCGGCTCGAGACCGTCGAGCTGCGCCATCACCGCCTCGCGGTGGGCGGCGCCGGTGACCACCAGGAACCGGTCGTCGACGAGCGGCGCCATCCGGGCCACGGTGTCCTGAAGGAGCGACCGCCCGCCGCCGGTGAGGTCGTGGAGGAACTTCGGGGACGACGTGCGCGACAGCGGCCACAACCGCGTGCCCGCACCCCCTGCCGGGATCACCGCCCAGAGATTCTCGATCGCTGGCATGAGGGCCACCCTAGGGCGCCGGCTGCCTAGGGTGGGCGAGTGACCACCTTCTCCGCCGTGCTGGAGGGACTGCTGCGCGGTGACGCGGGCCGCCCGCTGGTGACCTTCTACGACCATGCCACCGGGGAGCGCACGGAGCTCTCGGTGACGACGTACGCGAACTGGGTCGCCAAGACCGCCGGCCTGCTGGCCGACGAGCTCGACCTCGAGCGTGGGCAGTCACTGCGGATCGACCTGCCCGCCCACTGGCTGGGCCCGGTCTTCCTCGGAGCGGCCTGGAGCGTCGGGCTGGCGGTGACCGACGGCGACGAGGCGGACGCCTACGTCTGCGGCCCCGCGACCCTCGACCGGTGGGGCCGGCGGGCTCAGGAGGACGCGCTGGTGCTGGCCAGTGCGCTCCAGCCGCTCGGCACCCGGTTCACCGAGGCCCTGCCGCCGGGCGTGCACGACTACGGGGCGGAGGTGTGGTCGCAACCGGACGCCTGGGTCCCGCTCGACCCGCCCGGTCCCGCCGACGTGGCCTTCGACGGCGCCACCCAGGAGGAGCTGTGGGCCGCGGCCGCCGCCGGCGATGTCCTCACCGACGGCGGCCGCGTCCTCACCGAGGAGAACCCGGCTTCCCCGTCCGGGCTCCCCTCCTTCACCGAGCCGCTCGTGCGCGGCGGCTCGCTGGTCCTCGTGGCCCACGCCGATCCGGACCGACTCGACGCGACGTACGCCGCTGAGCGCGCCACGTGCCGTTTCCCCCAGGGCTCCGCGGCCTAGCCGACGAGGTCATAGCCACCCAGACCGTCCCCGAGGAGCCGGGGTGGCCGGAACCCCGTCTGCGTGGCTTCCAGCAGGTAGAGGTCACCGGTCCCCCGCTTGCGCAGCAGCAGGTCTCCTCGCCCGCTGCCCCGCACGTCCGGGATCCCGACGACCCAGTTGTACGGCGTGAGGTCGGGACCCACCGTCGCCGAGCCGGTGAGGCCCCCCGGCCCGTTGCCGAAGTAGACGCGGAGACGCCGGTCCCTCAGGAAGAGGGTGTCCGGTGCGCCGTCTGAGTTCCACCGTCCGATGCCGACCTGCCGGCTGGCGGTGATCGGGCTGCGGGCTGCGTAGCTGTTCTTGAGCCCCGCGAGCCCGTTGCCGGGGTAGATCCGGAGGCTGCCGCCCCTGGGCTGTCCCATGAGGTCCGGAAGCCCGTCACCGGTCATGTCGCCCACGGCATCCAGCAGCCGGACCGCGCCGAAGCCGGAAGCGATCTTGATCGCGGCGGCGAAGCGACCCTGGCCGTCCCCACGGTGCAGGATCAGGGCACCGTCGGATGACCGACGGAACACGATGTCGTCGGAGCCGTCCCGGTCCCAGTCACCCACGTTGAGGACGGCGTTCGCCCCGGCGAGGTTCACCTGCGTCGGGATCGCGCGCCCCAGGTTGAACGTGCCGTGGTGGGCGATGGTCATCAGGTCGGCGCCCCTCCGGGCGACGAGGTCCGGAGCCGAGTTGCCGGTCACGTTGCCGACCCCGCTGATCTGCCCGCCCCGGGTCAGTCGCGCGAAGGGCCCGATCCTGGAGCCGAACGTCGCGTCCCCGTGCGAGGGAAGGACGTAGCCCTGCCCGCCCGCGGTCCGCACGACGAGGTCGGGCGTCCCGTCGCGGGTGAAGTCGCCGAAGCCGCTGATGGTGTCGTAGCCGTCCCACTGCCCGGCCAGCTGGACCCGGGCGCCGAGGTCACCCGTCCCGGTCCCGGGATGCAGCCACAGCACGCCGGCCCGGTCGCGGGCGAGCAGGTCGACGTGGCGGTCGCCGTTGAGGTCACCGGTCGCGGCGAGCTTGTCGTAACCACCCCAGCTCCCGCCCAGTGACTGCCGGGTGAAGCCGCCGGTTCCGTTCCCGAGATACGCGTTGAGGATGCCGGTGGCGGGGTAGCGCGCGACGAGGTCGTTGTCGCCGTCCTCGTCGAGATCGCCCACCGCGGTGATCAGGTCGCGCGCCGCGAACGCCCCGGTGGGCACGATCGGGCCTGCGAACCCGGTTCTCGAGCCCGGCCTGACCGC
The DNA here is from genome assembly GCF_035703625.1 of Nocardioides sp. GTDB lineage: Bacteria > Actinomycetota > Actinomycetes > Propionibacteriales > Nocardioidaceae > Nocardioides. The sequence goes on along the minus strand of NZ_DASSXS010000320.1, from coordinate 6,421 downwards.
GGCGTTGCCGTTGGTGGAGCGGACGACGAGGTCGCCGAGACCGTCGCCGGTCAGGTCGGGCGAGCCCACGACGGCGTCGGCACCGTCCCAGACCCCGGCCTGGGTGGTCGGCGGATCCAGGCCGAGCAGGCCGCCGGTGGGGAGGATGAAGGCCTTCCCGTCGCTTGCTCGCCGCACGACGAGATCGGGATGGGCGGTTCGCGCAAGGTCGGACTGGAGCTCCCGTCCGGACCACCCGCGCTGCGCATTGGCCGCGTAGCGCCGGATGACCGGGAGCTTGGCGTAGAGGAAGCGGCCCGGGCAGGCGGTCTGGCCGGCGTCGCGGTGCCCGTTGATCGCCCTGAAGTTGCGCGTGCCGACCCACTGCTTGTCCGACGAGACGTTGACCCCGTGGAGGGAGAGCTTCCAGGCGAAGAGGCTCCCGTAGGCCTGCAGCATCGCGTCGCTCGGACCCACGGTCTCGTAGTTGCCGATCGCCGACATGGCGAAGGACCAGTCGTTGTAGCCGAGCGTGTGGGCGCCGACCACCGCGCGGTCGACACCACCGGCACGGCCTTCCCAGATCCGGCCGAACCGGTCGACGAGGAAGTTGTAGCCGACGTCGCTCCAGCCGAGCGACTGGGTGTGGTACGCGTAGATGCTGCGCAGGATCCCGGGCACCTCGGCCCGGCTGTAGCCGTTGGCGTTCACCGTGTGGTGGACGAATCCGGCGTGCACCTCGAAGTAGTGGAGCGAGCCCCGGTCCCGCATGCGCTCGTTGGCCCCCCACTGCTGGCGGGAGTAGATCACGGGCTTGGGGGTGAACGTCGTGGCCTGCAGGTCGAGGCCGTCCGCCGCACCGGCCTGCGCCCCGACCTCCGCGGCGGCGGGGCCGCCCTCGGAGATCCCGGCAGCATCGATGGCGGCCCGCTCTGTCGTGGTCGTCTCCGGGTGGCCAGGGGCGATCACCGACATCGTCATGTCGGCCGGCGGCGCTCCTCGGGTGCTCTCCGAGCGCACCTGGACCTCGTCGACCTTCCCGACCAGCAGCACGTCGGTGCCGGGCCGCGCGTGCCGCGCCTCCTCGCTCGAGGGATCGGGGCCGTGGTCCTCGTCGTAGGGGAGGGTCATCCACTGCGACCAGTCCGCATCGGTGCGGGTCCGCACCTCGAACTCCAGGGTCTCGTCGTCGGCCCGCTGGCCGGGCGCCCACGTCACGCCCACCGCGCCGTACCCCACGACCGGCTCCGGGCTGCTGGTCACCTCCGTGGCACCCGCCCGCAGGGCCGTGGCCCCGGCCCCGAGGGGGCGGCGTGCGGCCCTGGTGTCGGCAGCCGGGGTGAGCGGGTAGTCGCGCACCCTGGCCTCCACGGGCTCACCGGGAAGCACCGACGTGCGGGCAGCCTCCCGCGTGTACGCCGCGAAGGAGGCGCCTCCGGCCGGGTCGGGCGGCGCCGCTCCGGGAACCTCGCCGACCACGTCGATGCTGATGATGCCCGCGGCCGGAGTGAGCACGGCGAGCACGACGCCGAGCGCCAGCAGCTGCTGGCAGGCGGTGACAAAACGAGCCTGGCTCGAACGCATCTCGGCTACTCCAGGGCGGGGGAAGAATCACAGGAGAAGCAAGTTTCACATCAGTCACACGCCCCACGACAGCGGTTCTGAGTAACTACAATCCTGTAATTTCCACTCGACACGCCGGGAACCCCGAGATCGCGCCCAGCTCGGGGCCTGCGTCAGTCCTTCGGGCCGAAGCCCTCGTCGTCGTCGCCGTCCTCGCCCTCGTCGTAGTGGAGGTACCTGATTCCCTCGTCCACGGGGCCGTCGAAGCCCAGCTTTCCCTTCTCGAGGACGAGCACCCGGTCGCACAGCTGCTGGACCGCACCCGGAGAGTGGCTGACGAAGAAGATCGTCGTGCCGTTCTCCCGGATCTCCTTCATCTTCTGCTTGCACTTGCGCTTGAACGGCCGGTCCCCCACCGCCAACGCCTCGTCGGCGATGAAGACGTCCGCCTCGACGTTGATGGCGACGGCGAAGCCGAGCCGGGCCTTCATGCCCGAGCTGTAGTAGACGACCGGGGTGTCGATGAACTTGCCGAGGTCGGCGAAGTCGATGATCTCGTCCATCTTGCGGCGGGTCTCGGCCTCGCTCATGCCGAGGATCGCGGCATTGAGCCAGAGGTTGTCGCGGCCACTGACCTGGGGCTGGAACCCGGCGCCGGTCGCGATCAGGCCGGCCACCCGGCCGCGCGTCAGGACCCGGCCGCTGTCGGGCTGCATCACTCCGGTGATCAGCTTGAGCAGCGTGGACTTGCCCGACCCGTTGAGGCCCATCAGGCCGACCGACTCGCCCTGCTCGACCGTGCAGGAGACGTCGTCGACCGCGTTGAACCGGTCATGGGTCTTCATGCCACGCATCCGCGCCAGGGCGATCTGCTTCAGCGAGCGGTGGTACTGCATGGTGAAGGACTTGGTGGCGTTCTCCACCTGGATGTAGGTGGTCATCAGAGGCGCTCCGGCACCCGCCGCTCGAGCCTGCTGAACCAGACCTGCGCAAGACCCAGGGCCACGATCGAGAGCAGCAGCATGATCACACCGCGACTCCACAGGTCGGGCGGGAAGCCCTCGACCCTGGAGGTCGCGGGGTCGTTGGTGAGCGGCAGCCAGAAGCAGCGCTGCATCAGCAGCACCGCCTCCGCGATCGGGTTGAGCATGTAGACGTCCGCGACCCAGGGCACGCTGCTGAACCGTTCCTCGACCAGCGAGTACGGGTAGATCATCGGCACGCTGAACGTGGTGAACTGCGTCAGGGTCTGGGTGACCTTGCTGAAGTCGCGGAAGAAGACGTTGGCGACGCTGAACATCAAGGCCAGCGCCAGCCCGAGGACCGCGACCAGCAGGAGCGCCAGCACGGCCGCCAGCACGCCCACCGGATCGGGAGTCCACCCGAGCAGCACGCTCACGAAGATGGTGATCACGATCATCGGCGCGGTCTGCCAGAAGCACACCAGCATGTTGGCCACCGGGAACAGCTCCCTGGGCATGGGCAGCTTCACGATCAGCCCGCGGTTGCTCACCAGCGAGCGCGTCCCGCCGTTGAAGGTCTCGGTGAAGAAATGCACCAGCACCATCCCGCAGACCAGGTGGATGGCGAAGGGGTAGACGTCCGGCCCACCGCGCTGGATCAGGACCTGGAACACGAAGTAGTACATGCAGAACCGGACGGCCGGCTGCAGGTAGCTCCAGAACCACCCGAGGAACGTCCCCTGGTACCGCGCCTCGACCGTGCTGCGCACCAGCAGGCGCAGCAGGTAGCGTCGCCGGAAGACCTCGAGCAGCCCGTTGTTGTGGCTGGCCGGGACCAGCGGCGGCAGCGCGGCCTCGGGCTCCCCGACGCGGGAGCTACTGGCCATCGGCGGAGTCCAGCCAGGGGGCGAAGGTCTTCTCCCACTCCTCCGGCGAGGTGATCTGGTCGAGTGCCCCGCGGTACTGCTCTGCGAGGTCGTCCCACTCGGCCGCCAGCCGGCGGTGGATCGCCACCGTGCGCTTGAGCAGGTCGGCGAACTTCGCCCGGTCGCGACGGTAGAACGCCGCGGCGGTGCCGTCGGGCATGGTCACGACCGCCGAGTCGTAGCGCGCGACCTTGTGCCACCGTGCGTCCTGGGCCATGATCTCGGCCTCCGGGTGGACCTTCGCGAGCTCACGCGGCCTGCGCAGCTGACGCAGCGGCTGGAGCAGCGCCTGGACCGTCGCCTGCCGTCCCGAGAGCACCGGCGAGGCTTCCTTGCCCTTGCGGGGAAGCTTGTGCCGCTTGACCTCGGGGAGGGCGCTCGGGTCGGTGATCAGCGTCGCGTCGTCGAACCCCTTCACCAGCTCCTTGAGCTCCGGCAGCGTGGTCGGCAGCAGCTCGTGCAGACCGTGCGGGCCGGCGAGGACGTCCTCGAGCGCCTTGTGGCGCAGCTCGACGGTCGAGTACTGCATCGATACCAGGTGCTTGATCTGGTGGTTGAGGCTCTCGCGGATCAGCCGGCCGCCGTGGGGGTACTGCGAGTGCAGCAGGGCGGCGATGAACCGGTTGCGGACGTGGAAGTAGGACTGCCAGTCCAGCGCGTCGTTCTTGTCCGTCCACGGGACGTGCCACACCGCGGCACCCGGGAAGCTCACGGTGGGGTATCCCGCCGTCTTCGCCCGGAGGCCGTACTCCGAGTCGTCCCACTTGATGAACAGCGGCAGCGACAGCCCGATGTCGGCGATCACCTCGCGCGGGATCAGGCACATGAACCAGCCGTTGTAGTCCACGTCGACCCGGGCGTGCAGCCACCGCGTGGAGCGGATGTTGCGGGCACCGAGGTCCCACGCAGGGAACACGCCGGGAGCCGGACCCCACCAGAAGGAGTACGGCGCGACCCGCTCGCCGTAGCTGTGCAGCTGCGTCTTGTGGAAGAGGCTGAACATGTGGCCGCCCACGATCGTGGACTTGCGGCACAGGTCACCGAAGGTGATCGCGCGGACCACGCCCTCGGTCTCGCACTCGACGTCGTCGTCGAGCATCATCACGTAGCGCGAGCGGCCGGACTTGAGGCCTTCGTACTGGGCGCGGGCGAAGCCGCCCGACCCGCCGATGTTGCCCTGCTCGATGATCCTCAGCCGGTCGCCGAGGGACTTCTCGGCGTCGGGGAAGAACTCGGAGTCGACCACCTTCTCCTTGCCCTGCTCCATGACCACCACCTCGTCGAGGTAGTCGGCGAGGGCGGACGAGTCCCCCAGCTGGGTGAGCAGCTTCGCGCAGAAGTCCTGGCGGTTCATGGTGGTGATGCCGATGGTGACGGTGCCGGGCTGGGCGCGGTCCGCCGGGACCTCCGCGGTCCACTCGGCCGACTCGACCACGCAGTCCTCGTCGGCAGCGACGACGTCGTACCAGTACCAGCCACCGTCGACGAACGGCTTGAGGGTCAGGTCGAAGGAGTACTCCCCCTTCGACCCCTCGTTCGTGGCGCTGTCGACCCGCTGGGAACGGCCGTTCGCCATGGAGCGGTAGACGGTCACGGTGGCGCCGGTGCCGCGCAGCCGGACGGTCAGGCGGACCTCGTCGACGATGGTCCAGCGCCGCCAGTAGGAGGCGGGGAAGGCGTTGAAGTAGGTGCCGAAGGAGAGCTTGTCGCCCATCTCGAGCCGGTAGGCGGTGCGGGACTCGATCCGGTCCGGGTGCACCTGGCTGCCGGTGCCGACGGCCTGTCGCATGGCCACGGCGTTCATCTCGCGCGCCTGGCGGTTGTGGCCGATCTCGTACTTGTCGGCGTCGAGGACCGCGGGATCCGGGTCGACGTACAGCCGGATCACGTCGGTGTCGCGGCCCTTGGGCATGATCTGGCGCTGGAGCAGCCGACGCTGTGTACCCGGCCCGGTCGTGCTCTCCGGGTCGGCCTGGGTGCGGGTATGGGTGACGCTCATTCGTCGACTCCTCCACTCGTCAGCTCGGCGCCGTCGGCGAAGTGCGGGCGCAGCTTGTTGTCGAACATGGACAGGGCGGAGCCGATGGCCATGTGCATGTCGAGGTACTTGTAGGTGCCGAGCCGTCCGCCGAACAGCACCATCGGCTCCTTCTTCGCGAGCTCGCGGTACTTCAGCAGCTTCTCGCGGTCCTCGGCGGTGTTGATCGGGTAGTACGGCTCGTCGTCGTCCTCGGCGAAGCGGCTGTACTCGTGCACGATCACGGTCTTGCCGGGCAGGTGGGTCTTCACCCGCTCGGGGTGGAAGTGCTTGAACTCGATGATCCGGGTGAAGGGCACTTCCTGGTCGTTGTAGTTGACGACGCCGGTGCCCTGGAAGTCGTCGACGTCCTCGACCGACTCCTCGAGGTCGACCGTCCGCCACGACAGCCGGCCCTCGGAGTGGCCGAAGTACTCGTCGACCGGACCCGTGTAGACGATCGGGACCTTGCCCTTGTACTCGTCGGCGACGTCGAAGAAGTCCGTCTCGAGCCGGACCTCGATGTTGGGGTGGTCGGCCATCCGGGTCAGCCAGGCGGTGTAGCCGTCGACGGGGAGGCCCTCGTAGGTGTCGTTGAACCACCTGTTCTCGAAGGTGTAGCGGACCGGGAGCCGCGTGATGATGTCAGCGCTGAGCTTGGTCGGGTCGGTCTGCCACTGCTTGGCGGTGTAGCCCTTGATGAACGCCTCGTACAGCGGCCGCCCGATCAGGGAGATCGCCTTCTCCTCGAGGTTCGTCGCGTCCTCGGTGCGGATCTCGCTGGACTGCTCGGCGATGAGCGCCCGCGCCTCGTCAGGAGTGTGGGACTTGCCGAAGAACTGGTTGATCAGCCCGAGGTTCATCGGCAGCGAGTAGACCTGCCCCTGGTACTTGCCGAAGACCCGGTGCTTGTAGTCGGTGAACGACGTGAAGCGGTTGACGTACTCCCACACCTTCTCGTTGGAGGTGTGGAA
>NZ_DASSXS010000241.1:0-18519 GCF_035703625.1 Nocardioides sp. | reverse complement strand
CGGTCGGGGACCTCGTAGGCCTCGACTGAGACGTGGTCGAGCGGGCCGGAGCGCGCGAGGCACGAGCGCGGTCCGTAGTCCGCGAAGGTTGAGCAAGCCCCGCGACCGACGAAGGAGGTCGCGACGGGCGCGTCGAAACCCCCGCACGGAAGTGTGACCGCGTCACCGCCGTTGCCATCCTGCTCGGCGTGGTGAGAGTGGGCTACATCCTGCGTTTTCCGCTCACCTGGGCGGGCGATCGTTCCTGGCCGCCGCCGAGACCTCGCCCGCCGTCACCCAGGCACGCTGGGGAGGTGGGGGTCGCGGTGCCAGACATCTCACCGGGTTTCGTGACGCGTCACCCAGCCCCCTCGCTCCGCTCGGGTCTGGGTCGACGCTCCTCAACCTTCGCCGCTGATCGCGGGGTTCGCGAGCTCACCCCGCGGCGGCTCCCCGCGAAGGAGACCTGGTCGTGGTCGATGGTGAAGTGGCGCCCTTCCGCAGCGGCGCGGCGGGTGGCGTCGGCGACCTCGGGCATGTGGCGGGCGATGGCCTCGTCGACCAGCCGGTCCACCACGACCGGGCGGACCCGGTGGGCCACCGGTGCGACGTGGCGGTCGACGTGGGCCGCAGCGTCGGGGGTGAGGGCGTGGGAGATGGTCTGCTCGGCGACCCGGCGCGCCTTCCATGCCGGCAGCTCCCCGGCGGTCACCCGTTTCCACAGCCGTGGGAGCCGGTGGCGCAGCTCGAGGGCCTGCCCGACGTAGCGCTTCCCGGCCTCGGTGGACAGCCCGACTGCGGCCGCGAACTCCGCGATCGAGAACTCCGCGACCAGCGGCGCACCCGGCCCGGCCACCGGCACCGCGGTGTCACCGAACCCACCGGCATAACCCGAGGTGCGCAGCACCTCGGCGGCCTCCAGCGACTCCGCCGGATGCTGGTCGGCCCACACCACCGCCGCCCGCAACAGCAACGCCTCGGCGCGGTCGGCCACCACCCGCTGCTCCCGAGCGAAGGCGAGCACCTCGGCCGGGGCATCCAGATCGCCCAAGCTGAGTGTCGCGGTGGCTTCCATGAGCAAACTCAACCAGAGGGCACCGACACTGCGACCCCGAAATCGGGCACGATCGAGGGGGCTGTGGAAGAAGGTTGCTGCCAGGAAATCTCGCGCCACAACCACAGCGGTCGACCCCGACAAACCGCAACCGAACCACGAACCGTAAGTCCCGCCGTACTTCAGCGAACCGCAACCACGACCCTCGTGCCGTCCGGCCGAGGGCCGGACGGGGAGGGCCGGACGAGCGGAGGTCACTCCTCCGGAGCGCTGTACCGCGGATCCACCAGCTCGGGGTCGATGCCGAGCAGCTCGGCGACCTGCTCGACCACCACGGTCAGCACCATGGCCTCCAGGTCGGCGCGGGTCTCGCAGCGGTGCTCGATGGGACGGCGGAAGAGCACCAGCCTGGTCGGGGTGGCGCCGCTGCCACGGACGAGTGACGACAGCGGGACGGTGCCGGAGGTCCAGTCGTCGGGGATCTGCGGCGCGTCCTCGACGGCGTACTCCACGAGGCCGAGCCGGTCCTGCCAGCGCAGGTCGATGTCGGTGACCGTGTCGAGCACCAGGTCGTCGAAGCGTTCGCGGCGGGTACGTCGTTCCGGCAGGCCGGACCTTCCCGGCATCACCCCGGGCCCCCGCATGCCGCGCCCGCGGCGGTCCCGGCGTCGACCTCGCTGAGCTGGCTCCTCCACAGCCGCGAGCCTAAACGGAGCGGCTCCCAGGGGCGGGTACCGTCAGCGCCGTGAGTTCTGCCCGTCGCTGTTCGCGCACCGCATGTGGTCGCAACGCCAGCACGACGTTGACCTATGTGTACGCCGACCAGACGGCGGTGCTCGGCCCGCTGGCGACCTACGCGGAGCCGCACGCCTACGACCTGTGTGACGCCCACAGCGAGCGGCTCTCCGCCCCCCGGGGCTGGGAGGTCCTCCGGCTCTCCCAGGACCCTGCTGCGCAAGGACCCACGAGCGACGATCTGCTGGCCCTGGCGGACGCGGTCCGCGAGGCCGCCAGGCCGGCCCCCGCCGAGATCCCCGGACCTGCGGCGGAGACCGGCCGCGAGGTGACCCGGCGCGGCCACCTGCGGGTGCTCACCTCCGACTGACGCCACGACCGGGTCCGGCCGACGCTAGGCTCCGGCCATGGCCGAACCACGCGATCCGGGGACCCTCGAGGCGATCTTCAAGGCCTACGACGTCCGCGGCACGGTGCCCGACCAGATCGACGACTCCCTGGCACGCAGCATCGGCGGTGCGTTCGTGCGGGTGGTCGACGCGTCCACCGTCGTCGTGGGGCACGACATGCGACCCAGCTCGCCCGACCTCGCCGGGGCCTTCGCGGAAGGCGCGGCGGCGGCCGGCGCCGACGTGGTCCTGATCGGGCTTGCGGCCACCGACCAGCTCTACTTCGCCTCCGGCGCCCTCGGTCATCCCGGGGCGATGTTCACCGCCAGCCACAATCCCGCGCAGTACAACGGCATCAAGCTCTGCCGCGCCCACGCCCAGCCGATCGGCATGGACACCGGGCTCGCCGACATCCGCGACGCCGTAGCGGCGGGGGAGAACCCGGCGGCCGCCTCCCCCGGAGCGGTCTCCCAGCGCGACGTCCTCGCGGCGTACGCCGCGCACCTGCTCTCGCTCGCGCCCGTGCAGGGGCGTCGGCTGAAGGTGGTGGTCGACGCCGGGAACGGCATGGCCGGGCTGACCGCTCCGGCGGTGTTCGACCGGCTGGGCGCCGACCAGGTCGAGCTGGTGCCGATGTACTTCGAGCTCGACGGCACCTTCCCCAACCACGAGGCCAACCCGATCGAGGCCGCCAACCTCGTCGACCTCCAGGCCCGGGTCGTGGCGGAGGGCGCCGACGTGGGCCTGGCCTTCGACGGTGACGCGGACCGGTGCTTCCTGGTCGACGAGCGGGGCGACGCGGTGTCCCCGTCGACCCTGACCGCGCTGATCGCGTCACGGGAGCTGGCGAAGGAGCCGGGCGCCACGGTGATCCACAACCTGATCACGAGCCGGGCGGTCCCCGAGCTCGTCTCCGAGCTCGGCGGCCGGGCCGTCCGCTCACGGGTGGGTCACTCCTACATCAAGGGGACCATGGCCGAGACCGGGGCGATCTTCGGCGGCGAGCACAGCGGCCACTTCTACTTCCGCGACTTCTGGCGTGCCGACTCCGGCATGCTCGCCGCCCTCCACGCGCTGGCCGCCCTGGCCGAGTCCGACCGCCCGTTGTCGGAGCTCCTCGGCGAGTACGAGCGGTACGTCGGCAGCGGCGAGGTCAACTCCACCGTCGACGACCAGGGCGCCGTGCTCGCGGCGATCGAGAAGGCGTACGCCGACCAGGGCGCCGAGATCGACCACCTCGACGGGCTCACCGTGGCCCGCGACGACTGGTGGTTCAACGTCCGCGCCTCCAACACCGAGCCGCTCCTGCGGCTCAACGTCGAGGGCCGCGACGACCAGACCATGTCCCGGATCCGGGACGACGTCCTCGCCCTGATCAGGAGTCCCCAGTGAAAAATGCCCCAGACAAGTGCTCGCTTCGCTCCGCTTTGCCCGGGGACCCCGCATGAGACTCGACCCCGCCCTGCTCGAGATCATCGTCTGTCCCGCCTGCCACGCCGGTCTCGAGCCGCAGGCCGAGGAGCTGGTGTGCTCCGGATGCGGCCTGGCCTATCCGGTGCGCGACGACATCCCCGTCCTGCTCGTCGACGAAGCCCGTCGACCCGGCTGACGGCCGACCTTCCATGGCGACCTGGTTCGACGAGTCCCGCCTCGACGACGAGGCCGTGCTCGCCCAGAGCGACGCGGCCCTGCGTCACCTCGCCGAGACGGGCGCCCGGGTGCGCCGCGAGGCAGGAGCGGCCGGCGAGGCGATCGACGCGGCCGTCGCCCGGACCGCGGGGGCGCCGAGGGTGCGGGCGGTGGTCGCCGCGGGACCTGACTCCCGCCTGCTGCGTGCGGTGCTCGAGCCGTGGTGCCCGGTGCCGTTCGTCGCCTGGCCCTCGCCCAACCTCCCGGGATGGGCGGGGAGCCTCGATCTCGTGGTGGTCCTGGCGCCCGACGGGGTCGGCGCGGGAGTCGCCTCCGCCGTCGCCGAGGCCGTGCGCAGGGGTTGCCAGGTCGTGGTCGCCTGCCCGCCCAACTCGCAGGTCTGCGAGCACGCGGTGGGCCGCGACAGCACGATCCTGCCGACCACCAGCCGCGACCAGCTGGCGGCGGCGGTCGTGATGCTCGAGTACCTCGACCGCGTCTCACTGGGCCCGAGCACCGACGCGGGAGGCGTCGCCGATGCCCTGGACGAGGTGGCCGAGTCCTGCTCGCCGCGCCGCGACCTTGCGGTCAACCCCGCCAAGATGCTGGCCATCGCCCTGGCGGACACCAACCCGATCGTGTGGGGCGGATCGGTCCTCGCCGCCCGCGCCGCGCGCCGGATCGCCGAGTCGATCCGCCGAGCCAGCGGCCGGACCGCGCTGGCGGGTGACGCCGAGCACCTGCTGCCGGTGCTCGAGGCGACCCGGCCGCGGGACGTGTTCGCCGACCCGTTCTCCGAGGGTGGCGGCAAGCTCCGTCCGATGCTGCTGGTGCTCGACGACGGGGCCGAGGAGGCCGTCGTACGCGAGGAGCGGGGCGTGCTGCAGGCCGCGGCCCAGGCGCGCGGCGTCCGGGTCGAGACGCTCACGACCGACGCGCCGACCGAGGTCGCCCGCTACGCCTCGCTGTTCCTGAGCGGGTCCTACGCCGCGGAGTACCTCCGTCTCGGGCTGGTCGAGGAGTAGATCGCCGGAGCCCCGGCGGCACCGGCAGCGTGACCGGATAGCCTGCCGCCCATGGCAGCGGATGGTGGCACCAGGGCCGTGGTGGCCGCGCTCCTCGCAAACACCGGGATCGCTCTCACGAAGTTCGTCGCGTTCGCCCTCACCGGTGTGAGCTCGATGCTGGCGGAGGCCATCCACTCGGTGGCCGACGCGGGCAACCAGGGGCTGCTGCTCCTCGGTGGCCGGCAGTCGCGCAAGGAGGCCACCGAGACGCATCCGTTCGGCTACGGCCGCGAGCGCTACATCTACAGCTTCATCGTGGCCATCGTGCTGTTCAGCGTCGGGGGCCTCTTCGCGCTCTACGAGGCGTACCACAAGTACCACGAGATCCATGAGGCCCACGGCCACCCGGCGGACTCCATCCTGACCAGCCGGTGGTGGTGGGTGCCGCTGGTCGTGCTCGGCATCGCCATCGTGCTGGAGACCCTGTCGTTCCGCACGGCGATCATCGAGACCAACAAGATCAAGGGCGACGCGTCGTTCGTCCAGTTCATCCGCCGGGCCAAGCAGCCCGAGCTGCCGGTCATCCTGCTCGAGGACCTCGCCGCGCTGCTCGGCCTGGTGTTCGCCCTCGTCGCGGTCGCGCTGTCGCTGATCACCGAGAACCTCTACTTCGACGTCGCCGGCACCGCCCTGATCGGGCTGCTGCTCGTCACCGTCGCGGTCACGCTGGCGATCGAGACCAAGAGCCTGCTGCTGGGGGAGTCCGCAACGCCGGCTGCGCAGCGCCGGATCGCGGCTGCGCTCGAGTCGACCCGCGAGTTCGAGCGGATCATCCACCTCAAGACGCTGCACCTCGGCCCCGAGGAGCTGCTGGTCGCCGCGAAGGTGGGGGTGACCCGGGGCGTGTCCACCGAGCAGCTGGCCGCGGCGATCGACACCGCCGAGGCGGCCGTGCGCGAGGCCGAACCGCTCGCCCAGGTCATCTACCTCGAGCCCGACATCTATCGCGAGGGCCACGTCCCGGCGGAGCGGCCCGAGCCCCCGGAGCCTGCCGGACACTAGTCCGCCGGCGGACACCCCCCGGGGTCGCCGAGGATTCGGCGCACGACCGGGGTCGCAGTTAGCCTCGTGCCATGGACTTCAAGGTTGCCGACCTGGACCTGGCCGACTACGGCCGCACCGAGATCAGCCTCGCCGAGCACGAGATGCCCGGTCTGATGGCGATGCGCGAGCGGTACTCCGACTCCAAGCCGCTCGCCGGCGCACGGATCGCCGGCTCGCTGCACATGACCGTGCAGACCGCGGTGCTCATCGAGACCCTCGTGGCGCTCGGCGCCGAGGTCCGCTGGGCCTCCTGCAACATCTTCTCCACCCAGGACCACGCCGCGGCCGCCGTCGCGGTCGGTCCCGAGGGCACGGTCGACGCGCCGTCCGGCGTCCCGGTCTTCGCCTGGAAGGGCGAGACGCTCGAGGAGTACTGGTGGTGCACCCAGCGCATCCTGCAGTGGCCCGACGGCAAGTTCGCCAACATGATCCTCGACGACGGCGGTGACGCCACCCTGCTCGTCCACCTCGGCGTCGAGGCGGAGAAGAAGGGCGAGGCGCCTGACCCGGCGACCGCCGCCAGCCACGAGCAGAAGGTCATCTTCGAGGCCCTGCAGGTGTCGCTCTCCGAGAGCAGCGACCGCTGGACCAAGATCGCCAACGAGATCCAGGGCGTGACCGAGGAGACCACCACGGGCGTCCACCGGCTCTACGAGATGATGAAGGAAGGGTCGCTCCTCTTCCCGGCCATCAACGTCAACGACTCGGTCACCAAGTCCAAGTTCGACAACAAGTACGGCTGCCGCCACTCGCTGATCGACGGCATCAACCGCGCCACCGACGTTCTCATCGGCGGCAAGGTCGCGGTCGTCTGCGGCTACGGCGACGTCGGCAAGGGCTGCGCCGAGTCGCTGCGCGGCCAGGGCGCCCGGGTCATCGTCACCGAGATCGACCCGATCTGCGCGCTGCAGGCCGCGATGGACGGCTACCAGGTCTCGACCCTGGAGGACGTCCTCGACACCGCCGACATCATCATCACCGCGACCGGCAACAAGGACGTCGTCACGGTCGACCAGATGAAGCGGATGAAGCACAACGCGATCCTCGGCAACATCGGTCACTTCGACAACGAGATCGACATGGCCGGCCTCGAGGCACCCGGTGTCGCCGAGCGCAAGAACGTCAAGCCGCAGGTCGACCTGTGGACCTTCCCCGAGGGCAAGGCGATCATCGTGCTCTCCGAGGGCCGCCTGATGAACCTCGGCAACGCCACCGGCCACCCGAGCTTCGTGATGTCGAACTCCTTCACCAACCAGGTGCTGGCCCAGGTCGAGCTGTTCACCAAGCCCGAGGCCTACCCGGTCGGCGTCTACGTGCTGCCCAAGCACCTCGACGAGGAGGTCGCCCGGCTGCACCTCGGCGCCCTCGGCGTCCGGCTGACCACGCTCACCGACGACCAGGCCGCCTACCTCGGCATCGAGTCCGGGGGCCCGTACAAGCCGGAGCAGTACCGGTACTGACGCAGGTCGGCCGGTTTCCGCAGGTCGGCTGGCAGACTTGACGCATGAGCGAGCCATCCGACGCTGCCACCAAGGGACGTGTGCTCGTCGTCGACGACGACGCGTCCCTGGCGGAGATGCTCACGATCGTCCTCCGCCAGGAGGGCTTCGAGAGCCGCATGTGCACGCGCGGGGACGAGGCCATGGGTCACTTCCGGGAGTTCCGGCCTGACCTGGTGCTCCTGGACCTGATGCTGCCGGGCAAGGACGGCATCGACGTCTGCAAGGAGATCCGCACCGAGTCCGGCGTGCCGATCGTGATGCTCACCGCGAAGGGCGACACGATCGACGTGGTCCTCGGCCTCGAGTCGGGCGCGGACGACTACGTCGTGAAGCCGTTCAAGCCCAAGGAGCTGATCGCCCGGATCCGCGCACGGGTACGTCGCTTCGACGCCCCGGGCAACGAGTCGCTCTCGATCGGCGACCTCAGCATCGACGTACCCGGTCACGTGGTGACCCGTGACTCCCGGCCGATCAACCTCACCCCCCTCGAGTTCGACCTCCTCGTCTGCCTGGCCCGCAAGCCCTGGCAGGTGTTCACCCGCGAGGTGCTCCTCGAACAGGTCTGGGGGTACCGCCACGCGGCGGACACCAGGCTGGTGAACGTCCACGTCCAGCGCCTGCGCTCCAAGGTCGAGCACGACCCGGAGAAGCCCGAGATCGTCGTGACGGTCCGTGGGGTCGGGTACAAGGCGGGGACTCCCTGAGCGCCATCGGGACGATCCCGTGACCGATCGAAGCCTCACTGCCGCCGCCGGGCGCGGACTCACGTTCTGGCGCCGGTCGATCCAGGCGCGTGTGGTCGCCAGCACCTTGCTGCTCTCCGCGGCTGTCGTGGGGGTGGTCGGCTGGTTCCTGCTCCAGCAGACCCGCGACGGCCTGCTGGAGCAGCGGGTGGCCGCCGTGGTGGCGGAGTCGAACAACGAGACCACCGAGGCGCGCGCCCGGCTGGCCGCGGCGCCCGGCACCGACATCGACACCAGCGCCCAGCAGCGAGACCTGATCGACCCCATCATCCAGCGCGGGGACACTCGCGGGTTCAGCGTCGTGCTCTTCGGTCCGGTGGGCTCGGGCGCGCAGATCGACGACGGCGGCGCGTACTCGACTCCCAACCTCGACACCTCCAGCGTCCCGGCGTCGCTGCAGCGGCACTTCTCCGAGCCCGCGGGCACCGCCTGGACCTACACCGAGATCCGCACCGAGAGCGACGAGGGGGGCCCGCCCCGCAGCGTGCCGGGAGTGGTCGTGGGATCGCAGGTCGTGCTCCCGGCGGACGGCGCGACCTACACCCTCTACTACCTGTTCCCGCTCACCGCCGAGCAGGAGACGCTGGCGCTGGTGTCCCGGGCGCTGCTGACGGCAGCGGTGCTGCTGCTCCTGCTGGTGGCCGGGCTGACCTGGCTGGTCACCCGTCAGGTGGTCACGCCGATCCGGCTGGCCCGACGGGTCGCGGAGCGGCTGGCCTCGGGCCAGCTCCAGGAGCGGCTGCGGGTGTCCGGCGAGGACGACCTGGCCCGGCTCGCCACGTCGTTCAACCAGATGGCGACCAGCCTGCAGCGCCAGATCCGGCAGCTGGAGGAGCTCAGCCGGGTCCAGCGCCGCTTCGTCTCCGACGTCTCGCACGAGCTGCGTACCCCGCTGACGACGGTGCGGATGGCCGGTGACGTGCTGCACGACGCGCGACGGGAGTTCGACCCGGTGACCGCCCGGGCCGCGGAGCTCCTCCAGACCGAGCTCGACCGCTTCGAGACGCTGCTGGCCGACCTGCTCGAGATCAGCCGCTTCGACGCCGGCGCGGCGGTGCTCGAGACCGACGACGTCAACCTCGTCGACGTGGTGCACCGGGTGGTCGACCTCACCCGGCCGCTGGCCGAGCAGCGGGGCACGGACGTGGTGGTCCTGACCCCGGACCACCCGTGCCTGGCCGAGGCCGACGTACGGCGCGTGGAGCGGATCGTGCGCAACCTCGTGAGCAACGCGATCGACCACGCCGAGAGCGGCGACGTCGTCATCCACGTGGCCGGCGACGACCACGCGGCCGCCATCGCGGTCCGCGACTACGGCGTGGGCCTCGCACCCGGAGAGTCGGCCCTGGTCTTCAACCGGTTCTGGCGCGCGGATCCCTCGCGGGCGCGTTCGAGCGGCGGCACCGGCCTGGGCCTCTCGATCTCGCTCGAGGACACCCACCTGCACGGTGGCTGGCTGCAGGCGTGGGGTCGGCCGGGGGAGGGGGCCCAGTTCCGGCTCACGCTGCCCCGCCGGGCCGGCGGGACACTGCGTCAGAGCCCGCTCCCGCTGGCCCCCGAGGACGCTGGGGTGAAGGTCCGATGAGCCGTCTGGCGAGGCGAGCGATGGTGGCGGTCACCACCGCAGTGGTGGTGCTGGCGGCCGCCGGCTGCGTGCAGGTGCCCGAGAGCGGGCCGGTGGTCGGGGCAGGGTCGGAAGGCCGGGCGGACGAGCCTCCGGGCGTGTTCATCGACCCGAAGCCCCCGGCGCCGGGTGACAACCCGGCCGACATCGTCACCGGCTTCCTCGACGCGATGACTGCCACCCCCATCCAGACCAACGCGGCCAAGGCCTTCCTGACCCCCGACGCCCAGGCGGCCTGGGAGCCCGAGGCCGAGACCATCACCTACTCGGAGGCCTCGCCGCCGCGGGGCGGGCTCCGGGTCTCGGTCCGGCTCGACGGGGCCCAGCACCTCGACGGGCGCGGCTCCTTCCTGGGCCGGCTGCCCGCCGGAGAACGTTCGCTGACCTTCCCGATGGCGTCGGAGGACGGCGAGTGGCGGATCGCGCGGGCACCGGACGCGCTGATCGTCCCGGACTCGTGGTTCGAGCAGCGGTTCCGCCAGGTGTCGCTCTACTTCTTCGACCCCAGCGCCCGGATCCTGGTGCCGGAACCCGTCTTCGTCCCGCGGGGCGAGCAGCTGGCCACGGCACTCACCAGCGCCCTGCTCCGCGGGCCCGGACCGGCCCTCCAGGGGATCTCCCGCAGCTTCATCCCCGAGGGCCTGAGCTTCGGGCTGTCGGTCCCGGTCTCCGACGAGGGAGTGGCCGACCTGTCCCTGCGCGGATTCTCCGGGCGCCTGACCCCCGACGCCAGCGAGCAGATGCTCGCCCAGCTGGCCTGGACCCTGCGCCAGGAGCCGGCGATCGAGGCCCTGCGGGTGTCCGTCGGAGGGCGGCCGGTCACGCTGGCCGGTGGTGAAAGCCTCTTCGACGTCGACGAGCAAGGGGCGCGGTACGACCCCACGGTCCTCGACGCGAGCACCCTGCTCTACGGGCTGGGTGCCGGGCGCCTGGTCTCCGGGCCGCCGGACTCGCTGTCCCCGGTGGACGGGCCGCTGGGCGTCACCAGGCTGGGGCTGCGCTCCGTCGCGGTCGACCTGACCGCCGACCGGGTCGCCGGCATCTCCGCCGGTGGTCACGGCGTCCTGATGGCCCCGGTCCGCAACGAGAGCGGCAGGGTGGACTCGGTGGTCAGTGGGGCGCGCAGCCTGCTCCGTCCCTCGTGGGACTTCAGCGACACGCTGTGGCTCGTCGACAACACCCCCGGCGGGGCCCGGGTCTCCTACGTCACCGACCGCAACCTGCCGGTGCCCCTCCGGGTCCCGGGCGTCACCGGCCGCCGGGTCTCGCACTTCACGGTCTCCCGCGACGGCTCACGGCTGGTCGCCGTCGTACCCCGTCCCGGGGGCGACCGGGTCATGCTGAGTCGCATCGTGCACGACGCCGAGGGCCGCGTGGTCCGGGCGAAGGAGGCGCGCCGCGTCGCCTGGCAGGGCGACAGCCGCCTCGAGGTGCGCGACATCGGCTGGAGCTCGCCCACGTCGCTGGCCGTGCTGCACCGGCTGGCGCGCCAGCTGTACCAGGTGCGCACCATTCCCGTGGACGGCTCGCCGCCGGGCCCGGACAGCCTGCTGACGACCCTGCCGGGGCAGGTGACCTCCCTCGTCGCCTCGCCCGTGCAGAGCGAGGGACTGTTCGTGGCCACCCGGTCCGGCCTGCTCGACCTGACGCAGGATGCGCCCGCGACCGCCCTCGACCCCCGGATCCGAAGCCTGGACTACGTCGGCTGATCCGAGCGGTTTCCACAGCCGAGCGGACCGCGGTTGAGCCGGGGCGGCGACCTTGCTGCGATCGGCACATGCGCGACGTCTTCGCCGACCTGGTGCTGGGAGGCACCTGCGTCGGATGCGGCCACCCGGGCCGCCCGCTCTGCCGGGAGTGCGCGGCGGAGCTACCGACGGTCGCCACGACCCGGTGGCCTGTCCCGGCCCCGCCGGGTCTGGCCACCCCCTGGTCGGCCGGGGCGTACGACGGCGTGACCCGGGCGATGGTCGTGGCCCACAAGGAGCGCCGGGTGCTGGCGCTGCGGCGCCCGCTCGCTCGTCTGCTGGCGGCCGCGGTGGCCGCCGCCGCGCCCGCAGGAGAGGTGGTCCTCGTCCCGGTGCCGTCGCGGCCGGGTGCGGCGCGTGCGCGCGGTCACGATCCCACCGGTGCCCTGATCCGTGAGGCCGCCCGCCTGCTCCGCCGACAGCAGTACGACGTGACGCCCGCGCGGCTCCTGGTCTCGCGCGGTGCGGTGGCCGACCAGGCCGGCCTCGACGCCGCCGCGCGTGCCACCAACCTGGCGGGGTCGATGTTCTGCCCGGCCGCGCGACTGCGCCGGGTCGCGGGCCGGCGCGCGCACGTCGTCGTGTGCGACGACGTACTGACCACGGGCGCCACCGCTCGCGAGGCACAGAGGGCCCTGGAGGCGGTGGGGCTCTCCGTGGCCGGGGTCGCCACGGTCGCGGCGACCCTCCGGCGAGGGGACCACTGGTCCGCCGGTCGGGAATCTTGACCCCCACCGCTTTCCCCGGGTCGCCCCAGCAACTACCGTCGTGACATGGAGTCCGTTCGGGTCCGTGGTTGCGTCATCGGGACGCGCTGGGCCCCCAGGGCGTCCCCATGGCAAGCCGATGCCAGTCGCAGGCGAAACGGCCCACGTAACGGGGCCCTTCGGGGTCCCGGATCACGGTGCGGCTTAGACGTAAGTCCTGCCTTGCCGCCACCGTCGTACACGGTGGTGGGCGGGAGAAGGTCAGTAGTGGCACTCAAGCTGCGAGCACCTCAGCAGGCGATTGTGGGGACGAAGACCAGGTCGGCCGGACGGGCTCCTGCCCACCCTCAAACAGCAGGTCCTGAGCCTGCGAGCGGATGAGGACCAAACGGATCACCGGAGGTTCACATGGAAGTTGTGGTCACGGGACGGCACTGCGAGCTCTCTGACCGGTTCCGAAGTCACGTAGCCGAGAAGCTGTCGCGACTGGAGAAGCACGACCACCGGATCATCCGGGTACAGGTCGAGGTCGAGTGCGAGCGCAACCCCCGTCAGCACGACCGCGCGGTGCGGGTCGAGCTGACGGCCTTCTCGAAGGGGCCCGTGATCCGCGCCGAGGCTGCGGCCGAGGAGAAGATGGGCGCGCTGGACCTGGCGCTCGACAAGATGGCCTCCCAGATGCGCCGGGCCGCCGACCGGCGGCGCGTCCACCGCGGCAGGCGTGCTCCCGTCTCCGTCGGCCAGGCCATGGCCGACGCCCCGGTGGACGCCACGCTGGGCGGACCCGGGGCCGATGACGAGGTGACGATCGACCGCAAGGTCGGGCCGATCAGCGTGACCGGCGACGGCCCGCTGGTCGTCCGGGAGAAGTCCCACCACGCGACTCCGATGAACCTCGACCAGGCGCTGTACGAGATGGAGCTGGTCGGCCACGACTTCTACCTCTTCGTGGACAAGGAGAGCGAGCGTCCCTCGGTCGTCTACCGGCGTCGCGGCTACGACTACGGCGTGATCTCGCTCGATCTGGGGGCCGCGGGCTAGACCGTCAGTTCGCGCCCACGAGGAGGGGTGGCCCGGAGGGGCCACTCCTCCTTGCCGTCCCATGGCCCCGAACGTGCCCCAAACTGCCCCGGACGTGCCATGATTGCGCTCGTGGTGCAACGCGCGGGGGAACCCATCCGGGTGCTGGTGGTCGATGACCAGGAGCTGTTCCGGCGCGGGCTGACCATGCTCCTGGCCGCCGAGCCGACCCTCGAGGTCGTCGGTGAGGCCGGAGACGGCGTCGAGGGAACGAACCTCGCGGCCGGAGTGGCGCCCGACGTCGTGCTCCTCGACGTACGGATGCCCAAGCGCTCCGGCATCGAGGCCTGCCGTGCCATCAAGGAGGCAGTCCCCTCCTCCAAGATCATCATGCTCACCGTCTCCGACGAGGAGGCCGACCTCTACGAGGCCGTCAAGAGCGGGGCCTCGGGCTACCTGCTCAAGGACTCCTCCATCGAGGAGGTGGCCCAGGCCGTCAAGGTCGTGGCGGAGGGGCAGTCCCTCATCAGCCCGTCGATGGCGGTCAAGCTGATCGACGAGTTCAAGCAGATGTCGCGGCCCGAGCGCCAGCACGTCCCGGGCCTGCGGCTCACCGAGCGTGAGCTCGAGGTGCTGCGGCTGGTCGCCAAGAGCATGAACAACCGCGAGATCGCCAAAGAGCTCTTCATCAGCGAGAACACCGTGAAGAACCACGTCCGCAACATCCTGGAGAAGCTCCAGCTCCACTCGCGGATGGAGGCGGTCATGTACGCCGTCAAGGAAAAGCTGCTGGACCTGCCCTGACTCCTGCCGGAGGCAGGAGTCAGGAAAAGCAGGGAAGGTTGAGCAAGCCCCGCGCCCGAGCCCGCGAGGGCGCGACGGGCGGGTCGAAACCCGGTGGCCTTGGGCGCTGACGGCGACCAATGTCCGTACCCCGTGGTTAGGTTCAGTCCGTGACGCTGTCCTTGAGCCGGGCCCAGGCTCGCCGCATCGCCCTCGCCGCCCAGGGTTTCCTCGACCGGCGCCACACCACGCCCACGATGCGCACCTTCGCACGCACCCTGGACCGCACCGGCGTGCTCCAGGTGGACTCCGTCAACGTCCTGCAGCGGGCCCACTACATGCCGCTGTACTCCCGGATGGGCCCCTACGACACGACGCTGCTGGATCGGGCCCAGACCTCCAACGGGCGGGGACCCCGCCGGGTGGTCGAGTACTGGGCCCACGTCCAGGCGCTGATGCCGGTCGAACTGTGGCCGGTGATGCGGCACCGGATGGAGTCCTACCGCACCCAGCGCCACAAGTGGTGGGGGACCGAGGTGACGCCCGAGCTGACCGCGCGCCTGTTGGACGAGCTCGCCGACCTCGGGGCCTCCACGGCCCGCGACCTCGACGACGGGCTCCCGCGGAGCCGTGAGCACTGGGGGTGGAACTGGTCGTCGACCCGACGCGCCCTCGACTACCTCTTCATGGTCGGCGACGTGGCGGTGGCCGGGCGCACGTCCCAGTTCGAGATCCGCTACGACCTGCCCGAGCGGGTCATCCCGCCCACGGTGCTGGCCCAGCCCATCCCGCCGGTCGCCGACGCCAACCGCGAGCTGGTCAGCCGGGCGGCGCGGTCCCACGGTGTCGCCACCGCGCGCTGCCTCGCCGACTACTACCGGATGAAGCTCCAGCCCGGCACGGGGCAGGTGGCGGCACGCGAGGCCATCGACGAGCTGGTCGAGGACGGCGAGCTGATCCCCGTGACGATCGACGGCTGGAGCCGACCCGCCTACCTGCACCGCGAGGCGCGGCGGCCGCGGCGAGTGGCGGCCCGGGCCCTGCTCAGCCCGTTCGACCCCCTGGTGTGGGAGCGGGAGCGCACCGAGCGGCTCTTCGACTTCCACTACCGGATCGAGATCTACGTGCCCAAGCCGCAACGGGTGCACGGCTACTACGTGCTGCCCTTCCTGCTGCGGGACCGGATCGTGGCCCGGGTGGACCTCAAGGCGGATCGCCCCGCCGGCCGGTTGGTCGTCAAGGCGGCGTACGCCGAACGCGACGCACCCGACGACACCGCCGACGAGCTGAGCGCCGAGCTGCGCGACCTGGCGCAGTGGCTGGGACTTGCCGGGATCACCGTCGAGCAACGAGGTGACCTGGCGCCCGCCCTGCGCCCCTGAGTCGCCGTCCCCGGCGGATCCGCCGAAGATGCCGCCGCAATCCACCCGCTGGGTAGAGTGGCAGCCGCAATCCGACGTCACTCAGGGAGCCCACTCTCGTGCCTGCCATTCTCGACAAGATCCTCCGCATCGGCGAGGGGAAGATCCTGCGCCAGCTCGAGGCGGTGGCCCAGGCCGTGAGCGCGATCGAGGACGACTTCGTCGCCATGAGCGACGCCGAGCTGCAGGGGATGACGGCTGAGTTCAAGCAGCGCCTCGAGCAGGGGGAGAGCCTCGACGACCTGATGCCGGAGGCGTTCGCGACCGTCCGCGAGGCCGCCAAGCGGGTGATCGGCCAGCGCCACTACGACGTCCAGATCATGGGCGGCGCTGCGCTCCATCTCGGCAACATCGCCGAGATGAAGACCGGTGAGGGCAAGACCCTGGTCGCCACGTTGCCGTCGTACCTGAACGCGCTGACCGGCAAGGGTGTCCACATCGTCACCGTCAACGACTACCTGGCGAGGTACCACGCCGAGTGGATGGGCCGCATCCACCACTTCCTCGGCCTGACCACGGGCGTCATCCTCCCGGAGATGAAGCCCGACGAGCGCCGCGACGCCTACGCGTGCGACATCACCTACGGCACCAACAACGAGCTCGGCTTCGACTACCTGCGCGACAACATGGCCAGCACCATCGAGGACTGCGTCCAGCGCGGCCACAACTTCGCGATCGTGGACGAGGTCGACTCGATCCTGATCGACGAGGCCCGCACGCCGCTGATCATCAGCGGGCCCACCCAGGACGAGGTGCGCTGGTACGGCGAGTTCGCCAAGCTGGCCCTCCGGCTCGAACGCGACGTCGACTACGAGGTCGACGAGAAGAAGCGGACCATCTCCGTCCTCGAACCCGGCATCACCAAGGTCGAGGACCACCTCGGCATCGAGAACCTCTACGAGTCGGCGAACACCCCGCTCATCTCCTTCCTCAACAACTCGATCAAGGCCAAGGAGCTGTTCCGCAACGACAAGGAGTACGTCGTCATGCAGGGCGAGGTGCTCATCGTCGACGAGCACACCGGCCGGATGCTGTCGGGGCGCCGTTACAACGACGGTCTCCACCAGGCGATCGAGGCCAAGGAGGGCGTGACGGTCCGCGAGGAGTACCAGACCCTCGCCACCATCACCCTGCAGAACTACTTCCGCCTCTACGACAAGCTCTCGGGCATGACCGGCACGGCGATGACCGAGGCGTCGGAGTTCGACAAGATCTACAACCTCGGCGTGGTCCCGATCCCGACCAACCTGCCGATGGTCCGCAAGGACCAGCCCGACCTGGTCTACCGCACCGAGGAGGCCAAGTACCACGCGGTCGTGGAGGACATCACCGAGCGCCACCGCAAGGGCCAGCCGGTCCTGGTGGGCACCGTGTCGGTCGAGAAGTCCGAGCTGCTCTCGGGGATGCTCAAGAAGAACAACGTGCCGCACAGCGTCCTCAACGCCAAGGTCCACGCCGACGAGGCCAAGGTGGTCGCGATGGCCGGTCACAAGGGCGCGGTCACCGTGGCCACCAACATGGCCGGCCGAGGCACCGACATCATGCTGGGCGGCTCGGTGGAGTTCCTCGCCGACCAGAAGCTGCGGCAGGAGGGGCTCGACCCGGTCGAGCACTCCGACGAGTACGAAGCCGCCTGGCCGCGGGCGCTCGAGGAGATCAAGGCCCAGGTCGCCACCGAGCACGACGAGGTCCGCGAGCTCGGCGGCCTCTACGTCGTCGGCACCGAGCGGCACGAGTCCCGCCGCATCGACAACCAGCTGCGCGGACGCTCCGGGCGTCAGGGCGACCCGGGCGAGTCCCGGTTCTACCTGTCCCTCCAGGACGAGCTGATGCGGCTGTTCAAGTCCGACTGGGTCGACCGGGTGCTCCAGGTGCTCAAGGTCCCCGACGACGTCCCGATCGAGAACAAGCGGGTCACCGGTGCGATCGCCAACGCCCAGGCCCAGGTCGAGTCGCAGAACTTCGAGAGCCGCAAGAACGTCCTCAAGTACGACGACGTCATGAGCCGGCAGCGCGAGGTCATCTACGCCGAGCGGCGCGAGGTCCTCGAGGGCGCCGACCTTCAGGAGCAGACCCGGACCTTCATCGACGACGTCGTCACCGGCTACGTCATGGGGGCCACGGAGGACTTCGCGGAGGAGTGGGACCTCGAGGCGTTGTGGACCGCCCTCGGTCAGCTCTGGCCGGTGTCGATCGACCGCGGGGTCCTCGAGAAGGAAGCCGGAGGGCGGGGCAACCTCGACCGCCAGGAGCTCATCGACGCGCTCAAGCTCGACGCGCACGCGGCCTACGACCGCCGCGAGGCGGAGGTCGGCGCCGAGGTCATGCGCGAGCTCGAGCGCCAGGTGATCCTCTCCGTGCTCGACCGGAAGTGGCGCGAGCACCTCTACGAGATGGACTACCTGCGAGAGGGCATCTACCTGCGCGCCTACAGCCAGCGCGACCCGCTCGTGGAGTACCAGCGCGAGGGGTTCGACATGTTCGCCGCCATGATGGACGGCATCAAGGCCGAGGTGGTCGGCTACCTGTTCAACCTCGAGGTCCAGGTCGACGAGGAGGACGAGGTCGCGGAGGCCGAGCCGGCGATGACCGAGCCGATGCGGGCGCCGCTCCCGGTGGCCGACGGTCAGCCGGAGCAGCAGACCCCCCACATCCGGGCCAAGGGTCTGGAGCGTGTCCAGCCTCCCGAGAAGCTGACCTACGCCGGTCCGACCGAGACCGGAGAGGTCGAGCAGCGCGGCCAGACGGCCAGCAACGCGGACGACCCCTACGCGGGCATCGGTCGCAACGCGATGTGCCCCTGCGGGTCGGGCAAGAAGTTCAAGAAGTGCCACGGCGCGCCCGGGGGACCGACCGGTCTCACCGCGCGTCCGGCGGGCTGAGACGCACCGGAGGTTGAGGTGCGAAGGCGTCTGGGGGCCAGTCTCGGGAGGTTGAGGTGCGCAGGCGCCCGGCCGTCTGGGGGCCAGACTCCGGAGGTTGAGGTGCGAAGGCGCCCGGCCGTCTGGGGGCCAGACTCCGGAGGTTGAGGTGCGAAGGCGCCTGGGACCAGACTCCGGAGGTTGAGGTGCGAA
>NZ_DASSXS010000024.1:0-8710 GCF_035703625.1 Nocardioides sp. | reverse complement strand
GCCCGCCACCGGGCCCGGGGTCGAGACGTTCGTCGGCGCCTGCGTCCGCACGCGGGCCGACACGATGTGAACGTCGCGGAGGCAGTCGGCAGGACGGTCGTCGCCGTCGGAGTCGACCACGTCTTCGGCGTGGTCGGGTCGGGCAACTTCCACCTGACCAACGCCATGGTGGCCTCCGGCTGCCGCTTCGTCGCGAGTCGCCACGAGGCGGGAGCGGCCACGATGGCCGACGCCTATGCGCGGTGCAGCGGTCGCCTGGCCGCCGTCACCGTGCACCAGGGGTGCGGGCTCACCAATGCGCTCACCGGGCTCGCCGAGGCCGCCAAGAGCCGCACGCCCCTGCTCCTGCTCGCCGCGGAGGCGAGCGAGCCGAGGTCCAACTTCTTCGTCGACCAGGACGCCCTGGCGCGCGCCGTCGGTGCGACCTCCGTCCGGATCACCTCCGCCGAGACCGCGGTCGCGGAGACCTGCGCGGCCGCCACGCTCGCCGTGCAGGAGCGGCGCTCGGTGCTGGTCAACATCCCGCTCCACGTCCAGGACGACGAGGTGCCGCCCGGGCAGGAGGTCGCGTTCCCGGCCGATCCTCCGCGCAGGACGCCCGATGACGCGCAGGTGAGCCGGCTCGTCGACCTCCTCGACCGGTCCGAGCGACCGGTGTTCGTCGCCGGCCGGGGCGCCCGCGGCGCGGGCTGCCGGGCCGCACTGGAGGCCCTGGCAGACCAGTACGGCGCCCTGCTGGCCACCTCGGCCGTCGCGCGGGGGCTGTTCGCCGGCAGCCCCTGGTCGCTCGACGTATCGGGCGGATTCGCCTCACCTCTCGCGGCCGACCTGATCCGGGGTGCGGACCTGATCGTGGGCTGGGGCTGCGCCCTCAACATGTGGACCACGCGACACGGCCGGCTCATCTCTCCTCGCGCGAGCCTCGTGCAGGTGGACGACGACGAGGCCGCGCTGGGCCTGCACCGTCCGCTGGACCTCGGCGTCGCGGGCGATGTGCAGGCCACGGCCGGGCTGGTGCTCGGGGCAGCCGGGCACCGGCGCGACGGCTACCGCACCACGGCTCTGCGCGAGCAGATCGCCGCGGAGGTCCGGTGGCGCGACGTCGGCTACGACGACACGGGCACCGGTGAGCGGATCGACCCGCGCACGCTGAGCATCCTGCTCGACGACATCCTGCCCGCCGAGCGGGTGCTCGCGGTGGACTCGGGCAACTTCATGGGCTTCCCGAGCATGTTCCTCTCGGTGCCCGACGAGCTGGGCTTCTGCTTCACCCAGGCGTTCCAGTCCATCGGGCTGGGACTCTCGACCGCGATCGGCGCCGCGCTCGCGCAGCCCGAGCGGCTGCCGATCGCGGCCCTCGGCGACGGTGGCGCGCTGATGAGCGCGGTCGAGCTCGACACCGTCCGCCGCCTGGGCCTGCCGATGGTCGTCGTCGTCTACAACGACGACGCCTACGGCGCCGAGGTGCACCACTTCGCGCCGGACGGGCACCCGGTCGACACGGTCACCTTCCCGGAGACCGACATCGCCGGAATCGCCCGCGGCTACGGCTTCGACGCGGTGACCGTGCACGGGCCGGACGACCTGAAGGCGGTCGACGCCTGGGTCTCCGGCGACCGCCGTCGCCCCCTGCTCATCGACGCCAAGGTAGTCAGCACCCACGCGTCCTGGTGGCTCGAGGAGGCGTTCAGCGGGCACTGAGGACCAGGACTCTGCACGACGCACCAACCAATCGCGGAAAGGCAGTCATGTCGCAACACACAGTCACAGCGGACCGACACAGCTCCCGGCTGGTGGCGGTGGCCATCTGCTGCGCGACGATCGTGGTCGACGGCTACGACCTGATCGTCTACGGAACGGTGGTTCCCACGCTCGTCGACGGCAGTGCCGAGTGGACGCTCAGCACGGCGCAGGCGGGCCGCATCGGGTCCTACGCCCTGATCGGGATGCTGATCGGGGCCCTGACCATCGGCACCGTCACCGACATCGTGGGCCGCCGCAAGATCATGCTGGTCTGCATCGCGTGGTTCTCGGCCGCGATGCTGCTCGCAGCAGCCGCACCGACTCCGGAGATCTTCGGGCTGAGCAGGTTCCTGGCCGGCCTCGGGCTCGGCGGCGTGGTGCCCACGGCGATCGCCCTCACCATCGAGTACGCCCATCCACGACACCGCAGCACCACCAATGCGTTCATGTTCTGCGGGTACTCGGTCGGCGGCCTCATCGCGGCGCTGTCCGCCATCTGGGTCATCCCGTCGCTGGGCTGGCGCTCCATGTTCGTCGGTGGCGCCCTGCTCGGGTTCGCCCTGCTGCCCGTGGCCTGGAAGCTGCTCCCGGAGTCGGCGAGCTTCCTGATGGTGCGCGGCCGCCACGATGAGGCCCGCGCCGTCGCTGCCCGGTACGACCTCGCGCTCGAGGAACCCGCCGCGGAGCCGGACGAAGGCAGGAAGGCAGGGGCCCTGGCCGGCATCGCCGAGCTCTTCAAGCCGCGGTTCGTCGCCGGGACGCTGTTGTTCTGGATCGGCACCGGGATGGGCCTGCTGCTCGTCTACGGTCTCAACACCTGGCTGGCGCAGATCATGCGAGAGGCGGGCTACGAGCTCGGGTCGGCGCTGGCGTTCCTGCTGGTGCTCAACCTCGGCGCGATCATCGGGACGCCCGCACTGGGAGCGGTAGCCGACCGGGTCGGCTCGAAGGTGACCACCTCGACCATGTTCGCCACCGCGGCGGTGTGCATCTTCCTGCTCAGCTACAGCCTGCCCTCGCTCATGCTGTACCTCCTCGTCGCGGTGGCCGGGGCCTGCACGATCGGCACGACCATCCTGGTCAACGCCTACACCGCCACCTTCTACCCGGCTCACATGCGCGCGACGGGGCTCGGGTGGGCGCTGGGGATCGGCCGGCTCGGTGCCATCGCCGGGCCGATCTACGGGGCGTTCATCCTGGGTTCCGGGTGGGGACTCGACGCGAACTTCTACGCCTTCGCCGTCCCCGCCGTGGTCGGCGCCGTCGCGATGCTGCTGGTTCCCCGGACCGCGCCCGTGACCGTCACCGACGAGGTGGCGACCCCCGCCCGCACCTAGGCGGGCTGAGCCGAGCCGCGGGGGTGCCCGGCCAGGCCGCCGAGCACCTTCGCCGCCCGCTCGGCGTCCTCACGGGAGACGTCGAGATGCGTGACCAGGCGGACCGCCGTGCGCCCGAGCGCGGCGACCAGGACCCCGCCCTCGCGGGCAGCCGCGACGAAGGCCGGCGGGTCGTCGTGCGGGACCACGACGATGTTGGTGTCCACCGACGACGGGTCGACCCCGCACGCCTCGGCCAGCAGCCGGGCATGCCGGTGGTCGTCGGCGAGCCGCTCGACGTGGTCGAGGGCGTGGAGCCCGGCGGCCGCGAGGATGCCGACCTGCCGCATGCCGCCGCCCATCCGCTTGCGCCACACCCGGGACTCGGCGATCGCGTCCGACGACCCGACCACCAGGGAGCCGACCGGCGCGCCGAGGCCCTTGGACAGGCAGACAGCCATCACGTCCGCGATCGCGCCGTAGTCGGCCAACGCGGCGCCGGTGGCGACGTGTGCGTTCCAGATCCGGGCGCCGTCGACGTGGATCCGGGTGCCCGCCGACGTCGCCCACTGCCGGAGCGCCCGCAGGTCGTCGAGCGCCTGGACGACCCCGCCCGCGAAGTTGTGGGTGTTCTCGACCGAGACCGCCTTGGTCGGCACGAAGAACGGCCCCAGGTCGGGTGCATGGAGGCGCTGGATCGCCGGAAGGTCGACCTGTCCGTGCTCACCGGTCCAGGTACGCATGGTGAGGCCGGTGTAGGCCGCATGGGCACCCAGCTCCGCCCGGGCGATGTGGGCCGACGACTCGCACAGGACCTCCTGCCCGGGCCCGACGAGCGTGCGCACCGCCAGGACGTTGGCCATCGAGCCGGTGGGGGTGTACAGCGCCGCCTCGTGTCCGAAGAGCTCCGCGACCCGCTCCTCGAGCCGCCGCACGGTCGGGTCCTCCCCGAAGACGTCGTCGCCCACCTCGGCCCGGGCCATCGCGGCCCGCATCGCCTCGGTGGGCGCGGTGACGGTGTCGGAGCGGAGGTCGATCACGGAGCGAACCTAGCGAAGTCGCGGTCGGGGGGTTGCGACGCCGCCCGCTCGCAGGCTCGCGGTCAACGCCCCTCAGGCCTTGCGCAGCATCTCGGCGACCAGGAACGCGAGCTCCAGGGACTGCACCCGGTTCAGGCGAGGGTCGCAGACGGACTCGTAGCGGTGAGCCAGGTCGATCTCGGCCAGCTCCTCACCACCGCCCACGCACTCGGTGACGTCGTCCCCGGTGAGCTCGACGTGGACCCCGCCCGGCCAGGTGCCGACCGAGCGATGGACGTCGAAGAAGCCCTGCACCTCCTCGATCACGTCGTCGAAGCGACGGGTCTTGTGGCCCGACGACGCCTCGAACGTGTTGCCGTGCATCGGGTCGCACACCCAGGCCACCTCGACGCCGGCGGCGGAGACCTTCTCGACGAGCTGCGGCAGCCCCTCACGGATGCGGCCGGCGCCGAAGCGGGTGACGAAGGTGAGACGACCCGGCTCGTTGTCGGGGTTCAGCCGTCCGGCCAGGGCGAGGGCCTCGTCCGCCGTCGCGGTGGGCCCGAGCTTCACCCCGATCGGGTTGCGGATGTGGCGCAGGAGCTCGACGTGGGCGCCATCGAGCTGGCGGGTGCGCTCGCCGATCCAGAGGAAGTGCCCGGAGACGTCGTACGGCAGGCCGGTGCGCGAGTCGATCCGGGTGAGGGCGTGCTCGTACTCCAGCACGAGCGCCTCGTGGCTGCTGTGGAAGTCGACCCGGTGGAACTCGTCGGGGTCGGCACCGATCGCCTGCATGAACGTCAGGGCCCGGTCGATCTCGCCCGCCACCTGTTCGTAGCGCTGCCCGGCCGCCGAGTCGCGGACGAAGTCGGTGTTCCAGGTGTGGACCTGGCGCAGGTCGGCATAGCCGCCGGTGACGAAGGCGCGGACCAGGTTGAGCGTCGCCGCCGAGGAGTTGTAGACGTCGACCAGGCGCTGCGGGTCGGGCATCCGGGCCTCGGGGGTGAACTCGAAGCCGTTGACGGCGTCACCCCGGTAGGCCGGCAGCGAGACCCCGTCGCGGGTCTCGATGTCCGACGAGCGTGGCTTGGCGTACTGACCGGCGATCCGCCCCACCTTCACCACCGGCACGGACGCGGCGTAGGTCAGGACCACGGCCATCTGCAGGAGGACCCGCAGCTTGTTGCGGACGTTGTCGGCCGTCACCCCGGCGAAGGTCTCCGCGCAGTCGCCGCCCTGGAGCAGGAACGCCTCCCCGCGGGCCACGGCGCCGATCTTCGCCTTGAGCTCGTCGCACTCGCCCGCGAACACCAGGGGCGGGTGCGAGCGCAGCCGGGACACCGCAAGGTCGACGGCCGCCGGGTCGGGGTAGGCCGGCTGCTGCGCCGGACCGAGCGCATGCAGGTCCGCGAGGTCGGGGATCGTCACGCCGCCAGCCTACGCGGGCGCGATCCCCCCATCTCATCCCCCGAGGTGGTCGACGTCGCGGAACCCGGTCTTCTTGGCGCGGATCCCGCGGTTGGTGAACCACGTCAGGGCCCAGAGCACGATGCCGATGCCCAGCAGCACCGCAGCGATGCGGTACTGGATCCAGTCCTCGGGGTCGCGCGCCCAGGGGCCGACCAGGAAGGCGGAGGTGACGGCACCGAGCACGGGGACGAACGCGGGCGCGCGGAAACGTGGCGTGGTGTCGGACCTACGGCGGACGACCAGGCACGCGATGTTGACGATCGTGAAGACGCAGAGCAGCAGCAGGCCGGTCGTACCGCTCAGGGCCTCGACGATCGAGGTGCCCTCGCCGCGGGTGACGTAGATGATGAGCCCCAGGGCGAGGACGGTCGTGAAGATGATCGCGGTCCACGGCGTACGACGCCCGGCCAGCACCTTCCCGAGACCGCGCGGCAGCACGTCCTGGCGGGCCATGCCGTAGATCAGCCGGCTGGCCATCAGCATGTTGATCAGGGCGGTGTTGGCAACCGCGAAGACGGTCAGGAACGGGAAGATCTCGGCCACCGGCAGGTTGGGGGCACCCTCCTTCACGACCTCGATCAGGATGCCGGTCTCGCCGTCGAAGCTCTGGATGTCGCCGAGCGGCAGCACCATGATCACCGAGACCGCGACCAGCATGTAGATCACGACGGCGATGCCGAGGCCGGTCAGCATCACCCGGGGGAAGATCCGCTCGGGGTCCTGGGTCTCCTCGACCATGTTGACGGAGTCCTCGAAGCCGACCATCGCGAAGAACGCGATCGCGGTGGCCACCGTGGTGGCCGCGAACATGCCGCGATCGGTCGAGGAATCGAAGACGACGACCTGGCCGAGGTCGGCGCCCTGGGTGGCCATGACCCAGAAGCCGACGCCGATGACGATGGCCAGCGCGGTCACCTCGATCAGGGTGAGCACGACGTTGAACTTCACGCTCTCGCCGACGCCGCGGAGGTTGATCAGGGCCAGGAGCACCATGAACGCGAGGGCGACCGCGATCGTCGCCGAGGTGGACGTCGGAACTCCCCCGACCGTCGCGTCGAGCCCGGCCAGCAGGTTGGCCGCCAGCAGGCTGGACGAGGTCGAGGCGCTGGTGATGCCGGAGCAGACGACCGTGAAGGCCACCAGGAAGGTCACGAAGTGGATGCCGAACGCCTTGTGCGCGTAGAGCGCCGCCCCGGCCGCCTGCGGGAACCGGGTGACCAGCTCGATGTAGGAGAAGGCCGTCAACGTGGCGACGGCGAACGCGATCAGGAAGGGCAGCCAGGCCACCCCGCCGACCTCGCCCGCGATGTCACCGGTGACGGCGTAGACGCCCGCCCCGAGGATGTCGCCGACGATGAACAGCAGCAGCAGCTTGGGGCCCATCACCCGCTTCAGGTCGGGCTCTGACCCGTTGACGTCGTCGACCTCTTCGGCCTGCGTGCCAGTGCTCATGTCGCGTTGCCTCCTCGAACGTGTTGGCCCATCGTGGCCGTTCGGGGCCACCAACGCCAGTGACAGGGCCTAGCCGAAGAAGACCTCCGCCTCGGCGTACTCCTCCGGGCTCACCAGCTTGAGCTCGTCGGTGCCCTCGTTCAGAGGTACCCGGATGATGGACGTCCCACGCAGGGCGACCATCTTGCCGAAGTCGCCGTCGGCCACGGCGTCGATGGCCTGCAGGCCGAACCGGGTCGCCAGCCAGCGGTCGAACGCGGAGGGTGTGCCGCCCCGCTGGACGTGGCCGAGCACGACCGCGCGGGCCTCGCTGCCCGTGCGCGTCTCGATCTCGTGTGCCAGCCGGTCGCCGATCCCGCCGAGCCGGACATGGCCGAACTGGTCGACCTCGCCCGAGGAGAGCGTCATGTCCCCGCCCTCCCGCGGCACGGCCCCCTCGGAGACCACGAGGATCGGGGCGTAGCGCGACTCGAAGCGGCTCTCGACCAGCTTGCACACCTCGTCGATGTCGAACGGCTGCTCCGGGATCAGGACGATGTTGGCTCCGCCCGCGAGGCCGGCGTGCAAGGCGATCCAGCCGGCGTGCCGGCCCATGACCTCGACCACGAGCACCCGGTGATGGGACTCCGCGGTGGTGTGCAGGCGGTCGATCGCCTCGATCGCGATGTTGACGGCGGTGTCGAAGCCGAACGTGAAGTCGGTGCCGGAGAGGTCGTTGTCGATGGTCTTGGGTACGCCGACGACGTGGACCCCGAGGTCAGCGAGCTTGGTCGCGACGCCGAGCGTGTCTTCGCCACCGATGGCGACGAGGGCGTCGACCCCGTCCCGTTCGAGGTTCTCCTTGATCAGCTCGACCCCGTTGTCGATCTTGAACGGATTGGTCCGCGAGGATCCGAGAATGGTGCCGCCGCGGGGCAGGATCCCGCGGCACTGCTCGATCCCGAGCTCCATCGTCACGCCCTCGAGCGGGCCTCGCCAGCCGTCGCGGTAGCCGACGAACTCGAAGCCGTGCTCGCGCGCGCCCTTGCGAACCACCGCCCGGATCACGGCGTTCAGGCCTGGACAGTCCCCGCCTCCGGTGAGCACTCCGACCCGCATAGGTCCGCCTTTCGTTGGATCGTTCACATCGACCTCGACGACCCTAGCGGCGACGGCGGACCGCAAGGAAGCCCCGGATCGGTAGGGTCCCAGCATGACCTTCTCCATCGTCGCCCGGTCCGCCGACGGTGAGTCGTGGGGCGTGGCTGTCGCCTCGAAGTTCCTCGCCGTCGGGTCTGCCGTTCCGGCCGCCGTCGCCCAGGTCGGCGCGATCGCCACCCAGGCCGACGCCAACGTCGCCTACAAGGGCCAGGCCCTCGCGCACCTCGACGACGGCGCCACCGCCTCGGTCGCCCTGCAGCGGCTGATCGAGGACGACCCCGGCCGGGACCACCGGCAGGTCGGGATCGTGGATGCCGAGGGCGGCGCCGCCTCCCACACCGGCCCGGCCTGCCTGGAGTGGGCCGGAAGCCTGACCGGCGACGGCTACGCCATCCAGGGCAACGTGCTCACCGGCGAGGACGTGGTGCTTGCGATCGAGGCGGCCTGGGCGGAGTCCGATCCCGATGAGCCCCTGTCCCGGCGGCTGCTCGCGGCCCTGGCCGCAGGTGACGACGCCGGAGGTGACCGGAGGGGCCGGCAGTCGGCCGCGCACCTCGTCGTCCGCGAGGA